>JAEDGW010000060.1 GCA_016297325.1 Coprococcus sp. | reverse complement strand
AGCAGTTTTTTCAAGCAAATAGCTATATATTTCACAAAATTTTGACACAATTATACATTTTGTATATACATTAAAGACGAGTCGATCATGCCATTTGAATAGTAAATCTGTTATACGTTTAAATTACAAGCCGATCATGCCTTCAAATACCATTTGAATGACAAGTCAGTCCTACCATTTGTATGACAAGTCATTCATACCTTTTGAATAACATATAGAACGTACCCCTTAATAACAAGTCGTTTTTATCTTTTAATAGTATAATTTTAATTCTGCATATAAAATTCTCACTTTTCTCTAAATTACTTCCTCAAAGATAAAATTACGTATTTAATTTTATCTTTTTACGTGTTTTTAACAAAAAAGATAAAATTTTGTACTCTTATCAACAAAAGCCTTAACCCCACATAAAAAGCCTTAGACGCCATAAAAAGCTTTAGCCCCACATAAAAGCTTTAGCCGCCATAAATTATCCCATACCCCAATATCCCAAAAGCATAACATCACCCAAAGGCCCTACATTACACGCCCAACACTCCGTCACAACAACATCAGATTCCGCATTACCGACCCTATATACCATTAATTTACTCATTACCAACTTATCATCACTAACCTTACTCACCACCAACTTACCAACCAATTTACTCACCAATTAACTCATTACCAACCTTACTCACCAATTAACTCATGCACCAACCTTACTAACCGCCAACTTACTCACCAATTAACTCATGAATAAACTTACTCACCTCACCACCGACCTGTACTTCCTATCTCAGCATATTCTCAATAAAAATCCCATACCCATGGGTTGGGTCGTCGACAAATACGTGGGTGACTGCCCCTACTATCTTTCCATCCTGCACGATTGGGGAGCCTGACTGTCCCTGGACTATTCCGCCTGTGAGATCTAGGAGTTCCTGGCTTGCCACACGGAATTCCATATTTTTGTCTGGAGCATTCTTTTCAACATGTTCTATCTCTATCTCGTATTTTCGCAGCTCTCCGGTCATTCTTGAGTATATATATGCAGTGCCCTCATGCACGCTATCCCCCCTGGCGATATACATTTTCTCCGCATTGAGGTATCTCTGGGTGCAGTACACGCTGCTCAGGTGTCCATATATACCGCTGCTGCTGTTGCCATCAATTATTCCGATGAGATCCTTCTTGTAAGCAATGCTTCCCTGCAGTTTTCCCGGCTCAGCCACTTTAGATCTGCTGATATTTGTGATATTTGTGGTATATACTCCTCCTGTGCTGCATTTCATCATAAGTCCCGTGTCTATATCGGATACACTATGGCCAAGTGCCATGAAGTTGTTGCCGTCGACAAATGTCACGGTTCCTATTCCCGACACGTCATCCTTTATCCACGCGCCGAGGAGATAATTGCCGTTCTCGTTCCGCTCAGGTGTTACAGTCTTGTGCTCTGTCACTCCATTTCTGACAAATGTTATATCAATGGGATTTCCATTACATCCTGACACAATGCTTAAAAGCTCCGACCGCTTTGATATGGATTTGCCATCAGCCGAAGTGATGTAGTCACCGGTCTGCAGAACACCCTCTGAAGGACAGCATGATACACCATCTTCATTTCGGAAATAACATATATCGACAACCATGACACCATCTGTCTTCATATATATACCAACTGGCTCTCCGGATGGGACAACCGCCCTGTCATATATATCGTCGTCAAAAATACTTTCTTTTGAAACGGACGCCAATGCTGCGCCTTCCATTGTAAGACTGGTGTCACCGTACAGGTCACTCATATGATCCGTTCCGTTCTTCATCCCAGCCGAACTGCTTTTTCCATCTTTTCCATCTGCTAATATACACAAAAGTAACACGCCCACCAGCAGTATGAGATCCACCACAATTATAAAGGACAATAACTTCTTATTCCTGAACATAAGCATTCCCTCCTAAAACATTTTTTGTGGCGCGTGCAACAAAAATAAGAGTAACAGCTCCCGCCATTACTCTTAGTATGTTTTATTTGATCTTGTTTATATCAGTAATTTTTTGACTTTTCTGCCATTTGTTTCATCTCTCTGGCATTGCTCATAACTGCGTCTGTGATAGTTACACCGCCGAGAAGTCTTGCAATCTCAAGGATCGATTCTTCTTCTCCAAGTCTCTCAATATGGGTGACTGTCTTTCCGCCTTCGGCCGACTTTTCTATAAGATAATGACTGTCCGCCATCGCTGCTATCTGAGGAAGATGAGTTATGCTTATGACCTGATGGCTTCTGGAAATAACTGCCATTTTTTCAGCGACCGCCTGAGCCGCCCTGCCGCTTATACCTACATCTATCTCGTCAAATACAAGAGTTCCGATATTGTCCTCGGATGCCATACATGATTTTATCGCAAGCATGATCCTGGAAAGCTCACCACCAGATGCAACCTCATATAATGGTCTCATCTTCTCTCCGACATTCGTTGATATGACAAAATAGCAATCGTCAATTCCATTCGCCGTGCACTCCGCCAGTTCATCAAATACCATGTCGAATCTGACCTCCATAAAGCTTAAGTCAGCCAGCGCCTCGCTTATCTCCCTGCAGAGCTTTTCAGCCTGTTTCTTTCTCTCCTCTGTGAGCCTTGCCGCCGCCGACATCATAGCCTTCTCAGCCTTTTTTATTCTGCCCGAAAGATCAGCTATATACTCATCGTACTCTGCAAGTCTGTCATATTCCTTCTTGATATTATCAAGATAGTCATACACATCCTGCACTGTAGCGCCGTATTTTCCCTTTATGTCATTTATCACATCAAGCCTTGATTCCACACTTCTGTATTCGGCATCGTCAAATTCCAGGCTCTGCATATAATTGCTGAGTTCAACATTAAAATCGTTTAAAAGTGCATCTATATTCTCAAGCTGACTGTAAAGCCCGTCTATCTCACCATCGAGATCCTTTATCCCTCTCAATGTTCCAAGGACTCTTCCTATCTCACTGCCCGCCGATGAAGACATCTCATAACCTGTGACGCTGTACACTTCGGATGCAGCGGCAACTATATCTCTGGCATTCACCATCTTGTTATACTGATGTTCTACATCATCGTCCTCACCCGGCTTTATGTTGGAAGCCTCTATCTCGGATATCTGATATTTGAGAAATTCCACCTTACGGCTTCTCTCGCTCTCATCCATGGTAAGCTCATCTAGCTCCTTCTTCAGCTTTACATACTCACCATGACAAACTGCAACCTCGGCCTTGACATTCTCTATAGTCTCTCTGCCATATCTGTCAAGGATCTTTATGTGCTCCGCTTTTTTCATAAGCGTCTGCTGCTGATGCTGAGTATGCATATCTATGAGAAGTGCTGACACCTCTTTAAGCTTGGACGCCGTGACTGCCATATCATTTATAGTATTTATAGTTCTGGAGCCAACTATACGTCTGGTGATGAGGATCTCGCCATCCTCCGACGGATTCACGCCGAGCTCTCTGATCTGATCTGCCGTCTGCTCATCATCCACAAGAAACAAAAGCTGGCAAAATCCCTCTTTGCCCTGTTCCCTGACTATATCCTTTGGAAGCTTGTCTCCCATTCCTATCTTGAGCGCACCCATGATTATGGATTTACCTGCTCCGGTCTCACCGGTCAGTATATTGAGATTGTCTGTAAAATTCACATTTGCATCATCAATGAGCGCAATGTTTTTTATATGTACATTAAGTAACATCATTTCCTCCTGTTGTCACACAGAATCTCTACATATCATGCTTTTTATCTATAACTTTTATGTTATATCTTATTAAATAATATATTCGGGACTAAATATATTCCAAGCTGAAGTCTTAAAATATATTTTGCTCCAAGGGCTGTCATCCCCTGTTTTTCTCTATCGCTTTCATGACCGTATCTGTCATATCACGGCTTCTGACTGCCAGAAATATAGTATCATCTCCTGCTATACTTCCGAGAAGTCCATTTATCTCCACGTTGTCAAGTGCCGCCGCAACAGCCATGGCCATACCGGATACGGTCTTGATGACTATGAGATTCTCTGCCGGAACCATGGACAGTATGCCCGCACTGAGCACTTTTCTGTACGACTCTATGGATTCATGGTTTGTCTGTTTTCCCAGAGTGTACTTCTGTCTGCCGCCTGCAACCGCAACCTTTGTGAGGTTTATCTCCCTTATATCTCTAGAGATCGTAGCCTGGGTTGTCTTGAACCCGGCCTCCGCCAGTTTCTCCTGCAGTTCATCCTGAGTCTCTATATCGTACTGTTCTATTATAGCCAATATCATAGCCTGTCTCTTTTGCTTCATGCTATTTTCCCCCAAGCTTATTTCTAAGTATCTCGTAGAAATTCACATCGCTGGCCTTTATGAGCTTTGTGGTCCTCTTGGATACACATATATCAAATATATCCCCCGCTGAGAGTTCCAGATCATTGCCACCGTCAAATGAAACTATCGCCTCTGTCTCCTGTGTCTTCCTCTTCTTTGCTATAGCGATGGACACCTCCGCATCGCTCGGAAGAACAATACTCTTGGATGTAAGAGAATGTGGACATACTGGGGTGATTATCATAAGCTGTGCCATGGGATCAACTATAGGGCCTCCCGCAGACAGATTGTAACCGGTCGATCCTGTAGGCGTGGATATGATGATTCCATCGCCCTCATATGCATTCAGGAAGCTTCCATTCACATACACATCAAGGCCTATTAGTCTTGAAAATCCGGCTCTGCTTATGACGATATCGTTTAACGCCCGCTTTCGCAGCACAGCATTGTCACCGGATCTCACACTTCCCCTTATCATCATCCTCTCCTGAATAGAGAAGTCGTCAGATAAGAGTCTTTCCATGATAGCAGCAAGGTTCGTCACCTCTCCCTCAGTCAGAAAACCGACTGTTCCAAGATTTATCCCAAACAGCGGTATATCAACATGACTGACCGTGGACGCCGCATTGAGCAGAGTTCCGTCCCCTCCGAGGACAAGTATGCAGTCATACCCGGAAAGCACACGGACAACCTCATCTTTGCCAAGAGCGCTGAAGCTGTAACAATCCATATATCCGCTCACGCAGTTTTTTTCCTGTATATAATCCCGAAGCCTTGCCAACACCTGGGCGTCATCGTCCTTGTCCGGGTTATATACTATGTAAAATGCCTTCATGTCCTCTCCTTTATACAGATTTATTAAGCGTATCGTGGGACTCACTGACAAGAGCTTTTATATCAAATTCAGCGTTCTCCCTGCTCTCATCCTTTGTTATATATAGAAGATATTCGATATTGCCCTCCGGTCCTTTTATAGGAGAATAACTCAGGTCAAGAGTCCTGAAACCATTGTTTCTGGCATAATCAACTATCATCTGTACAACCTCTATATGGGTGGACAGTTCCCTTACCACGCCTTTCTTGCCGACCTTCTCACGGCCAGCCTCAAACTGCGGCTTTATGAGACATACTATCTCTCCATTCTCCGTAAGCAGCTCTTTAACCGCTGGAAGAACCTTTGTGAGTGAGATGAAAGATACATCTATAGATGCAAATTCTATCCTGTCATCTATATCATCTGGCGTCACATATCTTATGTTGGTCTTCTCCATGCACACAACACGCTCATCATTCCTGAGCTTCCATGCAAGCTGTCCATGACCCACATCGACGGAATACACCTTCACCGCCCCGTTCTGGAGCATACAGTCCGTGAATCCTCCTGTGGATGCGCCAACGTCCATACACACCTTGCCATCCAGTGTCACGCCGAAATTGTTCATGGCCTTCTCAAGTTTCAAGCCGCCGCGGCTCACATATCTTAAAGTATTGCCCCTCACCTCAACCTGGGCAGTCTCCTCAAATGTCGTTCCAGCCTTATCTTCTTTGTTATTGTCAACATACACGATTCCCGACATGATTATCGCCTTCGCCTTCTCACGGGAATCTGCAAGCCCCTGTTCAACCAGAAGCACATCAAGTCTCTTCTTCATCAGTTTTCCTCGTATATATATTTGTACTCATTCTTAATTACTCAGTTATTCTCTTTGATCCTGTCATATATAGAAGATGCATCCAGCCCCAGCAGTTTTCTGAGCTGTGGCACGGTTCCATGCTGGACAAAGCTGTCCTCTATGGCATATGTCGTCACCTTGACCGGAAGCTGTTTTTCCTCCACATACTCCTCTATCATGCTGCCGTAACCGCCATGCTTTATTCCTTCTTCAACGACAAATATCCTGTCGTGATCCCGGCTGAGATCATCTATCAGTTCAGCGTCAAATGGCTTTAAAAATCTCGCATTTACAAATGTGACATCAGTGCCTTCTTCGACGAACTTATCATAAACCTTCTCCATCTCCTGGACCATATTGCCTACAGCTATAAGTGCCAGGCCGCTGCTGCCACGGTGTATCACCTCACTTTTTCCATATTCCACAGGTGCTGCAGCATTCTTAAGGCCATAGTAAGCCTCGCCTCTTGAATACTTGATAGCCACAGGGCCATCATAGGCAACCGCCCACTCCATGGCCTTTGTGAGCTCATATCTGTTCTTCGGCGCAATGATCGTCATATTCGGAATATGTGACAGGAACGCCGTGTCAAATATTCCCTGATGTGTATCACCGTCCGCACCCACAAGCCCGGATCTGTCTATCGCAAATATCACATGAAGTTTCTGCAGGCACACATCGTGAAGTATCTGGTCATATGCCCTCTGCAGGAACGACGAATATATAGCCACCACAGGAACAAGGCCGGATGCGGCAAGTCCCGCGGCAAATGTCACAGCGTGTTCCTCTGCTATTCCCACATCAAACGCCCGGTCTGGGAACTCCTGCGCAAACATGGACACACCAGTTCCCTTGCCCATAGCTGCAGTTATAGCCACAAGCCTTTCATCCTTTCTGCCCAGCTCCACAAGCTTTTTGGCAAATACGGCAGTGTTTGTCATGGCTTTTTTCTCTCTGAACATCCTGCCTGTCTGGATATCAAAAGGCTCGACACCGTGGAAATAGCTTGGATGCTTCTCAGCGTGCACATAGCCCTTGCCCTTTACAGTCTTGACGTGGACAAGTATAGGCTTGTCGAGCTGCAGCGCCTTCCTGAATGTGGCCTCCATGACATCTATATCATGTCCGTCTATCGGACCTATATACGTCACACCGAGCTCTTCAAAAAACATCCCCGGCACAAGTATCTGCTTTATGGAATCCTTGGACTTCTTGAGTCCTCTGGCCAGATGCTCTCCCGCCACAGGTATCTTCATGAGCAGCTTCTCCACGTTGCCCTTAAAATCATTGTACTGCTGTCCAACTCTGAGCTTGCTGAGATATGTCGACATACCACCCACATTCTGGTCTATGGACATATTGTTGTCATTCAGCACCACCAGACAGCTTGTCTTTATATCTGCCATGTTGTTCATGGCTTCATACACCATTCCGCCGGTAAATGATCCGTCTCCTATAACCGCTGCGATCTTCTCATCAGTGCCCTTTATGCTCCTGGCACACGCCATGCCGAGGGCGGCGGATATCGAAGTGGAGCTGTGTCCTGTATTGAAGGAATCACACGGACTCTCACTGCTCTTTGGAAATCCCGACATTCCACCAAGCTGCCTGAGACTTGACATATCATTCTTCCTGCCAGTCAGTATCTTGTGGACATAAGACTGATGTCCCACATCCCATATGAGCTTATCCTTAGGGAAATCAAGGACTCTGTGGAGGGCTATCGTCAGCTCCACACACCCGAGATTCGGTGCCAGATGGCCGCCGGTCTCACTTACATGTGACACCAGAAATTCCCTTATCTCATCCGCCAGCTCAGGCAGATCTTCTCTGTCAATGTTCTTTATATCATTTTCCTGATTTATTCTATCCAGTATATTCATACACACACCACTGGCCGGATGTTATCTCTGTCTGCCAACCAGCCAGATCACAAGCTCCTTAAGGAACTCATTGTCTCCGCCCATCTCTTCCAATTCTCTTACTGCTCTCTCCGACAGCTCCCTCACATACCGTCTCGACTCATCCACTCCATGTATCGTGACATATGTAACCTTGCCGTTTTCCTCATCACTCAGTGTCGGCTTGCCAAGTATAGCACTATCGCCGCACACATCAAGGATATCGTCCTGTATCTGGAATGCCATTCCCACATCCGAGGCGATCTTTTCCACAGCCTTTATCTGCGCTTCATCCGCCCCTGCCAGAATGGCTCCTATCATCATAGATGCCTCTATCAGTGCACCAGTCTTATTCTCATATACATACTCTAGCTGCTCCTTTGTGAGCTGCTTTCCGGTCATCTCGACGTCAACGACCTGACCGCCTATCATGCCGTATATTCCTGGCTTTCTTGCAAGCACACACAGTGCGTCTGCAACCTTCTTCACGTCAGTATCCATGGCAAATGCTTTGCATGCCGTCTCATATGCATAATTTAAGAGTGCATCGCCAGCCAGTATGGCCATTGCCTCGCCAAATACAACATGTGACGTCTTTCTGCCCCTTCTGTAATCATCATTGTCAAGAGCAGGAAGATCATCATGTATCAGAGAGTATGTATGGATCATCTCTATAGCTGCCATAAATGGCTTCACCACATCCGATGTTCCGCCAAACAATCTGAAAGTCTCCTGCATGAGCATCGGGCGGAGCCTCTTGCCGCCAGCCTCAACGGAATAGGCCATGGCCTCACATACAGTCTTCGGAAATCCTGTGATCTCAGGCAGAAAAGCCTCAACTATAGCGCTTACATCCTCAGCCTTCTTCCTGATCTGCTCTTCTATATCACCTGGCAAAACCGCATCGTTCATCTCTGTCATGCTTCCCCCTGACCTGTAAGCATTATCATCTCTTTTTCCACATCACAGAGATAATTCTTACATCTGTTAATAAGCTGCACTCCCTCAGAATACACATCAAGGGATTCCTTAAGCCCCGTCTGCGAATTCTCCAGGATAGCAGCTATCTCCTCAAGTCTTCCAAGTGCCGCCTCGATGGACATGTCTCCAAGTCCTTCTGAAACGCCCTGTGTATTTTCTGCCATATCTATTCCTCCTGCCCCGCCGCATTACTTACGACGGCCTGTATCTTTCCATCATGTAAAGTAAGTTCTATATCAGATCCCGGCCTGACATCATGTACAGATCTCACCGGCTTACCATCTGATTCCATATAGCCAAATCCATTTATCAGCTTTGCCGTAGGTGAAAGGCCATGTATCCTCTCTGTCATCACGGCAAGAGCATTTGACCTGAGCTCGTACTTACGCACTACAGCCCGCTCTATCCTGTCACCATCCTGATTCAGACGGTCGGCGGTTACCTGAAGCTTATCTTTAAGCGCCCTGTTCATGAGCTCTTCTATATCTTTGATCTTTTCAAGCTGTGACGTAAGTCTTGCCTCTGGTCCAAGCAGCTTTATCTGTCTCTCATATCCATCCACGGCTCTTGCCATGGCGGCATACCTGTTTTTCATCAGTGCAGTCAGGTATTGGCATCTGCCATCAAGCTCCGCCACCGTGTCTGCCACGACTGGAAGCGCATGCATCACCGCTGTCGACGGATTGGATTCTCTTCTGTCCGCAACCATGTCTGCGACTGTGTTGTCTATCTCATGACCCGTTGCTGTTATGATCGGAGTCTCAGCATTGAATATAGCCCAGGCTACCTGTTCCTCGTTGAACGCCCACAGGTCCTCCTTGGAGCCTCCACCTCTTCCGACTATTATCACGTCCAGCCCCATGGAATCAAGCACCTCTATACCTCTTGATATATCTGCGGCGGCATATTGCCCCTGGACTGTTGCCGGATAACATATGAGCTGGGCATAAGGATCCCTGCGCTTCGCCACGGCTTTGATGTCGCTTATGGCCGCCTTCGCACCGGCAGTCACTATGCCGATCTTCCTAGGATATGGAGGTATCGGCTTCTTATATTCCTCTGAAAAAAGCCCCATGCTGTCAAGTCTGGCGATGAGCTTTTCCAGTCTGGCATTCACCTCGCCTTCACCCACTCGCACAAGCCTGTCTACATAGAGCTGATATTTTCCGTCCCTGACGAACACATCTATATGTCCGAACGCATGAACCTTGTCACCGTTCTTTGGCTCAAATTTCAGGCCATACGTCTGCTTTCCAGCAAACATGACAGCCGACAGGACTCCGCTGGGATCCTTGAGACTGAAATACATATGTCCCCTTTTATCCCTTCCGAGTCCGCTTATCTCACCCTCAACTCCAAGATTGCCAAGCCATGGCTCACCGGCCACAAGCTCCTGTATCTTCTCATTGAGTTCTTTGACTGTATATATACTATTCTGCAGCATCGCTGCTTCCCTTCTCTGCTGTATCGTCCTTCTTGACAAGCTTTGCAAGAAGTGCATTCACAAACTTGCTAGCGGACGCATCACAATATTTCTTTGCAAGCTCAACTGCCTCATTGATGGCTACCTTCTCAGGTATGGAATCGTCGTATAAGACCTCATACACGCCAAGTCTTAAGATAGCAAGCTCCTCCTTGCCTATACGTGGCAGTTTCCAGCCCTCTGATATCTCAGATATAGTTTTGTCTATATCGTCCTTTCTGGACATAATGTCCATGACCTTATCTGTTATATACTGTCTGTCCTTATCAGATACAGATGCATACAGCAATGGATCGTCCTCCTCATCACCAGGCATCTCTGTGTCAAATGCGAGGTCTATCTGATCTCTCATCTCGTCCAGAGTGTTGAACTCTGCTGTAAATACTATCTTGAATATCTTGTCTCTTATCTCTCTTCTTGTCATGTTTTCCTCTCCGCTGTCAGTTGATCCACACTGTTTATCCTGATACTTATTTGCCATCGCCCACACGGACGCCTGCAATCCTTATGTTCACTTCTTCAACCATAAGACCTGTCATGGTCTCAATAGCCTGCTTAACCTTGTCCTGTACCTGTCCTGATACAGAAGGAATGCTGTACTCATACAGAACCTCTATCGCAAGCTCTACCTTAACCTTGCCTGGAAGAAGCTCTACCTTGACACCCTTTGCAGGATTCTTTTTGCCAAATTTTGATGCAAGCTCATTCGGAAGATTGCCTGTGAGTCTGTATACGCCTTCCACCTCACCTGCTGCAAGTCCGGCGATGATAGCCACCACGTCATCAGCTATCTGGACTTTACCCAGAGAATTGCTCTCCTCTATGTTGTAGGAACCATCCTGAACTGCGATGTCTTCATTCACATTCACTGTATCACTCATAATTCTACCTCCCGCTATATTTATAGCAATCGTATAATATATTTCTCTATATTGCATCCTTAATATGTGTCTGCCCATCTCCCTGATGATCCGCATCAGGGCAGAGCTATAGACAGACTCCAAGTATTATATAGAACACATTATAATATCCCGACAGGCATTTTGCAAGTATATGAGATAACCGGGAGATCACTTGCTTCCGATCAGCGATATAGCTATCCTGCTTATATCATATCCAGTCTTTCTTGTAACTATATCCTCTATCTGGGCCTTTTCCGTCTCACTTAAAGACACTGTTCCAATAGCCACATCCACAGAGTCATCACTTATCGTCACTATCGCATCCTGATACCCCTTTGCCGCAAGCACAGTCTCCACATCCGTCTCCTTCTCGATGTTGTCACTGAGTTTAACGTATGTATCTGCTGCCTCCTTCTTGGCATCATCGCTCAAAGCCTCATCGCTTATGACATCCATCAGAGCTTCTTTGCTCTTTGATCTGCTCTGCTCCCTGGTCAGCTTGGCTGCTGCCATATTACTTGTCACCTGCGCACTTGTGAGCACCGCATCGCCTATCTCACTCTCGGGGCCATTCAGCTCCACATCACCTATCTGACCATCCTCAGATGTATTTCCTGCGTCTGCCACATCTTCGCCTGCAGCCGCACCTGTATCCTCAGTCATGACTGCGTCCGCATTCTCAGACACAGCCCCATCTGTCAGGTCCTCATAATTCAGGACCTCCACCTGCTGTTTCGTCTTCTTATCTGACTTCTTCTTGTCCTTTCCCGCATCTGCAAAGCTCATATAACCGGCCACACCGATCATAACAGCCAGAGCGATGATCGCAAGTCTGTTCCTGCCAAACACTTTCTTCATAAAGCCCTCCACATTAATTTGCTTCTAATATCACAATTTTATGCACGGGAACATCAAATAATGCCTGAACCGCATTTGTAATATTAAGCGATATCTCGCCATTTTCCGCACCACGACAGCATATGACCACGCCTTCTATCTCGGGTTCATTGTATTTTGTCACATAGGGCTCTTTTACGCTCCCGTCATCCCGTATGACCGTATCCTCCGTAACACTGCTCTGGCTGCTGCCGCTGCCCTCACTTTTGTTCGTACTCCTGTCCTTAAGCGCCACCTTCTCTCCGCTGTCCTTCACCGTTATCATCACACTCACATCAGATATGCCATCCATATTACTCAGCATATCCGTAAGCCGTTTTTCCATATTCTCGGCATATGCAGCGGTGGCCGTCATTCCAGCTTCCCCGCCGCTATTTGAAGGATCTGACGCATCATCATCATCAGCAGCAGAGTCTGCCACAGATTTAGTGTAGGAACGTCCTGCAGTTTCAGTATCTTCATCCTGCTTTTTTGAGACAGGCCACACCACGATCATCAGACATACCCCTGCAAGCAAAATAAGCAGCAACTTATACATCCTGTTGTTGCTGCTTTTTAGTATCGCTTTTAAATTCATTGTCATGCACCGCCCATCACATAATAATTATCCGGTCCGCTGATATACCATACTCAGATGCCACGGCATCTGCGATCCCCTTAAAATCATTTTCATTCATTGATATCCCCTCCCTGTTCATCTCCCTGTAATCAACTGCAAGCCCAATGCTGTCTATCTCCATGTTCTCCGTCAGCGTTATATCCGCCTTTACGTCCACACCATATCTGTCCGCCACGAACTGCTCTATGACAAGCTCCATCGAATTCACATACACGTCATCATCCCCGGCATTTATCTCCATTCCTATAGACTCCTCATATACATTGAACAAGATCTGCTCATCACTCACCGCAAGCTTTATGACCGGGGTGAGCACCACGATCATCATCACAAATCCCACCGCCGTCTGTATGTATCTCCGCATTTTGGGATCCGGCGCAATGTGGAGCATCACCGAAAAAAGTATGCTGCATATAACCACGTTCTTAATCCACTCAAGCAAACATTTTCTCTCCAATCCCGCTTTTTTTGCGCGTCATATACTCATAGTCATAAGTGCTATACTGATCACAAACATCATCGCGCTTATCCCGCATGCCCAGAGCATCATCTCTATGGAAGAGGCCATGACCCCTACGCCATCCGCATATCTCTTGTCACCTATCGGCTGTATGAGCGCAGCTATGCATCTAAGTATGAACACGATCACAAGGATCTTTATCATGGGAACTGCGGCTAGTATCACTATCACCACCGTACACGCCATCCCCATACAGTTCTTTATAAACTGCCCTGTACTCACTATCACCCCCAGCACTGCACTCACTGAAGACATTCCGGACAGTTTCCCCAGTGTCCTAAGGACTCCGTTTCTCGAAACTTTGTCTATGGACGGAGCTATCATGCTCTTCACCACATTTATCCCTGTCACCACTGCAAACATCGTTCCAAGCCCCCATTTGGCAATACTCCTCATGAGATTTGCAAGTCGGGAGAAATAATCCTCCCTGTTCAGATTGTTCACTAGAGATATGAGGCCGCTGCATTTGATTAGCGGGAGTATGACTTTTATTATGCCGTTCTGGCACATATATATGACCAGAACTATGATCGACTGCGAATACCCGGCACTCTCCGGCCCCTGCACATACAATATTGAAGATGCGTACATGGGGTAAAATGCCTTCATGAAATCCGTCACATCCCCCACGGTGTCCGTCACAACCGACTGCACCACAAGAAAATCTCCAAGCAGCAGTGACACAAGTATCATATATGTCACCATAAATCCATTTTCCAGAACATATTCGCCCATATTGCCCGAAAGCTGCGCAAATGTACTTCCAAGTATGATGACTGCTATGATCTGAAGCGCAAGCACACGGCTTGTCCTCAGCTCATAGATAACACTGTCCGTAAATGCCCTGAGTGCATTTTCCATGGCCTCATCAATCTGGCCGTTTCTCATGGCACTATATATGTCGCTGAACGTCACAGTCGTCTTTGATGACAGGAGTCTGTCAAGCTCGTCAAATGTATATCCATCCTCCTGCCACAGATCAGCACCCGGATCTTCCTCTGCCGCATACACAGTGATAAATCCACCGCGCCACATACAAATAAAAAACACCACAACCAATGCCGCTGCCAATCTACCCCTCAACTATCTTCACCACCAGATCTATGACGCTCATGAGAACCGGTATACTAAGGAGTATCAGGGATATCTTCCCAGCCATCTCTACCTGTGTGGCTATGGCATTATACCCGGCATCACGGCATATGTCACTTGAAAACTGGCAGATATATGCCACTCCTATCATCTTCAGTATGATGTCTATATATGTTATATTGAGCGTCACATAATCCATGATCTTATCTATATATGTAGTTATCTGCCGGAATCTGCTGACGACGAAATACATGATCATCGCACATCCGGCTATGGAGACCAGAGTGCCATATCCTGCATCTGCATCCTTTATCTTCACCGCTATCAGAACGACTATCACCGCTGAAAATGCTATTGCAATAAGGTTCATAATCCGCATGCACTCCTTCTAACCACCTATATTTACGAGATCCATGATCTCATTAAACAGATCATTTATGTACGGGATGACCCATGACAACACGATTATAAGTCCGGCGAGGTTAAGCAGATATGCATGCTCCTCCTTGCCGGAATGCTTGAGTATCTGATTGAGCAGAGCGATCAATATGCCCACTGCACCTATTTTCAACAAGATCTGGATCGTCACGGCCTTCTCCCCCTCTCATACACAGCAAATGTATATACATTTCACACCTGCCATCCATCGCCGGGTTTAAACCAGCATGATGACGACAAACACTCCTCCAAATATTCCAAGAGAATTTGACAATCTACATATTCCACTGTCCCTGTTTTTCTCCCTCTCATATCTGTCGGCAAGTATACTCTCCACAAGCTCCATTCGTGATAACTGTGCCTCCACATCCATATCTCCAAGTATCCTGCCAAGCCTGTCCACATCACTTAGCATATCAGGCCTTAGCGCACTCAGATCTCTTAAGATAACCATGGATCCATCCCATATATCTCCAAATGACCTGTCCCCTGTCTTCTCTAACTGTGACGCCATATCACTGACCCATATCCTGATCGTTCCGCTCAGTCTCCCTGCACTGTCAGCCATAAGTTCCGGGAGCTCCGTGCCGGCATATGCGATCTGTCCCTTTATAAGCTTTATGAATAAAAGTATCTCCTCCAGCTCCCTCACCATTCTTCCGTGGTACTGCCCCACGGCATGTCCTATCATAAATGATGCGTATATGATGAGAAAACATCCGGCAATCTTAAGCATCTGCTCACTCCCCCTGTTCGCACCAGCACATTCTGTTTCCCTGTCCGTCAAATATATCAGATACCTGTCCCGCTCTCTCCCCGCCAAGAACAACATACCTGTCAAATATCCTGTTCTCCACAAGACGTCTTATGCCGGCTCTCTCCCTCACATCATCGATAGAATATCCATGTGCAGTTGCAAGCAGCCTGCACCCACAGTTCACCACTCCGAATATGGCGTCGACATCGGACGGCCCTCCTATCTCATCCACTGCTATGAGCTCCGGCGCCATAGTCCTTACCAGCATCATCATCCCTGCAGCTTTTGGACAGCAGTCAAGTACATCAGTTCTCATACCCACATCATTCTGAGGAATTCCCTTGTAGCATGCGGCAATCTCTGATCTCTCATCCACAACACCGACAGTTGTCCCCCTGTCCGACACCACTCTTATCATATC
>JAEDGW010000185.1 GCA_016297325.1 Coprococcus sp. | reverse complement strand
TCGTCAATGATAATAACCGCAGCCAAGAAATCAGGTGTCAGCCCTTACCATATCGCTTCAAGAATAAAGCAGGAAGTTGGCGGCTCCATAACCACAGCCACCAATGGTAAGAACAGCAGATTTCCTGGAATATACAACTTCTACAACATAGGAGCATTTGAAAGTGCTTCAGGTGATGCCATCACGAACGGACTCAGATGGGCGTCGTCAGGAACCACATACAACAGGCCTTGGAACACACCGGCAAAATCCATCATCGGTGGCGCCATGTATATCGGTGAATCATATATCAACAAAGGACAGAACACTCTGTACACGCAGAAGTTCAACGTCACCTACAAGGATTGCCTGTACTGGCATCAGTACATGGGCAACATCCAGGCACCGATCACCGAGGCATCCAAGGTATATGACGCATACAAGTCATCCGGTGCAATAAACAAGTCAATAACATTTGCGATACCGGTATACAAGAACATGCCGGCCGCAGCTGCAAAGATGCCGGCCGCCGACCCAGGCAACCAGAACAACTATCTCAAGACTTTGAAAGTCGGAAAATACAAAATGTCACCGACATTTGCGATAAACAACACAAAGACCTACACAGTAAACGTAAGCCTCTCTGTGAAGAGTGTTACGATATCTGCGGCACCTGTAAGCGGATACTCCACGGTGAGCGGCACAGGCAAGAAAACGCTTCAGACAGGAAAGAATACATTCAAGGTGGTATGCCGCTCGCAGAGCAAGAAGGCAAGAGTATATACAATCATAATCAACAGAGGATAAGGAGGATCCGGTTATAAGCCGTATATGCACATGAAAAGAACAAGATTTGACTGTAAAGCATTTGTAACTGTATTACTCAGCGTTGTGCTCATGGCATTTGTGATAAGCCACACAGCATACGCTGCATCTTCAGCAACCTTTGGTGTGACAGTGCCATCCACAAGCGTCGGCATCGGTGACACGGTGGAGATAACCGTACAGCTCTCACCGGGCAAAGAGAACATCGCAGATTACAGCTACACCATAAATTATGATCCGACCCTCCTTGAGGCCGTAAGCGGCGGAACCGTGGAAGATGAAGGCTCTATCAGCTACAGTGGAAGCTCAGGTTCAGAAGAATCCATGACCGCCACATTCACATTCACTGCACTTGCCAGCGGAACGGCCAGCATAGAGACCCGTGCAACAGAGGTGACATCAAAGTCGGGGGAATCAATCGACATAACACCGGCCTACAACTCCATCAACATCAGCGATGCAGCGAGTACAACAAGTCAGGCTGATACGAGTTCAGAGAGCGAAACAGAGACAGACGAGACAGAGACCGGCAGCAGCACTGCTGTCAGCTCAACAGATACAGAACAGACAGAGTCAGTCACACTGTCTCAGGACACCGCAGATGAACCACCCACAGTCGATGCGGCGAACAATTCAGACTCAGGATCTAAGGACAGTACCCAGCCCGTATCTGATTACGTGGTAAGCCTGCATTCAAGCAACAACACATACTATGTACTGAATAAGCCTTCATCGGTTGACGCGCCATCCTCATATCTCCCGGTCAGGATAAAGATCAACGATACAGATGTGAGAGCATACATGAAGGGCACCGGCTCATCCACAGTTTTGCTCTATGCGGCAGATGAGAACGGACAACAGGGATGGTACTTCTTCAATACAAATGAGGGAACATTCATGAATGCCAGTGACATCATCGGCCAGTCCGATTCATTGTCCTCATTTATGAGCGAACACAAATTTGTCATCATGCTTATAGCCATCATCGTGCTTGTCATTCTGGTGGTCATAATCGTCATTCTGGCTGTATCACTCAAGGGACTTATCGCAGACTATGAGACACAGATAGACCGCTTGAAAAAGGACAATGACGCCAGACAGGCAGCTTCAGGAAACAAAGCTTCAGACAGCAGCTCTTCAGGTGACAAGGCTTCAGAGTCCGGCCAGGAAAAGCTCAGGATACATTCACATGACAACAGCGAGGTTCCTACCATCAACAACAAAGCGCTCTTCCCTGATGATGAGGTAGTCCATGAAAGCTATGCCGACTCTGATTATGACAATCAGGTAGTTCCGGATGAGTATGATTACATCCACGCTGATGACACTGACGACTATGACGATACAGCATTTGACAGCAGTTCCATGGAAGCTATAGACGCAGCATTGGAATCCGCAAAGAAATATAAGGACTGATAGCAGGATATATCATCTAAGACCTATCAAAGTCAGGATATAATATGCATTTCATATGCACTCAAAAAAGCACATATTGCGATACGTAATACTTATATCAAGTGTATCGCAATATGTGCTTTTTGTTTTACCGCTTTATCCTGCACTGTCTATATTCCCTATTACTGACAGGCTATACAACATTTATAAATCTGTTTTGATGATTCGGCTTTATAAGTAAGCCTTAAGTACATCAACCTTGTCAAGCTTCTCCCAAGGAAGGTCAAGATCTGTTCTTCCAAAGTGGCCATATGCTGCGGTCTGCTTGTAGATAGGTCTTCTGAGGTCGAGCATCCTGATGATTCCGGCTGGTCTGAGATCGAAGTTCTCTCTGATGATCTCAACAAGTTTCTCATCTGAAAGCTTTCCTGTGCCAAATGTATCAACCATGATAGATGTAGGTCTTGCAACACCGATAGCGTATGAGAGCTGTATCTCACACTTGTCTGCCAGCCCTGCAGCAACGATGTTCTTGGCAACGTAACGGGCTGCATATGCTGCTGAACGGTCAACCTTTGTACAGTCCTTACCTGAGAATGCTCCGCCGCCGTGACGTGCATATCCGCCGTATGTGTCTACGATGATCTTACGTCCTGTGAGACCGCTGTCGCCATTTGGTCCGCCGATCACGAATCTTCCTGTAGGATTGATGAAGAACTTGGTGTTCTCATCAACGAGCTCCTGTGGAAGAACCTCATCGAATATATACTTCTTCACGTCTGCGTGGATCTGCTCCTGGCTGACTTCCTCTCCGTGCTGTGTTGAGAGAACAACTGCGTCAAGTCTTACAGGCTTGTCATTCTCATCATACTCAACTGTAACCTGGGTCTTACCGTCTGGTCTAAGGTATGGGAGTGTTCCGTTCTTTCTTACCTCTGTAAGCTTTCTTGCAAGCTTGTGGGCAAGAGCTATTGGGTATGGCATGTACTCCGGTGTCTCATTTGTCGCAAATCCGAACATCATTCCCTGATCTCCGGCACCGATCGCTTCGATATCATCCTCGCTCATGAGGTGCTCTTTTGCCTCGAGAGCCTTGTCAACTCCCATGGCGATATCTGATGACTGCTCGTCTATAGCGGTGATGACACCACATGTATCGCAGTCAAATCCGTACTTCGCTCTGTCGTATCCGATCTCTCTGATAGTCTCACGTACTATCTTCTGAATGTCCACATAAGCGTTGGTTGTGATCTCTCCCATGACAAGCACAAGACCTGTTGTGATAGATGTCTCACAAGCCACACGGCTCATTGGATCCTGCTCCATAAGTGCATCGAGCACTGCATCTGATATCTGGTCACAGATTTTGTCAGGATGTCCTTCTGTTACTGATTCCGATGTAAATAATCTTCTTT
>JAEDGW010000184.1 GCA_016297325.1 Coprococcus sp. | reverse complement strand
GTAGCGTCAGCCCCTCGCCGAAGGCGACTTTTAATGGGCTGATGTTCAAGAAATGGAGGGATAAATATGAACGGCTTACGTTTTTCAAGAAAACAGCTGGGCATCCCATACGCATTATTTCTCATATGCTTTGTAGTTGCACCACTGTTTGTAATTATTTATTATGCCTTCACCAACGGCGAGGGCAGGTTTACATTTGACAATCTGACCGGATTCTTCACAAGTCCGAACACCATAGGTACTCTGGCGTACAGCTTTCTGCTTGCCATAGTGACGACATTGGTGTGTCTGCTTCTGGCATACCCGATCGCATATATACTTGTGAGAAGCGAGCTGAAGAGGAAATCCGTCATTGTTATGATGTTCGTGCTCCCAATGTGGATCAACTTCACACTGAGGATCACGGCGCTCAAGGAGGTACTCACGGTTATAGAGGGTAATCTGGCATTCCATCCGTTTCTCAACTCGGTTATAGGAATGACTTATGATTTCCTGCCATTTATGATACTTCCTATATATACGACCATATTGAAGCTTGACAGCAGTCTTCTTGAGGCCGCTGTGGATCTTGGGGCAAATGACTTCCAGACATTTGTCAAGGTCACACTTCCGCTTACGGTTCCGGGAATTGTCAGCGGAATAGTGATGGTGTTCCTGCCATCCATGACCAATTATGTTGTGCTTGATATGCTCTACAACAGCACATACATCATGGGTAGTCTGATAGGAAGCTACTTCTCAGCATACAACTGGAACGGAGGTTCCATGATAGCGCTTGTTCTTCTTGTGATCATACTTGTGTTTACGCTTATCACAAACAAGTATACAGATGATGACGGCGGAAGCAGAGGAGGTGCGTTGTTATAATGAAGAAATGGTCAAAGATTATATTTATTTGTATTATGCTGCTTCTCATGTATATGCCTATACTGATACTTGCTGTGTACAGCTTTACCACATCGGCAAATATAGGAAGCATTCACGGATGGTCGTTTCACAATTATGTGACGCTGTTCACCAAGGATGAACTGAGATCTATGATAATCGGAACTGTGCTTCTAGCTGCGGGTTCAGCGCTTATAGCAACTATACTCGGAACACTTGGTGCCATAGGTGCATTTTATTCGAAGAAGCTGGTTTCGGCATCGATAAATGCCATGAACGAAGTGCCCGTTGTAAATGCTGATGTTGTGACAGGTTTCTCCATATGTATACTGCTCATAGTTGCATTTGGCATGAGCAAGGACAGTTATGTGCCGCTTGTCATCGGACATGTGGTTCTGTCGGCACCTTTCGTATATCTGTCAGTAGTGCCAAAGCTCAAGCAGATGGACAGCAGTCTGTACGAGGCTGCACTGGACCTCGGAGCCACTCCTTTCCAGGGACTCACAAAGGTCGTCATACCTCAGATACTTCCTGGTATTATCTCAGGATTTGCGCTGGCAGTTACGCTGTCACTGGATGATTATTTCATCGCGACATACACCAAGCCTGCGACATTTGACACCATAAGCACCTATGTTGTAAATGCGACAAAGGGTTCGCAGACTGAGATTAAGACAGCTCTGTGGGCGCTCTCCACAGTCATATTCGCTCTGGTTGTCATAATCGTTGTGGCTATGAATGTGGCCGGACGTAAGAAGGAGGTGGAGCACTTATGAACGAAGTGAATAATTCTAATGTGCTCCACCGATCTGCCCCGCTCGCGAAGCAGAGAGGGGCGATACATTATAAAGAGGGTGGAGCGATGATGAGACGTGATGTTAGTACGATGTGGATGCGGGTCCGCAGAAAATCTGAAGCAGTCGGTAAGGATGGATATAGGCTGTGCAGACGCCATGGCGGTTCTATATCCAGCAAAATGGCGGCAGCAGTCATCGCTTTATCACTGCTTGCCGGACAGGTACTGCCTGTAATGGCGTCAGAGGACACGGGAGCTGCGGCAGATAGTGCGCAGTCCGCTGCAAATTCAGCAGATGTAAGTGGAGCGGATGATGCAGCTTCTGTCAAGAACGCCGGTGCATCTGACAATGCAAAGGAAGTCACTCTCAGGGTGTGCAGCTGGGAAGAGTACATTGACGAGGGCGACTGGGATGAAGATGAGGCCATGGAGCTTGACAATGGAACCACCATATTCGGTGAGAATTCCATGGTGGAGGATTTCGAGAACTGGTATTACGAGAATTACGGCGTGAAGGTAAATGTTCAGTATTCGTGCTTCGGTACAAATGAGGATCTCTACAACATGCTGACACTCGGCGATGTGTATGATCTGGTATGTCCTTCGGAGTACATGATCATGAAACTCATGTCTGAGAACAAACTTGAGCCGTTGTCAGATGGATTCTTTGATGAGAGCAACGACAAGAACTATTATATAAAGGGCGTGTCGCCTTACATCAGAGATACATTTGAGACCCATGAGATAAATGGCGAGGCTTGGAGCAAATATGCGGCTGGATTCATGTTCGGAGTTACGGGAATCCTGTACAATCCGGAGAAGATGACTGCGGAGGAGGCTGGAACATGGACAGTTCTCAACAATCCTAAGTTTGCAAAGCAGATCACAGTGAAGGATAACGTGAGAGATTCATATTTCGCTGCGGTTGGAGCTTTGCAGAGGGATAAGCTGATGGACCCTGAATTCAGGGCTCAGGAGGACTACTCAGAGCAGCTCAAGGATATCATGAATGATGTCAGCCCTGAGACGATCGCGAAGGCGCAGGATCTTCTTCAGGATATAAAGGACAATGTATATTCATTTGAGACTGACAGTGGTAAGGCAGACATGATCACAGGAAAAGTCATAGCGAACTACCAGTGGTCAGGAGATGCGGTGTATGCCATGGATCAGGCAGAGGAAGACGGCGTGCAGCTTGACTTTGCAGTTCCTGAGGAGTGCACAAATCTGTACTTTGACGGATGGGTCATGCTGAAGAACGGAATTGCCGGTGACGCTGACAGAAAACAGGCTGCTGAGGCATTTATCAATTTCGTGTCAAGGCCGGACAATGCGGTCCGCAACATGTACTATATAGGTTACACCTCAGTCATAGCAGGTGGAGATGACGATACGGTATATTCTTATCTGGACTACACCTATGGTGCAGAGGATGACGAGGAGGAAGTTGTTGATTATCCTCTTGGATATTTCTTTACAGGTGACAACACAGATCCTGATTATATCCTCAGAGCTCCTGCAGAGCAGGTGGATAGACAGCTTGGGGCTCAGTATCCGTCACAGGATGCTATAGAGAGAAGTGCGGTCATGGAGTATTTCGATGAGGATGCCACCAAGGACATCAACCAGATGTGGATCAACATAAGGTGTTACAATATCAAAGATGTGCCAGCATGGGTATGGTTTATCGTGGCAGCGATAATCGGTGCGTTAGCTGGTGTGATAGTGTATCACAAGAGGTCTAAGAAGTATTATCTTGGGAAATAAAATATAATAATACAAATTTAAAATATGAGTCAAAGCCGTCATGGCTGTGCGATAAATTTGATATGCACAGCTATGGCGGTTTTTTATGCGGGAAAATAAGCAAAAATCTGTAAGAAAATGATACTATGACGACCGCTAGCCCCGCATAAACGCTGATGAATACGTTTTC
>JAEDGW010000183.1 GCA_016297325.1 Coprococcus sp. | reverse complement strand
ATGAATGAGATAAACGACAACAAAAAAGCTATGTCCGAGGATGTGAAACAGGCGCTGATAAGGTTTAACAAGGACAACATCTATGTCCAGAACCTGAAGATAGAGCTGGTCGATATGAGTCTTGGATATGTGAAGGGCAAGATGATGGTCACAGAGGATGTCCTTAATCCATATGGTTCTGTGCATGGTGGATGCCTGTACTCACTTGCGGATATAGTGAGCGGGATCGCAGCATGTACCTACGGAAAGTTTTCTTCAACTATAGATGGAACTATGACATATATAGCTCCGGCTATGAACACGGAGTATCTCATCTGTGAGGGAATCGAGATCCGCCAGGGCAAGAAGGTGTCACTGTACGAGGCAAATATTTACGATGACAAGGGACAGCTTGTCGACAAGGCAAGGTTCTCATTCTACATGATGAACCGCTCTGTTGTGGAATAGATGGGAGATGTAAGGCAAGGTGAAATATACAAATGTTATCTCAGGCAAGTTCGTAGACAGACCAAACAGGTTCACAGCCCATGTGGAGATAGACGGAGTTACAGAGACCGTGCACGTAAAGAACACGGGGAGGCTTAGCAGTTTGCTGATACCGGGGAACACGGTCAGCCTTGAGAAGTCTGCAAATCCAAACCGCAAGACGAAATACGATCTGATAGCGGTGGAGGATCCAAAGCTTGGCTGGGTGAACGTGGACAGCCAGGTGCCGAACAAGGTTGTTTTGGAATGGCTTAAAACTAAGGATTATGACTTTATAAAGCCGGAGTATGTATACGGGGATTCGAGGATCGATTTCTATATGGAAAAGGATGACACGAAGTATCTCATGGAGGTCAAGGGCTGCACGCAGGAGATCGATGGGATAGGATATTTCCCGGATGCGCCCACTGACAGGGGAGTTAAGCATTTGCGGGAGCTGATGAAGGCGGTCTCCGAGGGATATAAATGTTATGTAGCATTTGTCATTCCGATGACAGGGATAACTGAGGTCAGACCAAATGCGGAAATACACAGGGAGTTCGCAGAGACTTTCTATGAGGCGAAGGCTGCCGGCGTGGAGGTGTTAAATCTCACGTGCCGGGTTACACGGGATGAGCTGGAGATAGTGGAGCGTTGGATTCCAGATCGTGGATGAGAATGATGAGGAATATATAATGGTTTGCAGGCTGTTGTAGATGAGGAGTGTTTTAGCAGATATAAGCAGCTTTGGTAAGAAATAGGTGATAACAGATAAACAGATTAGTCTACGAAGCGTAGAACCCGCATAGATTCACCATATTCTACGCCTCGTGGGTGTGATTTGCAATAAAAAGGGGAGATAATTGAGCCAGAAAGGAGGAAAACATATGGACCAGATTAAAATTGGACGATTCATCGCTGATGAGAGAAAGAGAAAGGGATATACTCAAAAACAGCTTTCTGAAAAACTTGGAATCAGCGATAAAACAATTTCAAAATGGGAACGAGGAAATGGTTTTCCGGAAGTTTCATTACTGTTGCCGTTATGTGATGAATTAGAGATAACAGTGAATGAATTACTATCTGGCGAAAGAGTATCTGAAGAGGATTATCGAAAGAAAGCGGAGGTTAATATGGTGAATTTAGTTAGAGAGGCACAGGAAAGCAAAAAGAAAATTATTTTGTCTGCAATGGTCGCGACACTTACGATAGTTGCGGCATTTCCATTGTTTTTATTGTCAGGAATTCTGGAGATGGAGAATTGGCTGAGGGTTCTGCTTATCGCAATAGGGTTAGTAGTGGTATGTGGTGGAATAGTGATTGCGTGTATTCTTGATAGAGAGGCAGGAGCATTTGAATGTCCTGATTGCAACACAAGGTTTGTTCCGGATATGAAGTCATATGTAATGGGAGCACATACATTAACAAAGCGTAAATTAGTTTGTCCTCATTGTGGTGCACATAGATATTGCAAAAAGGTGCTTACAAAATAGATTTAAGGAGAGGTCATGGAGATAAAAAAGATTGATGAAGAATTTTCAGTGTGTCAGGTGGAAGCTTATACATATGCGAATCTCGATTCTGATTATTGTTTTCTAGGAAAAACTGATGAGGAAAAGTCTCTGGTATGCCCGGTGAGAGAAGTGCCGGCAAATGTTATAAAGCGTGATGACGGCTGGATGGCCTTCCGCATTCAGGGCGTATTGGACTTTTCTTTGATCGGGATTCTGGCAAAAATCGCATCTGTTCTGGCGGATAACGGAATTTCGATATTTGCAGTATCCACATATAATACGGATTATGTTATGGTGAAGAAGGAGAATTTTCAAGATGCACTTGAAGTTCTGGCGGCAGCAGGGTATGACATCGTGGATTGAGAGTTGATAAACCGAAACTTAAAACCGGGATGAGAATTATGGAGAAATGTAAATGGACAAAGAAGATAAAAGGATATTTTTATATCTTGAATGAGAACCAGGGAGTATATCAGGTGGCGATCAGAAGAGCTGATATGGCTGAGGATGATCCACCTGTGTATGTCGTGGAAACGGATGATGATGGCACTGTAAATTAGATCGGCCAGGCAGAAAGTAGTTTGTCGGCATTTATGATGGGAATGTTGATATATGAGGCGGCAATATCCTGTTTTGAGTTTTGCGCAGAGGATATTATCTGGTATGATGATGGTGATGTTGAAAAGATAGATGGGATATTAAATAAATATCCGTATCATGTTTATAACTGGTATTCTGACAGAATTGATCTATACACGAAAACTGATGAAGAAATCTTGTTTGTTATGCAGGGAGATTCTCCGAATGGCGCATATTCAGCACGGACAGAAACGGCATATCAGGAGATTGACAGGCTGATAGGTGGTATTGGGGAAAGATAAGGAGCAGATTATGTTAGAGGTACTATTTGGAGAAAGTTCGGCAGGTTCCATGAAAGCGGCAAAATGCGAGAATGTGGAATATAAGAATGGTCAGCCACTGTGGATACAGGGTTCTTCTGACGAGGTGATCTGCCTTGGTTTCATGCTGGACATGGGCTACATCGGCGAGGTAGTTGACAGTCAGTACCGCAAGGATTTTATCTACTCAATGTATGCTAAGAACCAGTGGGAGCAGGACGAGGAATATGACAATGAACTTAAGAAACTTGGTGATGTGTATGCTGGGGAACTGGTAAGGCTTATAAGATTTCTTGAGGGTGGTGAGCCGGTAAGAATATGGTACAGTGACGCTCCATATTCAAGGTGTGGATTTTATCATGTATGCAGCATCCTGAAGAACTATCCAAATGAAGTGACTGTTGTCACGCAGCCAGAGCATGTTGTGAAGAAAAACGTCATAGTGTCGTATCATAGCTGGAACGAGGTGGCGGCGGAGGAATTCGCTGGGTTCCTCGGAAATGAGAGGAAACTCACATCAGATGAGATAAGAATGTATGCGGAGATGTGGGGCGAGCTTGTCCTTGAAAATGCACCGCTCAGGGCTGTGGTAAACGGAACTGTGCTCAGTGTGTCAGAGGATTTCTACGATTTTATTATTTGGAACAGGCTGACTGAAAAGCCTGTTAAGGAGTGCAGGCTGATCGGAGATATTCTAGGACAGGTTCCGATTGGAATCGGCGACTGGTGGTATGCGGCGAGGATAGAACATTTCATCAGGCA
>JAEDGW010000059.1 GCA_016297325.1 Coprococcus sp. | reverse complement strand
AAGCGGGGCTATACATAGTATAAAGATAAATGGTGAGTACGGAGACAACGCTTTCTTTGAGGCCCAGTTAAATGATGACAATTCAGAATTCATGACTGAGATACAGATCATCCTGGATCTTCTGGGGGATGCTGACCTCACAGAGGCGGGCACGGATTATGTGAAGGATCTTCTGAATGATTTTATCGAGCAGGGGGAATCTGTCAAATGGGACAACCGTAATATGTCAGTGGCGACGGGGGATATCACGGAGATCGGAAAGTGGGAAGTTACGCCGACTATGAGGACAAGTGGACATATATACCGTGGTGTTGCGAGGATCAGTTTAACTTTTGAATGTACAGATATGAGGTGATGATTATGAGTATGAAGATATGTCCTGTCTGTGATAAGCAGGTGAACTCAATAAATTTCTGTACAACCTGTAAAAGGTTTGTACGTCCTAACATAGTATATACTAATACTGTGCTGAATGAGGCGAGAACTCAGGATAAAAGTGATGGCGATCTGTATGTGGAGATGATGAAGGATGAAGACAGATCGAAACGGAGAATAACCGGTACTGCCGTGATCATCATGCTTATAATAATGGCTGTGATCCTGGTCATAGGTGTAATGGGTGTGCTGCCGAGAGCAAAGGAGAAGAACGCCTCAAAAAAAGCTGATGAGATCGTGGAGAAATGGCTTGCAACCGGAGAAGCTCCGAATTATGGGTATTACAGTACAGAGGAGATTACAGAGGCACCGTATTACAGTCTGGATGGTTATATGTATGACTACGGTAATTATGAGAACAGTGAGAAGGAAAAGTATAAATCTTCCATGGCGTATGTTTATCCATTGACGGATGAAGAGGTGCGAAATGCAAAAGAAGAATGCAACATGTGCGATCACTATTATGGTGTGCTTGCCGGAGATTATATGGACAGTTTGTGCAGACAGTGCCAGGAAAAGGGGCTTGATCTTGAACTTGCACCTGAATATGGAAGCAAGACGAATCTCATAGATGTAAATGTAGAAAGAACAACGTTCACCAAGTTTTCAGTCATAGATTATCTTGTTGTAAAAGCTGATGAGCGAATGTACTTTGTGACTGACTGGGATTACAGGACCGGAGGTATACACCATACTGAGCTCAATATTCCATGCGATGATATAGAGCAGTTCAAAAAGGACAGAGATGATCCGGACTCGGCGTACTCTATATTACTTAACGCCATGCTTTCTCAGATGGGAAAGAACGAAGATATGGACCGCCTTACGAAAGCGATCAACTATAATATAGATAATTGCCTGTCAAAGGCTGCAGATGGCGATGAGGATTATGCATACTGCAACGACAGGCGTGGAAGGGCATGGTTTATAACAGCCACATATTATAAAGATGGTACCTTAAACCTGACATTTACGGCAAATGAAAATTAAACATATAACATATAAAGACATCAGGATGATAGCAGAATAAAGGAGAAGAGGCTTGGATAATAATTATCAGGAAGACAAAGACAACAAGAAAAACAGCGATGGCGGCGGCAAGAACGGCAAGAACCGGAATGTGATAGTTCTGCTTGTGATATCAGTTGTTCTGACACTGCTCTGCTGGCGTGCTTATGATAAGATATCAAATGGCACAAAGAAAGAGATACCGTACAGCGGCTTTATAGAGATGCTCCAGAACGGCGAGGTTGAAAACGCAGAGATATATTCAAAGAAGATACGTTTCACTTCAAAAGATGAAGATGGGAATATAGACAAGAACACATATGTCACGGTCAGGATAAGTGATGACAGGCTTGCAGACAGGCTGAAGAATGCCCATGAAAAATTTGCCACGACATATGAGGGCAAGGATGAGAGTGGATCGGCCATGATCGGCACGATACTGTCGTATGTGGTGATGATAGCTGCGTTCTATCTGTTTTTGTCGCTCATCACGAAGCGCGGCGGCATGATGGGATTTGGCAAATCAAATGCTAAGGTATATATGGAGAAGAAAACAGGTGTGACGTTTGCGGATGTGGCAGGAGAGGATGAGGCAAAGGAATCCCTCACGGAGATGGTTGATTTCCTGCACAATCCGAAGAGATACCTTGATATAGGAGCGAAGCTTCCGAAGGGAGCGCTTCTTGTCGGCCCTCCGGGAACCGGAAAGACGCTTCTTGCAAAAGCTGTGGCAGGAGAGGCAAATGTACCATTTTTCTCCATGTCAGGATCAAGTTTTGTGGAGATGTATGTGGGTGTTGGAGCGTCCAGAGTAAGGGATCTGTTCAAACAGGCGGCAGATATGGCTCCGTGTATCATATTTATCGATGAGATAGACGCCATAGGACAGAGCCGTGACAGCGTGAGGGGCGGAGATTCAGAGAGAGAACAGACACTCAACCAGCTCCTTGCTGAGATGGATGGATTTGATACTTCAAAGGGAATTGTCATACTTGCGGCGACAAACAGACCTGAGACGCTTGATAAGGCACTCTTAAGACCGGGAAGATTCGACCGCAGGGTCATAGTTGAAAAACCTGATCTACAGGGACGAATAGACACGCTGAAAGTCCATTCGAGAAATGTCAAGATGGATGAGAGCGTTGACCTCAGAGAACTTGCCCTGGCAACTGCAGGAGCTGTGGGAGCGGATCTTGCGAATATTATAAATGAGGCTGCGCTTACCGCAGTGCGTTCAGGAAGAAATACCGTGTCACAGGCGGATCTCATAGGTGCCGTGGAACTTGTATTTGCCGGAAAAGAGAAGAAAGGAAAACTTCTCGGTGAACAGGAGAAGAAGGTTGTGGCATACCATGAGGTTGGACATGCTCTTCTTGTGGCACTTCAGAAACACACTGAACCGGTACAGAGGATAACCATAGTTCCAAGAACCATGGGTTCACTCGGCTATGTGTGGCAGGTGCCGGAAGAGGAGAAGTACATGGAGACAAAGGATGAGCTCATGGCGAATGTTGTGACGACTCTTGGAGGAAGAGCCGCCGAGGAGCTTGTGTTCGATTCCGTGACGACCGGAGCTGCCAATGATATAGAGCAGGCAACCAAGACGGTTAGAGCCATGATAACCATGTACGGCATGTCAGACAGATTTGGTCTGATGCAGCTTGAATCTGTTCAGGGAAAATATCTGGACAGGAACTCAGTGCTGCAGTGCTCTGATAAGACTGCAGCAAAGGTTGACGACGAGATAAAGAACGTTCTGAAAGAGTCGTATGACAAGGCGAAATCTATGCTGGCAGAGCATATGACAGCACTTGACGAGATCGCAAAATATCTCATAGAAAAAGAATCAATAACAGGAAAAGAGTTCATGGATATATTCAACAGAGTTGAAAATCCGGAAAATCAGTCCTGAAGTTCATCCAGGGTCTTTCCATAGGCCGGGATGAACTGACATACAAAATCATTTACCTCCGGGTAATCTTCAGACAGTCTGGACACTGAGGACATGATGGTGCTCATGGCACTTGAAAACTCAGTGTTTCCGGAAGCTGTCTCTTCCATGCATTTGATGAGCGCAGACAGCTTGTCTGCAGCTTTCACAAGTTTCCACAAATAGACATCATTCTCATCACTTTCGTCTTTGAAGAATATAGGCATATATGAGGCCTTCAGGTCTTCGGGCAGCTTGTCTAAAAGTGTGTGGCAGGCGATATCCTCCACATCCTTGAAGGCGTTTTTGATTTCGCTGTTGTAGTATTTGACAGGGGTTGGCATGTCTCCTGTGATTATCTCTGAGGCATCGTGGTAGAGTCCTATGAGGGCGGCTCTCTCGGCGTTCAGATGTCTGCCGTAACGTATGTTGCCTATGGTTGCCAGGGCGTGTGCTATCATGCTGACTTCAAGGCAGTGTTCGCACAGGCTTTCCTCCCTGCTGTTCCTCATGAGAGCCCATCTGTTGATGTACTTCATTCGTGATATCATTGCAAAAAAATTGTATTCTGTGTTGGCGTCTGTATTTTTTTCGTTGAGTATGTCTTTGTTCATATCTATCTCTTCCTTATCTTTATCATCTTTATCCTTAAATTTTTCCGGAACTAATGTTATTTACTGCTTTCCGGATCCTTTTTGTTGTCAGAATCGTTTCCATTTGGGGCTTCATCTTTGTGGAAAAATTCATACACTGCTTTTGCAGATGCCTTTGTCATACCACTTGGGATCTCCAGGTCTGCAAGGCTTGCGGTCTTGATCCCCTCAATGTCTTTGAAGTACGCCAGGAGGGTCTTCCTTCTTGCCGGGCCGATTCCTTCTATGTCATCGAGAACTGAGTGTATCTGAGATTTGCTTCTGAGACTCCGGTGGTACTCTATGGCAAAGCGGTGCGCCTCGTCCTGAAGTCTCGTTATCATATTGAAAGCCTGGGTTCCAGCAGGAAATTCAATCTCTTTATTGTTGTAGTAAAGGCCTCTGGTTCTGTGGTGGTCGTCCTTCACCATTCCACATACCGGGATCGAAAGGCCAAGATTATCCAGAACCTCAAGGGCGATATTCACCTGGCCGCGTCCACCGTCCATCATGAGTATGTCCGGGTATATGTTGAACCTCTCATCCGTGAAACGGCGGGTTAGGACCTCCCTCATACTTGCGTAATCATCAGGTCCGTCGATGGTTCTGAGTTTGAACTTTCGGTAGTCATTCTTCTTGGCTCGGCCGTTTTCAAACACGACCATGGATGCCACGGAGTGGTAGCCGCTTATGTGCGATATATCAAACGCTTCGAGTCTCCTTGCGGAAGGTACACCTATCAGCTCTGCAAGCTCTTTGGCAGCTCCCTCAGTGCGTTCCTTTTCGCGTTTTAGTTTGTCCGCATCCTGGTTCATCACAAGAAATGCGTTGTCGCGGGCGAGCTTTAGAAGTTTCTGCTTATCGCCCTTCTGCGGAATCACGATGTGAACCTGGCTGCCCCTTCTTTCGCTGAGATATTCCTCGATGACTTCTGAATCCTCGATTGGCTGTTCTATGATGATCTCCTTTGGCAGATAAGGGGTGGAGGCGTAGTATTGCTTGAGAAATGATTCCATGATGGTGCTGTATTTCTCGGCGTTCACTCCGCTCATATGGTAGTGTTCCCTTCCTATCATCTTGCCGGATCTGACAAAGAAGATGGATATAACGCATTCATTTGCATGGTCGGTTGCCATGGCTATGACATCTCTGTCGTCTGCCTTGGTGTCTCCAACCCTCTGGGTGGTCTCTATGTGCTGGATGCTCTTTATGAGATCTCTGATCTGGGCGGCCTCCTCAAATTCCATCTCTGCGGCGAGCTCCTTCATCTGTCTTTCAAGATCGCGGATTATGTGTCCGTGGTTGCCGTTTAAAAAGCTGATCGCATCCTGGATATGGCTGTTGTAGTCTTCCTTTGATATATATCCCTGACATGGAGCGTCACACTGCTTGATCTGGTGGTAGAGGCATGGCCTTTCCAGACCGATATCCTTTGGAAGATTGCGGTTGCAGCTTCTTATGTGATACAGCTTTTTTAAAAGCTCGATAATATCTTTCACAGCCTTGGAGTTGGTGTATGGCCCAAAATATTTGGAGTGGTCACGCCTCATCTGGTGGCTGTACAGAATACGGGGATAATCCTCCTCTACTGTGATCCTGATGTAGGGATAGCCCTTGTCGTCTGTGAGCATGGTGTTGTAATGCGGGCGGTGTTCCTTTATGAGATTGCACTCAAGTACCAGAGCTTCGATCTCGGAGCCGCAGACGATATATTCAAACCATGCTATATGTGACACCATCTTCTGGATCTTGGGAGATTTCTTGTATCCCGTCTGGAAATACTGATGAACCCTGTTGTAGAGATCGATCGCTTTGCCGACGTATATAATGTGATCCCCGGAATCGTGCATCAGATATACTCCTGGCACGTGGGGAAGTTTCTTAAGTTCTTCTTCAAAATCAAACATATCTGTCACCTCAAAAATATAGTTTAGTATAGCACCCGCAAATGGTGTATGTCATCTGGAAAATGCATTTAAAAATGGGATGCTGTCCTTGACAATACTGTTTGCACATAAGTATAATTAATGGTAATTATGACATAAAACAAGAGGAAAGGAAGCTGATGCTGAAACTTCAGTAATCACAGGGGATTTTTATGGTTTATAGTGTTACAGTTACGCAGCTTATCGAGAAGATGAGCCTGAAAAATCATACACCAGAGATAGATACGGACAAGATCCTTATCCAGGATCCGGGTATGAATAGACCGGCAGTGCAGTTCGGTGGATTCTTCGAACATTTTGATGCCGGAAGGATACAGATATGTGGTAACGTTGAGCATGCCTATGTGGCTGCCATGCATACCGAGGAGGAGAACAAAAGGATCATGGACGAGTTCTTCTCGTACAAGCCGCCATGTCTCATATTCTGCCGTGGACTGGAGCCTTATCCGTTCATCATAGAGATGGCGAAGAAGCATGGAGTGCCGGTACTTACATCTGATGCCGTGACATCAGCATTTGTGCATGAGGTTGACAGATGGCTTCACGTGGAGCTTGCTCCGAGGATATCTGTCCACGCAGTTCTGGTCGATGTATACGGCGAGGGAGTTCTCATCATGGGTGAGAGCGGAATCGGTAAATCTGAGGCAGCTCTTGAGCTTTTGAAGAGAGGCCACAGACTGGTTGCGGATGATGTTGTTGAGATCAAGAAGGTCAGTGATGCCACGCTCGTTGGACGTGCCCCTGACATAACCAGACATTTCATAGAACTTCGCGGTATAGGTATCATAGATGTCAAGTCTCTGTTCGGTGTTGAGTGTGTTAAGATAGATCAGAATATCGATCTTGTCATCAATCTTGAGGAGTGGAGCAAGGATACGGAATATGACAGACTTGGACTTGAGGACAACTATATGGAATTCCTTGGCAATAAGGTGGTATCACACAACATACCTATCAGACCGGGAAGGAATATTGCGATCATAGTTGAGTCTGCCGCAGTAAACCACAGACAGAAGAAGATGGGTTACAACGCAGCACAGGAGCTTTACAACAGAGTTACACAGAATATCATGAAGGGCAACGGAGGCAATTCAGACAAGTGATGATATATGCCGCATAAGGCTTATATATAAATGGACCAGTATGGAAGGAGAAGGAATCATGTCAAAGTATGTATTTGGAGTAGATGTCGGAGGAACAACAGTTAAGATGGGACTTTTCACAACAGAGGGTGAACTTCTGGACAAGTGGGAGATAAAGACCCGTACTGAGGATGGCGGTAAGAATGTGCTCCCTGATATCGCTGATTCTATAAAGAACAAGATGGCTGAGAAGAACATTGCAGCAGGAGACACAGAAGGTGTAGGAATCGGAGTTCCTGGACCTGTAAAGGAAGATGGAACTGTATTAAAGTGTGTAAACCTTGGCTGGGGAATTATAAATGTCGAGGAGGAACTCGGCAAGCTTATTGATATGCCGGTAAAGGCAGGAAACGATGCAAATGTTGCTGCTCTCGGAGAGATGTGGCAGGGCGGCGGAAAAGGCCACAGCAATGTTGTTATGGTAACTCTTGGAACTGGAGTTGGCGGAGGAATCATCCTGAATGGCAAGATGCTCTTTGGCGTGAACGGCGCAGGCGGAGAGATCGGACATATATGTGTTGATGAGAACGAGGATGAGATATGTGGTTGCGGCAACAAGGGATGTCTTGAGCAGTATACATCTGCTACAGGTGTTGTAAGACTTGCCACAAGAGCTATGGCTGCTTCAGATAAGAAGTCGGCACTCAGAGATCTTGAGACTGTAACAGCTAAGGACGTGTTTGATCTTGCAAAGTCAGGCGACGAACTTGCAGGAGAGGTTGTGGACAAGCAGGCTCATATACTTGGAAGAACTCTTGCACAGATCGCATGCGTAGTTGATCCTGAGATATTTGTAATCGGTGGCGGTGTGTCCAAAGCCGGAGCTATACTCACAGATGCTGTAAAAGAGTATTTTGTAAAGTATGCTTTCCATGCATGCCGCAGAACAGAGTTCGCACTTGCAGAGCTTGGAAATGATGCAGGAATATACGGTGCAGCACGCAGTATTCTTGGCAGATAAAAGCGTAAAAACACGAATTTGGTAATTTTTAACAGTATTTTTTGTTAAATTATCCAATATGATATGAAAAGACGTCGAATTTCTATTGATTTTTGATATTGAATTATAAAAGTCTTTAATGTATGATGAGGTTATTAGCTGGCGTTAGCCTGGCTTTAAGTACATTAAAGACTTTTATTTTGTGTCATCGCAGGATGTGTGTAGGAAAAGCAGTTTCATGTTATGGGGGTGCTTTTAATTTTGCATTTGCATCACGGAATGATAGCAGGAATAATATTATAAGTGATTAGATATATGAGGTATATATGTCAGATACAGATATATTAGGAAAACTTCAGGATATAGTGGGAAGTGGCAATGTAGTTTCAGATGAACCTATGAAGAAACACACCACATTCAGGATAGGCGGCAACGCCGATATATTCGTCAGACCGGAATCTAAGGAACAGATAGCTGAGATACTCAGAATGTGCAGGTCACAGGATGTTCCGTATTTTATACTTGGCAATGGAAGTAATCTTCTCGTCGGTGACAGGGGATTTAGAGGTGCCGTTATAAATATTATGGACAACATGAATGATATCAAAGTTGACGGCGGCATCATAAAGGCCCAGGCCGGGGCCATGCTCGTAAAGGTGAGCAGAGCGGCCAGGGACAATTCGCTGACGGGACTGGAATTTGCGTCGGGCATACCCGGAACCATCGGCGGTGCTATATATATGAATGCCGGAGCTTACGGTGGTGAGATGAAGGATGTCGTGATCCAGGTCACAGCTATGGATGCTGATGGTGAGATATACACATTTGGCGCTGATGAGCTGGAGTTTTCATATAGACACAGTGTGATCCAGCAGAGAGATCTTATAGTGCTTGATGTCACTATGAAGCTTGAGGCGGGGGATCAGAAGAGTATAGATGACAGGATGAGCGAGCTTGCAGTGGCAAGAAGGACAAAACAGCCTCTTGAGTATCCTTCTGCAGGGTCTACATTCAAGAGACCTGAGGGATATTTTGCGGGAAAGCTTATCATGGATGCCGGACTTCGCGGCTACAGGGTCGGAGATGCCCAGGTGTCAGAGAAGCATTGTGGTTTTGTGGTAAACAGAGGCAATGCGACGGCTGATGATGTGATAAAACTCATAGATGATGTCAAAGCAAAGGTTTCTGAGGAATATGATGTAGTCCTCGAGCCTGAGGTGAGGATGATCGGAGAGTTTTGATGCGATAATTGACAGCATGAAGAGGAGCCAGAGATATGAGATTTATAATTGTGACAGGCATGAGTGGTGCAGGAAAAGCTACGGCACTTAAGACACTGGAGGATCGTGGATTCTTCTGCGTGGATAATCTGCCTATACAGCTTATAAAGAGATTTGCAGAGATAGCCTATGATTCAGAGATACAGGTTGATGATGTGGCTATCAGCGTGGATATCAGAAGCGGAAGAGCTCTGTCACAGCTCAATTCGTGCCTTGCAGAGATAAAGAGAGAGGGCATGCAGTATGAGATACTTTTTGTTGAGTGCTCAGATGCAACCCTTGTGAAGAGATATAAAGAGACCAGGAGAAACCATCCTCTCTCAGTAAAAGGAAGCCGTATCATAGACGGTATCAAGAAGGAGAGAGAGCTGATAGGATTCCTCAAGGAAGAGGCGGATTACATCATAGATACGACCAATCTTCTTGTAAGGGAATTTAAGGCAGAGCTGGATAAGATATTTGTCCAGAATGAGGATTATGCGAATTTCATAATCACAGTCATGTCATTTGGTTTCAAATATGGCATCCCGAGGGATTCAGATATTGTGCAGGATGTGAGATTCCTGCCAAATCCGTATTATGATCTGGCGCTTCGGGACAAAACAGGCAATGACAAAGAGATACAGGATTTTGTGCTGAACTGTAAAGAGGGCCCTGAATTCCTGGATAAGTTCACGGATCTGATAACATTTCTCATCCCTAACTATATAAAAGAGGGGAAGAATCAGCTTGTTATATCAATTGGATGTACAGGCGGCAAGCACAGATCGGTGACGATAGCAAACGCTGTGTACAGCAGACTTCAGAAGTCAAAATACACGGTGAGGATCCTGCACAGGGACATTGCGAAGGATTCTATAGTAAAGAAAGTATAGTATATAACAGATAGTAATAACAGGTGATAAAGTGTCGTTTTCTTCAGATGTAAAAGCCGAACTTTCGGGAAGCGTTTCCAGTGCGAGACACTGTCAGATAGCAGAGCTTGCAGCCATGATATCCATGGTGGCGTATGTCCGTTATTGGGGACAGAAGCCGGTTGCCCTGGTTATTGTGACAGAGAGAAGTGTCATAGCACATGAGATAGCTGTGCTCATAAAGCGCTTGTTCAGATATATACCGGACTCAAGTGTGAGAAGAACCGGTGCAAACAGCAGAATATATAAGATGGAGATAAATGATCCGGAGATGGTGGGCAACATGCTGCTCACCCTAAAGATTGAGAATGATCATATAGTTCCAGGAAAAAATCTCTGTCAGAATATGAAGGTAAGCCGACTGGATCTGAGACATGAGTGCTGCCGCAGGGCTTATGTGAAAGGTGTGTTCATGACTTCGGGTTCCATAAGTGATCCGAACAAGGGATATCATCTCGAGATAGTGTGCGAGAATGAAGGCCGTGCCCAGTTCATCCAGGAGATCATAAATGATTTTGGCGTCGTCTCAAGGATAATACAGCGAAAGAAGTACAGCGTTGTGTATCTCAAGGATGGCGAGATGATAGTTGAGATGCTTGGAATCATGGGAGCTCATATATCTCTTATGAATATGGAGAATATCCGTATAAAGAAAGATATACGGAACAAGATCAACAGGCGTGTGAACTGTGAGGCTGCAAACCTTAACAAGACAGTCAGTGCTGCTGTGAAGCAGATGATTGACATCAATTACATAATAGAGACAAAGGGCATAGAGTTTCTTCCGGAAGGACTTCAGGAACTGGCTGTTGCAAGGTTGGAGAATGAAGATGCCACTCTTAAAGAATTAGGTGAGATGATGAATCCTCCGCTTGGCAAGTCGGGGGTTAATCATAGATTAAGAAAAATAAGTGAAATCGCAGAAGAAATGCGGGGCTATTGATAAGCCCGAGGAGGATGTAATGATCGAGAAGACAGTTGTAGTATCAATGATGGGAGAAGCAGAGGAAAGACCTGTAGCAGTTCTTGTACAGGTAGCAAGCCAGTATGACAGCAAGATACATCTTGTGACAGGCGACAAGAAGATCAATGCAAAGAGTATCATGGGAATGATGAGCATGAACTTTGCAAACGGCAGTGAGATAACTATAGCAGCTGACGGACAGGACGAAGAAGCTGCAGTAAATGCACTTGCAGATTATCTCACAAAAAACAATTAACATATGATGTGAACAGGCATATAGCCTGTACTGTAGAGGATAGTTGAATACAGGAAAATCGCATATGATAAATTGGTAAATTTATTGCAGGAGTTGTATGGATGTGGTAAAATAAATTTATCAATGGACATTTGTCGGAGGAACATGATATGGGATTTTTTGACGGATTATTAAAGAAGATACCATTCGTATCCAGATTTTCCAAGAAGAAGGAACCTGTGAACAATGTGGAGCTTCAGTACAACAAGGCCATGAACCTTATGGACAATGGTGATGCTGAGGAATCTGTAACCATATTGGAACAGGTGGCAGACATTGGAATCATGGATGCGCAGTATAAGTCATATGGGGATGACGCTCTTCTTGCACTTGCTGAGTTCTATGAAAAAGGTAAATACCGCAACGCTGTTGTGGATGTCGATCTCAACAGAGCAACAAAGTATTACGAGAAGTATGTGAATCAGAACCATGATGGGGATGTTATATTCAAGCTTGCCAAGATGCTTCTTGAAGTTCAGAACTTTTCTAAAGCTATCAAGTATTATGAACTGGCGGCTACGGAGTATGGAATAAAGGCTGCGTATATGAGCCTTGGCTCTATATATGAGAGCGGACTTAACCGTGTGGACGAGTACGGCAACAAGAGTGATTATGTTGTACCTATAGATCTTGAGAAAGCTATGATGTGGTACAAGAAGCTTGCAGACACCGGAGATGCCAAGGCAAAGGCGTCATATGAGCGTGTTGAGTACATGAGCACCCACGGCGACAGTCTGGAGTTTGAGGAGAAGGACAAGTTGTATACAGATATCGCAGAGGCCAGAAAGGCGAAGGGCAAGGAGCCACGTTACAAGGTTATCGAGGCGTCCAGACTTCAGTATCAGTATACATATGTTCACGACCAGGTTGAGGGATTCATCCACAAGCTGCCTAAGGGTTGGGTGAAGACGATCAATGAGTCGACAGGTGAGGAATATTATGCGCCAAGCCTGACATACAAAGATTTTGCGATGTATGTTTATTATGATAGTGTTCCAAAGGATTCAAAGATGACTCTGGAGAACTATCTCAGATATTGTAACGATGCCTTTGACGAGGATCTTCAGCTCAAGGCTTACGTTACAGAGTATGCAGATGGTATCTGTACGACGTACTACCATAAGGATATGGAGAAGGGTATAGTTTCATTTGCATTCTATCACGGCAGAAGACTTGCGTGTATGAGATTCGTATGCGCTACCATGGAGATCATAGAGCAGTACGAAGAGATCATATTCGAGACTGCCAACTCATTTGCATTTGTAGATCCTACACTTGCCAGTGAGCACAGTGCAAACCGCAAGGATATGCAGTATTACAACGAGGCTATATACTGTTATTACCTCGAGGATTACGAGGGAGCCATGAGAGCCGCAAAGCAGGCTCTTAAGCTTGGAAGTATAAAGGCCAGCTACCTGCTCATAGAGCTCTACTATGATGAGGACAGCCCTTATCGCGATGTGGAGAAGACTATAAGCTATGCAAAGCAGTTGTTTGAGGCTACGAAGGATCCTGAACTGGCATTCCTTCTCGGTATAGTGTACGATCAGCAGCTTAAGGATTATGTCAAGGCTGTCAACTGGTATGAGAATGCAGAGAGACTTGGACACAAGAGAGTTGCATTCTATCTTGGAAGAATATACTATTATGGATTGCTCAGAACGAAGCGTGATGGAGTCAAGGCTCTGTCATATTTCAAGAAGGCAAGAGAGAATGGTATACAGGAGGCTGAGGGCTATATCAAGGATCTTGAGAATCTCAAGGGAGAAGACCTTCAGACAGCCATTGATAAATGGGAGCGTGCGGTGGAGGCCGGAAGTGAGTCGGCTGCTATCAAGATCGCTATGATGAAGCAGAGACAGATATTCTATATCGCAACACCTTATGAGATCGAGAAAGCTTATCTGGAAGCTTTGGGACTTGGAAGTGCCCAGGCCGGATATGAGCTTGGAAGAATCTATCAGCTTCAGGAGAAGCAGGAGAATTATAAGGGCGAGATCAAGAGTATCAAGTATTTTGAGAAGGCGTTCAATGCCAACTTTGATGACTGGGATAAGGAGAACCTCTTCAAGGTTATCAATTACAAGGTTGAGAAGGGACTATCACAGGATGAGGCTATCAAGCTCTATATAGAGAATGCCAGCATGGGTTATGTTCCTGCAATCGAGAAGCTTATATCGCTTGTACCGACTACCACACAGCAGATCTGGAGTCTGTATGACGCGCTTATCGATCTCGCAGAGACCGGTGATGAGTCAGCGATAGTTGCGATGAACAAGCTTGAGATGAATTATGTAGATCTTATTCTGAGAGAGCCTGCAAAGGGTCAGAAGGTTGTTGAGAACAAGTTCTTCAGACTCTGTGTTCCAAAGGAGTGCAATGCAGTTATCAATGATGAGGGTGGTACTATAAAGATGGCTGATTCTGTAGTTGAATTTGCTGTGGCAGAGATGCCGGTCAACGCTACTGCAGAACAGGATTATCTGAAGATATACAAGCTTATCGTATCCGAGTATCTTCCTGATGAGAATGCAGAGGTTATCATTGCAAACTCAAGAATGATAGGTTCCGCTATCAGGGCATCAAAGGACAATGTACATACATTCAGCATCCTGCTTATCAGCTCAAAGAACCAGTACATATTCAAGCTGAGCTCAAAGGATAGAAGACAGATGATGCAGTTCAAGGATGTGCTTATAGCCATAGCCAAGTCATTGGTTGAGACTGGTGAGATATATAAGGCAACTGGCGATGATAAGAGAAACATCGGACTTGCATTCCTGCTGAAGGCAAATGAGAGCGGCTTCCTTTCAATCGGAAAGGGAGAGTAGATATAGATCGTTAGGATGATCGATCATAACCCGGAGGAAAAACTCCTCCGGGTTTTTTATCCTGGAATAAGGGAAAGGAAGTAGAATAGGTTATGCCTGGATTAAATAAGAGGGAGATGACAAGCAAACCGTTAAGAATGGATTCGAGGATGGCCCGAGATGTGGAGAGATTATCTACATATACGGGGTATTCACAGAATGAGATAATCCTTATGGCGATAAAGCGATATCTCTTTGAAAATCGTGAGTATTTTCTACGCGATATGATTGAAGAAAAGTGCATCAGAAGGATCGAGAGGGAGGTCCTGGTCATGCGCGGTGAGAGCCACCTGAATTTTGGGGATATGACGGTGGATTTTGTAAAAGCAGAAAACACAGTTGACAGGCAGGGAATATACGATGTCTGCATAAAGCTTAAAAATAAACTTGGTGAAATATTCTATCAGGATGACCAGCAGATAGATGTTGATGGGAAAGATTGGGACTACTATAAAGAATTTCTGTATGAGGTTGTCATGAAGTATATGGACATAGATGAACCTGCACTTAAAACTTATTTCAGAGAAAAATTCCTGTATGAATAGAGGTGAGACACATGTTTAGAAATATTATGAATGATCTGGCTGCTTGGTATGAGACCGGTGCGGATAAGATTGCTGTTGTGCGTGGGGGCAAATCTGTCGGAAAGACATGGGCCGTTGCGGATTTTGCGATGGGATTTTTTGAGGATCATATTATTATAGACATGTGCAAATATCCGGATTTTGCCGCATACGCGACAAAGGAGAGAAGACCAGAGAAGATACATGCCAAGCTCACAACATCCCTTGATAAGTATGATTTCAAGGACAAACTTCTCATATTTGATAATGCGCAGGGATGTGAGGGACTGCTCCAGAACCTGGTGGGTTACAGCAGCTACAACAAGGAATGCCGTATATGTGTCATTGCAACTTCGGGATGTCCTATTCCGGGAGAAGAAGAGTGCAAGGATAACATAAGCGTGTATGAGATGATGCCTATGACATTTGTGGAATTCTTAAAGGCTGGAAAGGGAAGAAAGCTCTGCTCATTTATAGAGAACCAGAAGCTGTCTCCTATGCCGGATGAAGTCAGGGACAGTGTTCAGACTATGCTTGAGGTTTTCTTTGTCACCGGTGGTATGCCAGAGGCTGTTGAGGAGTATTATAAGACAGGAGATCTGAAAAGAGTTGACGTCGTACTGAAGTCTATACTTGACAGAATGGTAGGATATCTGATAAACTCCACTCCGAAGAGGTATCTCACTAAGGTGCTTGCGATATGGAACAGCATACCTGCACAGCTTACAAAAGACAACAAGAAATTCATGTATGGATATGTGGATCCGAAGGCCAGAGCAAGAGAGTATGAGGCTTCGGTTGATCAGATCGTCAGAATGGGTGTTGTCAGACAGGTGTACAGAGTGAGGAACGGAGTTCTCCCACTTGCGAACCAGAAGGATGACAAGTCATTTGAGCTCTATCATCTGGATCATGGACTGCTCAGAGTTATGGCGGGAATATTGGTTCAGGACATAGACAGAGAGAATGTTCTCGACATGATGGATGGCATGATAGCCGAGCAGTATGCACTTGCAGAGTTGTATATGAACAGAAGTGTTGGTGATCTGTATTTCTGGATATCATCCGCCACTGCAAAGGTTGACTTTGTGTATGAAGGTGATGGTGAAGTGATTCCTGTGGATGTTCAGACAAGCCCGCATACCAAGGCACAGAGTTCGAGAGTGTTCAAACAGAGATACGACAATCAGACATCTGTAAGAATATCTACAGATGATATGTTTGTGGATAAAGGATTGGTAAATATACCGCTGTATGGAATCTGGTGTTTTTAATCCCAGCCATTGGCAGTATTTTATAGATGCCGAAATAGCTCAGTTGGTAGAGCAACGCATTCGTAATGCGTGGGTCGAGGG
>JAEDGW010000003.1 GCA_016297325.1 Coprococcus sp. | reverse complement strand
GCAAGAAATGACAAGATGCTTGCGAAGGAGCTTGACTTCCAGCAGAGGATCAAGGCTCACCTTGAGGATGGCAAGCTTGCCAAGACCATAGAGGTCGCAGATGAGGACGAGCAGGCGTGGATAGAGGAATATAACCTTCTCACATGGAAGCCTGTAATATTTGCAGCAAATGTAGGCGAGGAAGACATTGCGGACGATGGCGCTTCAAATGAGAACGTGCAGAAGGTAAAGGAATACGCAAAGGACTTCGATGCAGAGGTATTTGTTGTATGTGCACAGATAGAGCAGGAGCTTGCAGAGCTTGACGACGAGGAGAAGAAGATGTTCCTCGAGGATCTTGGAGTTAAAGAGTCTGGTCTTGACAAGCTTATCAAGGCAAGCTACTCACTTCTTGGTCTTATCAGTTATCTGACAGCAGGTGAGACAGAATCAAGAGCCTGGACCATCAAGAAGGGAACAAAGGCACCTGGGGCAGCCGGAAAGATACATTCTGATTTTGAGAGAGGCTTTATCAAGGCGGAGGTTGTCAGCTACAAGGACCTCATGGACTGCGGAAGTATGCTTGCAGCTAAGGAGAAGGGCCTTGTAAGACAGGAAGGCAAGGAATATGTGGTTGAGGATGGAGATGTTATCCTCTTCAAGTTTAATGTATAGAAATTTACATGGTAAATTTCGCTGAATCAAGTATTAGAGAAGTAGCAGCTGTCTTTCTGCAATATGGAGAGTTGGCTGCTACAAGTATATTTTATAAGGTGGAATAATATGGCTCAGATAGCAGAATATTTTAGAAGTATATTTTTTCCGAATCTGGGAATAACACTCAGAAACGTGGGAGACCACATAAGTATAGGAAATTTTGAGATAAGATTTTACGGTATAGTCATCATGATAGGATTCCTGCTTGCATATGTGCTTGTGACAAATGAGGCAAAGAGGACAAAACAGAATCCAGAGATGTATCTTGATTTCATACTCATACTTATCATACCGGCCATACTCGGAGCGAGACTTTACTATATCCTGTTCAGACTTGACCAATATGTGGTGAAGGGTGATGTGGGAGCAACCATCAAGGCTATGCTGAATATCAGGAGCGGAGGCCTTGCCATATATGGCGGTATCATTGCGGGAATCATCACAGCGATAATATTCTGCAAGGTCAGGAAAGTCAATTTTGTGCTCATGGCTGACACCGCAGCGTTTGGAATACTGATAGGGCAGATACTTGGAAGGTTTGGCAATTTCTTCAACAGAGAGGCATTTGGCGCATATACCAACTGCAAGATGGCCATGGCTATCCCGCTTGATTATTACAGGGCTGATGGCAATCTTGACTATCTGGAGAGAACGGGAGTCATCACGCAGAAGATGCTTGACAATGTGGTGACTATAGACGGAATGGACTGTATCACAGTTCATCCAACATTCCTGTATGAGTCTCTGTGGAATCTGTTGCTGCTTATTTTCTTATATATATATAGAAAGCACAAAAAGTTCAACGGAGAATTTGCCCTCATATATCTGGCTGGATATGGTCTTGGAAGATTTGTTATCGAGGGGCTTAGGAGCGATTCCCTCATGATAGGAAATACAGGTATCAAAGTGTCACAGGCACTTGCCCTTGCATGTTTTGTTGTGGCAGGTGTGATGCTTGTCATAAACTATGTAAGATGTGCCAAGCGTGGCTGGCCTGCAGTGGTGATGGGAAACGCCAGTGCGGAAGTGGAGACTAGTGGTGAAGTAGATTCTGCTGATACAGAAGTGGAGATCGGTGGTGAAGTAGACACTGCTGATACAGAAGTGGAGACCAGTGGTGGGTCAGATGACGCCGGAAAAAAAGAAAGATGATATAGATGCCACTAAATAGTATATAAGCGCAGAAAAGTGGCAATAAAAAATAATATAACAGGGAGACGATACAGATAAATACCCACAAGGTGGAGATATCCACCACGAAATGGGAAAAAACTGGGATTTGTCCCCACCGTAAAAGGCCTATAGGTCTGACAGTGAAAAACTGTTGGATCTACAGGCTTTTTGCGTATATAAGGTCTTATTTGGTCACAGTTTTTTCATATAACGGGGTTGCAATTGGGGGGGCTATAGTATAGAATAGTGGTTACAAGTGGCATTACTGTGCATACATGTGGTGAAAAGTGGTGATTATACGAAGGGAGGAGATCTGAATGTCCAGATGCTTATCAGGTGAATATGAACATAAACTTGATGCAAAAGGCAGACTGATCATGCCTCTGAAAATTCGTTCTGAACTTGGTGAATCATTTATGGTCACAAAGGGAATCGACTGCTGTCTCTATGTGTATGGCATGACAGAGTGGGAAGAGTTCGTTGAGAAGCTCAACAAGCTTCCTATGACAAACAGAACAGCAAGAGCATTCAAGAGAGGCTTCCTTGCCGGTGCAGTGAAGTGTGAACCGGATGCACAGGGAAGAATCCTGCTCACTCCAAAGCAGAGAGAGTATGCACATATTGACAAAGAGGTGTATGTCATCGGTAACGGTGAGAAAGCCGAGATATGGAGCAAGGAAGAGTGGGATGGACCTGAGAACATGAGTGATAATCAGGCCAGCATGGACGAGCTTGCGGATGAACTTGATGCACTTGATTTTAGCTTTTAGGAAAAGAATGGTAGATGGTTATGGAATTTGCACATAAGTCAGTCCTGCTTCAGGAGACGATAGACAATCTGAATATCAAGCCAGATGGAATCTATGTGGATGGCACATTAGGGGGAGCCGGACACTCAGAGCAGATCGTGAAGAGACTGGGAGATGGCGGCAGACTTATAGGCATTGATCAGGATGAGGATGCCATAGCTGCAGCAAGCAAGAGACTTGAGCCGTATGGGGATAAGGTGACGATAGTCAGGGACAACTACCAGAATTTTAGAAGAATATTGGACGAGCTTGAGATACAGAAGGTGGACGGGATACTCCTTGATCTTGGGGTATCTTCATATCAACTCGATAATGCGGATAGAGGATTCACATATCGAGTTGATGCTCCACTGGATATGAGGATGGACAACAGGCAGACGAAGACGGCGAGGGATATAGTGAATGATTATCCGGAAGCTGATCTTTACAGGATACTCAGAGATTATGGTGAGGAGCGATATGCTAAAAGCATTGCGTATCACATATGCAAATATCGTGAGAACAAGGCGATAGAGACCACCGAAGAACTCAACGATATCATCAGGGGATCCATTCCGGCAAAGGCACGGAACGGTCAGGGACATCCTTCAAAACAGACGTTTCAGGCGATAAGGATTGAACTTAACAGAGAGCTTGATGTCTTAAGAGATTCGATAGACGGTATGATATCGAGCCTGAATCCAGGAGGACGGCTTGCTATCATCACATTCCACTCACTGGAGGACAGGATAGTCAAGCTTGCATTCAGGAAGAATGAGAATCCATGTATATGCCCACCTAATTTTCCGGTATGTACATGTGGAAGGAAACCACTGGGCAAGGTTATTACGAGGAAACCTATAGTTCCAAGGGAAATGGAGATTTTGGAGAATTCAAGGTCGAAGAGTTCGAAACTCAGGGTGTTCGAGGCTTTTTGACAAAAAAGAGCCGGAGACGGCTTATATGAGAGAGGCGATAGTTATGGCAGATAGGAGATATTATACTGAGGGCAGTTCTGCAAGAAAACTGAATCAGGGAAATAGAACAGGAAACAGGGCATCCAGACAGGAATATGTCGGCGGTTCTGCGGCTCCGGCAAGAGCGCCACAGCCTGCAAGAAGAAGCAGACCAGTGACCCAGCCTCAGCCAGCCAGAAAGAAGAAGCAAGGTTCACATCTCACAGACAGAGAACGAAGAGAACTTGCAGCGAGAAGAGCCGAGAGCAAGGCTGTTACAAATGCACAGATCAGGTACACGGCAGGAATGGTCGTGGCGATCGTGATAGCAGTTGCACTTTGCTGTTATCTGCTCAAGCTCACGTCGGAAGTCAAGTCAGAGAAGGAGTCTGTTGCAACGCTTAAGTCACAGGTTGCAGCGCAGCTTGATGAGAATACAGGCTACAGTGCAGGACTTGATTCGATGACGGATCTGGATGAAATTTATAATATTGCAACTACTAAGCTCGGCATGGTATACTCACAGCCGGGACAGACTTTATACTATTCACAGAATAGCGATGATTACGTAGTACAATACAAAGACGTCCCTGAGACCAAATAAGGCTCAGGGATAATTTTTTTAAGGTGGAACATACAATGTCTAAGAGATCAAAATTATTTTTAAAAGGAATGAGGAAGAAGACCAAATGTGCATACCTGATCGTGGTAGTAACGCTTGTTGCGCTTGCGGTCAGAGTTGTATACATCAATGTGGTCAACGGCAAGGAGTATTCTGAGGCGGTTGTGATGCAGATGGATTACAACTCGACAGATATCCCGTATGAGCGTGGAGAGATACTTGACAGAAACGGCAATGTGCTGGCAAACAGTGAGAAAACATACAGCCTGATACTCGAGCCGGGAAACATCCTCCTGACAGACAAGGGCGAGGAGGCTACAAAAAAAGCCGTCACAAAGTTCTTTGATGTGACAGAGGAAGAGTTTGATGACCATATATCTGATGAGAGCTCTTACTATGAGGTCGTGCTTAAAGGACTCCCATATACCGATGTAAAGGCATTTGAGGATTACTGCAAGACGGATGAGGGTGCAGATGTCATAGGTGTAAGGTTTGAGACCGTCTACAAGAGAAACTATCCGAATGGTTCCCTGGCATGCCACCTGCTTGGATATACGGCAAGTGGAAATGTCGGACAGGGTGGTATAGAAGGTTATTACAACGATTACCTGAACGGCGTGGATGGCAAGACATACAAATATATGTCGGGATCAGGCGGCGTGGACTCAGAGACTGTGGCTGCCCAGAACGGCGAGACTGTTGTATCAACCATTGACATGAATATCCAGAAGATAATTGAGAACAATATATCTGAATATATGCAGAACACAGGTGCCAAGCAGATCGGTATCATAGCAATGGATCCGAACAACGGAGAGGTTCTTGGTATGGCAAGTTCAAGAACCTATGATCCAAATAACCCGATGGACATACAGGCTCTGAGGAACATGACGGTCACTGTCACACAGGAAGTGGAGCTTGACGGTGCAGACGAGTCTGCTGACAGTCTCATCAGTGTTGAAAGTGCAAATAAAAAGAATGGCGGCAGCACGGACACATCTGAGGAAGCATCCACGGATGAGGCAGATGAGAGCAGTTCCACAGAATCGTCTGCTGCTGAGGCTACAACCGAGAAAAAGAATGTCAAGACAGAAGAGGTAGAGTACGACTTTTCTGAGATGTCGGATGAGGAATTCCAGAGTACAATAGACAGCTTCACATCAGACCAGCTCTACGAGGCACTGAACTATGTATGGCAGAATTACTGTATAAGTGATGTATTTGAGCCGGGTTCAACTTACAAGGCATTTACTATAGCAGGAGCAATGGAGGATGGAGTCATATCTGATGGAGACGAATTCCTCTGCGATGGCTCACAGGTGGTTGTAGAGGGTGAGAGCCCTATCTACTGTAGTTACAGAGCCGGACATGGAATGGTTGATGTCAAGAGAGCTCTGGCAGTATCTTGTAATGATGCGCTGATGCAGATTGCTGCCGCTGAGGGACCAGCGATATTTGACAAATATCAGGTCATATTCAATATAGGTTCCAAGACGGGAATAGACCTTGACGGTGAGACAACCGGTATTAAGTATGATGTGGAGAATCTGAATCCTACAGAGCTTGCAACATCATCATTTGGACAGGGTGTTACTACATCCATGATACAGATGGCGGCGGGATTCTGCTCGGTCATAAACGGTGGAAATTATTATGTGCCTCATGTAGTAAAGAGGCTTCTCGATTCGGATGGAAATGTTGTTGAGGACATTGATCCGGTACTTGTGAGAAAGACCATCTCGAAAGAGGTATCTGATTATATGAGAACATATCTTCAGGCCGTTGTCGAGGAAGGTACAGGATATGCAGCGGGAATAGATGGATATACGATAGGTGGTAAGACTGGTACAGCCGAGAAGCTGCCTAGAGGAAATGGAAAATACGTACTGTCATTTATAGGATTTACTCCTGTAGAGAATCCACAGATCATGCTTTATGTTGTAGTTGATGAGCCTCATCTTGAGGATCAGGAGGGATCAGGAGCCGGAGCAAAGCTGTTCAACCAGGTGATGCAGGATCTTCTTCCATACCTCAACGTATACGCTACAAACGCAGATGACGTCCAGTATGACGGAACCGATGAAGCACTCTCATCAGCATTTGACGAGAATGATGCATCAGCAAATGATGTGGCTGGCGATGAAGATACAGCTTCTGATGGCAGTGATGTGACGGACGAATCCGATGCAAATGAGAGCGGTGCGGATGCTGCAGCGGGAGCGGATGACGGATATACGGATGATACCGGCGAGTCAGATTATACAGAAGACAGCGGCGACCCGGGCGATTACCCGGAAGATTCCGGAACCGGCGATGGCTATACAGATGATAGTGGATATTATGATGATACCGGCACAGCGGATGATTATACGTCTGATGAAGACACGTCAGGGGATTATTCCTATGCTGATGACGGGGCAGAGTGATGCATATGTGAATATGCAAAGATGATAAAGCGGGGATTGGGCATATTTGTCTGATCCCCGTTTTTGTATGAGGATTTAACATAGTTTTAAGAATAGATACAGAGGGGCTGTAATAGTATAGTAAAAAAAATGCAGGATGAGCCGTGAGAGTTTATAGCTACAACAGACAGCGGATAAAATGCATACTGATCATAGTGTGTCTTGCGGTTATGATGGTTGCGGGAAGACTTACATACATAATGATATTCAGGGGAGAGTATTATAGTGAAAGGGCGACATCACTTCATGAAAGAGAGCGGAGCATAAAAGCTCCGAGGGGCAGGATATATGACAGAAATGGCAACGTGCTTGCCGACAACAAGGCGGTCTGTTCGGTGTCGGTCATCCACAGCCAGATAGAGGACGAGGATGAAGTGATAGATCTGCTGACAGGTTATATAGACAAAGATCCCGCAGAGATAGAGAAGAAGGTTCGCAAGAATTCCTCGAGGGAGCTGATCGCGTCAAATGTTGACAAGGAGACCGGGCAGAAGATCAAGGCGGCAGCACTTCCGGGGGTAAAGGTTGACGAGGACTACAAGAGAAATTATCCATATGACACACTGGCATCTAAGGTACTGGGATTTACCGGTGGCGACAATCAGGGAATACTTGGACTTGAGGTGAAGTATGATGATTATCTGACCGGCGAAAATGGAAGTATAAATGCGGTCACGGATGCAAAGGGGATTGAGCTTGTCAGCTATTCGGAGTCAAGGACTGACCCGGTTCCCGGGAAAGATCTTGTGACGACGCTGGATATCAACATACAGAGATATGTGACACAGGCGGCATATAAGGTTCTTGAGGAGAAGAAGGCAAACAGGGTATGTGCCATAACCATGAATCCTAAAACGGGTGAGATATACGCAATGGCTGATGTGCCGGAGTATAACCTGAACGATCCGTTTACGCTTGTCAGCGGATATGACGCATCCTCAGATGACGATACGGAAGAGACTGAGGACTCTGCTGATGGTCAGGCGGACAGCCTGGGTGAAACAAATGAAACTGCAGCGCTTCCGGCCATAAGCCAGATGGATGAGCTGAATAATATGTGGAGAAATTATCTTATAAGTGATACCTATGAACCGGGATCCACAGCGAAGATAATAACACTGACAGCGGCACTTGAAAAAGGAGCTGTGAGCAGAAGCGACAGTTTTTATTGCCCTGGGTACAGACTTGTGGAGGACAGAAGGATAAGGTGCAGCAAGACTACGGGACATGGAAGCCAGACACTTGAGCAGGCGCTGATGAACTCATGTAATCCGGCGTTCATGGATATAGGAGAGCGGGCCGGCGTTGATGCCATGTATGAATATTACGGCAAGCTGGGGCTCTTTTCGCAGAGCGGTATAGATCTGCCCGGAGAGGCAAATTCTATAATGCATGCAAAGGAGAATGTTGGCCCGGTGGAGCTTGCCACCATGTCATTTGGACAGTCATTCCAGGTTACGCCGATACAGTTTGTGTCGGCCATAGCTGCGGTCATTAACGGCGGTTATCGGATAACTCCACATATTGGCATGGAGATTGTTGACAGTGAAAATGGATATATACAGGCTCTGGAATTTGAAAGCGGAGAACAGGCGATATCCGCTGAGACGTCAAAAGAGATGCGGAGCATGCTGGAATCGGTGGTTGCCGATGGATCAGGAAAAAATGGCGGTATAGAGGGATACAGGATAGGCGGCAAGACTGCCACAAGTGAGAAACTCCCAAGAGGAAATGGCAGATATATTTCATCTTATGTGGGATTTGCACCTGCGGATGATCCTGTGGTCATGACACTGCTTCTCATAGATGAACCGGAGGGAACTTATTATGGTGGAATGGTTGCAGCTCCGGTTGTGAGAGATATTTTTTTGAACATTCTTCCCTATTTGGGAATTGACAAAGATACGAATGCGTATTAAATTTATCTCAGTCTGAAAACAGTTAAAGAAATACATAGTCTGCGTGCGCAGACAGGTAAGGAGTACAAAATGAATTTAGATTTGAAAATTGTGTTGCCAATAGTGATAGCATTCTGTATCAGCGTGGTGCTGTGTCCTATCGTTATTCCGTTTCTGAAGAAACTGAAGTTTGGACAGTTTGTAAGAGATGACGGCCCTCAGGCCCACCTCAAGAAGGCGGGAACACCTACTATGGGAGGACTTATAATCCTGCTGTCGTTCACCATCACCACATTGTTATATATGAAGAAGTATCCGGATGTCCTTCCGGTGCTGTTTGTTACCCTCGGATTTGGCCTTATCGGATTTATAGATGATTACATCAAGGTTGTTATGAAGAGATCCATGGGCCTTCATGCATGGCAGAAGATGCTGGGACAGATCGTTGTCACCGGTGTGTTTGCATATTATATTGAGAAATATTCAGATATCAACAATGAACTCATAATCCCATTTGTTGGCAAGACAGTCCAGCTTAACAGTGTAATGTATGTGATCCTCCTGTTCTTCATAGTTCTTGGAACGGTAAATGGAGCAAACTTTACAGATGGACTTGATGGTCTTGCGTCATCTGTCACTGTTCTGATCGCCACATTCTTTGTAGTGGTATCAGTTGGAATAGGTTCAGGTGTGGCACCTGTAACATGTGCAGCGGTTGGAAGTCTTCTCGGTTTCCTCGTATACAATGTATATCCTGCAAAGGTGTTCATGGGAGATACGGGTTCCCTGGCTCTTGGAGGATTTGTGGCATCCACGGCTTATATGCTTAAGATGCCGATATTCATAGTGATAATTGCATTTATATATTTCCTTGAGGTTTTATCTGTAATAATACAGGTAGTATCATTCAAACTTACAGGAAAGAGAGTTTTCAGAATGGCACCTATACATCACCATTTTGAGCTCGGCGGATGGCCGGAGTCAAAGGTTGTGGCAATCTTTTCTATTGTCACAGCAGTTCTCTGCGTAGTAGGACTTCTGGCAATATAAATTAAAAAGCTAGTGATCAGCCATAGAAAGGAGAAAGTGGTGCGGAGTGCATCACGGTGAAGATTATGGAGATAAATACAGCGATAGTAGCAGGAACAGGAAAAAGTGGAATCAGTGCGACAAACCTTCTGGTAAAGCACGGTGTTAAAGTATATTTGTTTGATGAGAACAAGGATCGTAATGTCGATGATATCATGGGAAAGACAGGAAATGCTGAGCTTGTCAACGTGGTGCTCGGAGAGCTTTCTGACGAGGCTCTTAAGAGTGCACAGCTCATGGTTATCAGCCCGGGTATACCTGTGGATGCGCCGTTTACAGATATTGTGAGAAATGCCGGGATCCCTATATGGAGTGAGATAGAACTTGCATATCACTATGGAAAGGGCAAGATAGCTGCCATAACAGGTACAAACGGCAAGACTACAACAACAGCACTGGTAGGTGAGATCGTTAAGGCACACAACGCAAAGACGATAGTTGTCGGCAATATCGGAATACCTTATACAGAGCTTTGTGATACAACTGACGACGACTCAGCCACAGTTGCGGAGATAAGCAGTTTCCAGCTTGAGACTGTCATAGATTTCCATCCGAATGTGAGTGCTGTATTAAATCTTACTCCGGATCATCTGAACAGACATTACACATTTGAGAACTATGGCAACGTAAAATTCTCTATAACAAAGAATCAGACCATGGACGATGTAGCTGTGTTCAATTATGATGACGAGCACACAAGAGCTATGGGTGAAAAAGCAAAAGACAGATGCCACGTGGTATATTTCAGCAGACTCGAAAAGCCGGCTGGCGGTGTGTATGTCCAGGACGGAGACATAGTCCTTGAGGATGGAGACAAGAAGATAGATGTGCTTGCACTCAAGGATCTGAAGCTTCTCGGAGCTCACAATGTGGAGAATGTTCTGGCAGCGGTTGGAATATCATATTATATGGGTGTGCCTGCTGAAGTTATCAGAGAAGTGGCAACATCATTTAAGGCTGTGGAGCATAGAATAGAGTATGTGGATACTATTGCCGGTGTTGCATACTACAATGATTCAAAGGGAACGAACCCTGACGCAGCGATCAAGGGTATACAGGCGATGGTATCACCTACATATCTGATCGGTGGTGGATATGACAAGGGTTCAGAGTTTGATGAGTGGATAGAGGCATTTGACGGAAAGGTTAAGTGTCTTGTGCTTATAGGCCAGACTGCTGAGAAGATAGCGGACTGTGCAAAGAGACATGGATTTAACTCTCTGGTATTTGAGGAGAATCTTCAGGATGCAGTGGCATACTGCCATGAGCATGCGGTTGACGGAGATGCGGTGCTTCTCTCACCTGCATGTGCAAGCTGGGGACAGTTTGACAATTATGAGCAGAGAGGAAATATGTTCAAAGAGTATGTGAGAAGCTATAAGGAGTGATCTGATTGAGTGGCAATCCGGAGGTTTCAGAAGATAGGATCAGTAAGACACAAAGGCGGCGCGGAAGTTATGTGGATGTGACGATGATGATCGTATTGATCCTTATACTGATACTGGGACTTGCCATGATATACAGCACAAGCAGTTACAGGGCTATAGATCTGTATGATGACAGTATGTATTTTACACGCAGGCAGGCTGTGTATATGCTTGCCGCACTGGCTGCGATGTGGTGTGTATCGAATGTTGATTACAGATACTTACTGTCTTTTTCAAAGATCATACTGCTGTCGTCGATGGCACTTCAGATACTGGTACTTGTGATTGGAACAGCAAGTCACGGGTCGGCGAGATGGATATACATAGGCCCGATAGGTTTTCAGCCTTCTGAGTATGCCAAGACAGCCATAATAATATATACGGCGGCACAGGCTGCTATGCACAGCAGGGAACTTGCACACGCAGGACGTCTTGTGCGGATCATGATACTGCCGGTTCTCGATATAGTCCTTATAGGAGTTGAGAATCTTAGCACAGCCATAATATGTTTTTCAGTGCTTTTTGCAGTGCTGTTTGCCGCAAGTCCAAAAGTCAGACATTTCGTGACTCTGGGTGTGTTTGGCGTCGTCGGTTGTGTGCTGTTTATACTGTTTGCCGGATACAGGGCAAACAGGGTCAAGATATGGCTTGCGCCGGAGCAGTATGCAGATGGATATCAGACGGTGCAGTCGCTGTATGCTGTGGGCTCGGGCGGTGTGTTTGGCCTGGGATTTGGAAACAGTGTGCAGAAGAAGGGCTTTATTCCTGAATCGCATAATGATATGATATTTTCAGTTATATGCGAAGAACTGGGAATAGTGGGAGCAGTATTTATACTGGTGCTCTTTGTTCTTCTTATCTACAGGCTTGCGATAATCGCCATGAATGCCAGAGACCGGTTTGGCTCACTTATGGTCACTGGTGTAATGACACATATAGCTGTTCAGTTCCTTATAAATGCGTGCGTGGTGACTAACACGATACCCCCTACAGGGGTGCCGATGCCATTTATCAGTTATGGCGGAAGTTCCATCATATTTATACTCATGGAGATGGGGATTGTGATGTCTGTGGCCAGAGATACCAGTATTGTAAAATAACACATGATATATCCTGAAAAGGGAGATATGAATGGATAACAGAACGAATAGAAGAGATATAAACAATAGAAACGTTCCTGAGAGGAGAAGCCGCAATGTAGACGTGGCCGAGACCAGAAGAAAGAGCGGGAATGTGGATGTGTTCACAGGAAGAAGACTGGACGGAAGAGTCCAGGTTCCGGTGGACAGGAGAAAGCAGCCTGCCAGAAATCCAGAGCGGACCAGAGCGGCAGATGACCGCAATGCGGGGACTGCAAGAACTGTCGGACGGAGTTCTTCTGATGAGCGCAGGCGGCAGAGGACACCGGACGAGCGCACAAGGCAGAGAAACGCCCGAAGGAGACAGCCCGGTGGCAGAGAGCGTGTGTCAGATGATGGCAGAAAACTAAGATCTGATGGCAGTGTGAGAAGACCTGATCCAGGTGCGCAAAGAGGAGGTAGTGCCGGGAATAGAAGATCTGATGGCAGGGAAAGCCGGGACCGCCTGCAGGCAGAAGACAGAGCACGTCAGAGAAATGACGGACGCAGAGCTGATCCGGGAAGAACCCGGCGTGAAAATGCAGACAGGAGAGCGCAGGATCAGAGGAACAGCCGTGAGCAGGAACGCCGGAGACGTAATGCTGATCCTGGTAAGAATAAGAAGAAAAAACAGCTGACGAGGCAGGAGATAGAGAGACAGAAGAAGCTGAAAGAGGAAAAACTCAGACGCAGGAAAGAGAGAAACCAGAAGATCGCAAGGATCGCAAAGATAGTTCTGAAGGTGCTGCTGGTGCTGGTCATACTGTGTGCAATAGCATTTGTGTATATCAAAACCTGCTACAAGCTTAAGAATATAGAGGTGTCCGGAACTGACCATTATACGGACAAGCAGATGGTTGATATAGTAACCGGCGGCAATGACTACGGCAATACGCTGTTGTTTCTTCTGGAGAGCCGTCTGCACCCCGCTGAAAATGTCACATTTATAGATAAGATAGATATAAGTTACATAGACAGAAATACGGTGTCCATAACTGTATATGAGAAGGCTATGGCTGGATGCATCAAGTACAACGACCAGTATGCATATTTTGATGGTGAGGGAACTGTACTTGAGATTTCGGATGAGAAGCTTGATGATGTTCCTTGTATTGAGGGGATTGAGAGTGACAACGTGGTTCAGGGACAGAAGCTTGATGTTGGCGATAACAGTTTCTTCCAGGAGATACTGACAATGACGCAGCTTATCTACAAGAACAATATCCAGATAGACAAGATAACCTGCGATTCAAAACAGAACCTGATACTTCACAGGGACGGAATAAAGATCAATATTGGCACTGCGGAGAATCTGGAGAGTAAGCTCATGAATCTTGAAGTGATACTTGAGAGTGTTAAGGGCAAAAAGGGTACCCTTGATATGTCTTCATACAGCCCGGCCAATGGAAGTGTTATCTTTAAGGAAAATAAATAAAAAATTTCTTGCGTATTGATATAAAAAATCGTATTATATAGGTACTAATGCAATAAAAACGCTGGAATTTTTGACTGAGATATCAGGTCTATACATAGAGATGGACTCGAATGAGACATCTGACAGGTCTGGTGATGTTGATTATTGGATAAAATGAATAAGTGTATAAGGAGGATGCAACCGTGCTTGAGATAAAATCAAATGACGAGAGAACACCGGCAAGGATTCTTGTAATAGGTGTCGGCGGTGCAGGTAATAATGCTGTAAACAGAATGATTGATGAGAATGTTGAGGGAGTAGAACTTATTGCAATCAATACTGATAAGCAGGCTCTTTCACTCAGCAGAGCTACAACAAAGATCCAGATTGGTGAGAAGCTCACAAAGGGTCTTGGTGCCGGCGCTAAGCCTGAGATCGGTGCAAGCGCAGTGGAGGAGAACAGAGAAGAGATCGTAGATATCATCAAGGATGCCAACATGGTATTTGTAACATGTGGTATGGGTGGTGGTACAGGAACCGGAGCTGCTCCTGTAGTCGCTGAGATGGCAAGAAATCTTGGAATACTTACAGTAGGTGTTGTTACAAAGCCATTTGGTTTTGAGGGCAAGCCTCGTATGAGAAATGCAATAGAGGGTATATCAAGACTGAAGGAGAACGTTGATACACTTATTGTTATCCCTAACGATAAGCTTCTTCAGATCTGTGACAAGAGAACAAGCATTCCTGATGCACTTAAAAAAGCGGATCAGGTGCTCCAGCAGGGTGTTCAGGGTGTAACAGACCTTATCAATAAGCCAGGTCTGATCAACCTTGATTTTGCTGATATACAGACAGTCATGAGAGACAAGGGTATCGCTCATATCGGTATCGGTTCAGCAAGTGGAGAGAACAAGGCTGTTGACGCTATCAAGGAGGCTATGGATTCACCACTTCTTGAGACAACAGTTTCAGGTGCTACAGATATCATCGTCAACTTCTCAGGTAATATCGGTATCGTTGAAGCATACGATGCAGTTACATACCTCACAGAGCAGGCTGGAGACGGTGTGAATATCATATTTGGTACAGTTGACAACGACAACATGGGTGAGGATATCAGCATCACCATCATCGCAACAGGACTTGAGAGATCAGGTGAGAGCGATGTGACATCAAGATATGCTGGCACAGCTTCTCCTATGGGAACTATGACTACACCAAAGCCGTCAGTTACAACTGCTACGCCAGCAGCTGACAGCAGCAGAACAGCAACTTACGCAGGACAGAGCCTTGGCACACACAGCACATCAGCACAGCCAAGCAGCAGACCTTCATTCCTTAACAATACTACACCTGCTGCAGAGCCTCAGGTCAAGCCTGCATTTACAACTCCTGTAACAGCAGCAACACAGACTCCTGTTACAAGTACACCGGTTGAGACATCACATGTGTCAAGACCTAAGACAGAGAGCATAAAGATTCCTGATTTCCTGAAGAAGAGATAATCTTATCAGGACAGACAGATCAGATATATGCAAGTATATAACGGATAATTTCGTGAGAAATTATCCGTTTTTCTTAATCTATAGCAGGGATTTGGAATGTTTAATTTGAAAAGATTGATGCTTAACGGGCTGGTGCCCGGATAAAGGAGGATTATCGTATGTTTTATCTGGCGGACAGAGAAGAGATGCATAATATAGACAGACTCACCATAGAGGAGGACGGTATCCCGGGGATTTTGCTGATGGAGAGAGCTGCCATATCGACTCTTGAAGAGATAAATTCAAGAATGAAACAGGCTCCTGACGGGGATGGCAGGAATATATATAGTGAGAAGAACAGACCTCTCATGTGTCTTGTCGTGGTTGAGGGAGGCAATAATGGCGGAGATGGACTTGCTCTTGCCAGACTTCTTCACCAGCAGGGCGATCAGGTTCAGGTGTGTTATATAAAGGGACTTACAAGGGTAAGTGAAAGTTTTGAGAGACAGCTTGGGATTGTGAAAAAACTTGGTATAGAGATACTGGATACGATCCCGCACAGAGACTATGATGTGGTCGTGGATGGAATATTTGGCGTCGGCCTTAAGAGAGAGATAAAGGGTGTGTGGAAGAACACCATAGATATTATGAATGCCATGTCCGGTTTTAAGGTTGCGATAGACCTTCCTTCCGGAGTTGATGCATCAACCGGACAGATACTTGGAACTGCCTTCCGGGCTGATCTCACAGTTACATTTGGTCTTGATAAGATAGGACTGGTTCTCTATCCGGGACATGACATGGCGGGATCTGTAGTGGTCAGGGATATAGGATTTTCAAGAGGGGCGATAGATAAGGTGTCACCGGTTGCTTACGCTTATGACAGATCGGATATATCCAGACTGCCGGCCAGGGTCGACAGCTCAAATAAGGGGACATATGGGCGTGTGGCTGTCATAGCCGGAAGCAGAGATATGTCGGGAGCCGCTTCCTATGCGGCGGAGGCTGTGTACAGATCGGGAGCGGGACTTGCAAAGGTATACACCCATGCGAACAACAGAAATATAATAGGGTGTACCGTTCCGGAAGCGGTGCTCATGGTCTATGATGACGAAGACAGTGCTGCCTCATGTGCGGAGGACGCACTTAACTGGGCGGACGTGATACTTATAGGTCCGGGGCTTGGAAGAAGCTCTGAGGCCTGTGCGATGGTAAAAATAATAATGGACAGAGCCGAGCAGCCTGTGGTTGTTGATGCGGATGCGTTAAATATCATATCCTGTGATCTGGATATTTTAAGAGGACACAAGGGGAAGGTGATAATAACGCCTCATATGGGTGAGATGGCACGTCTTACAGGCATGGCCATTCCAGATATAAAAAAGAATATTTTAAAGGTGTGCAAAGACTTCGCTATGGAGTATAATATCATAGATGTGCTTAAGGATGCGCGAACTACCGTGAGCAGTGGTGATAAAGTATATATAAACACCTCTGGCAACAATGGAATGTCCACGGCGGGAGCTGGGGATATCCTGGCAGGTATGATAGCGGGTCTTATTGCAACAGGACTTACACCGGAGAACGCTGCACCGCTTGGAGTGTATATACATGGACTAGCAGGTGATGCTGCAGCCGGGTACAGAGGAAAAACAGGGATGATAGCCCGAGATATAGTTGATGCCATACCTCAGGTGATCCGGGATTAAAAGGAGCATGAATATGAGCAGCTTTAACAGAATACAGGCAGTAATAAATCTTGACAATATAAGACATAACGTGTCTGCCATGAAATCTCTTGTGGATGAGAACAAAAAGATGCTGGCGGTCATAAAGGCGGATGCATATGGACATGGAGCTGTCGAAGTTGGCAGAGCACTGGACGATCTGGCTGATTATTATGCTGTGGCATTTCTCGATGAGGGAATAGAGCTCAGGAAGGCGGGAATAGATAAGCCGATACTGATACTTGGTTACACAGATCCGTCGGATTACATGGATCTCATGAGATGGAATATACGTCCTGCCATGTATGATGTGGATGAGGCGCAGCAGTTGTCTGATGATGCTGTCAGCATGGGCAAGCGTGCGAAGATACACATAAAGGTGGATACAGGAATGGGCAGGATCGGTTTCACCTGCGATGATGATGGCGTCGATAATATCGAGAAGATATGGAAGATGCCGGGCATAGAGATAGAGGGAATATTTACCCACTATGCAAAAGCCGATGAGTATGACAAGACTGCGGCAAATGGCCAGCTTGAGAAATTCAGATGGATAAATGACAGGCTCGCCGAGAGAGGAATCCACATACCGGTCAGACATATATCAAACAGCGCCGGAATAATGGAGATGGACAATTCAGATTTTGACATGGTGAGATCGGGAATCGTGACATATGGCATGTATCCATCGGAAGAGGTTGACAAGAGCATAGCAGATCTGAGGCCTGCCATGAGCCTTACATCCAAGGTCATATTTGTCAAAGATGTAAAAGCTGGAACAGGAATAGGATATGGATGGTCCTATATAGCGGATCACGATATAAAAGTAGCCACTGTATCTGCAGGTTACGCTGATGGATATCCAAGGGCACAGTCAAATAAGGGACGTGTCATCATACATGGACAGTATGCACCGATCATAGGAAGAGTGTGCATGGATCAGTTCATGGTTGACGTGAGTCATATAGATGGTGTAAAAGTAAGAGATGACGTCATTCTCATAGGAAGAGATGGCGACAAGGAGATAAGTGTTGAGGAGGTCGCAGAGCCTGCCAACAGTTTCAATTATGAGCTTGTGTGCAACATAGGCAGACGTGTTCCGAGAGTGTATATAAGAGATGGCAGGATCACGGGTGAGGTAAATTATCTTCTCGATTAGCGTATAAGTCAGTCTGACACTGGAAATACTTTTTTCAGAGAGTAATACATATTACAGGCCGGCAGAACATTTCACGTTCGCCCTGGCATATTATGTATTAAACCACATTTATAAAAGTATTTATGGGGTGAATAGATTTGGTGATCAGACGTGGGGATATTTATTATGCAGACTTAAGACCCGTTGTTGGATCGGAACAGGGTGGGATCAGACCCGTTATAGTGGTACAGAATGAGGCGGGCAACAAGCACAGCTCGACAGTCATAATTGCGGCGATAACGAGTAAGATGAAGAGACCGAAACTTCCAACGCATATCATGCTTGATTCTACGAGATGTGATATAGCAAGGGATTCTGTCATATTGCTTGAACAACTGAGGACCATAGATAAGCAGCGCCTTAAAGAGAAGGTGTGTCATGTTGACAATGACACGCTCTGCAGAGTGAATGAGGCGCTTAAGATAAGCCTTGAGCTTGTATAAATAATATATGAGGTGATTAGGACTAAAACATGAAGATTTTTAACAGGAAAGCAGAAGAGGAGAAGGTAGAGGAAGAGATCATATCCATGGTGAACGAGGGAAATGAGCAGGGGCTGATAGAGGACTCGGAGGCTCAGTTCATCACCAATATCTTTGAGTTTACGGACAAGGAGAGCCGGGATGTCATGACTGCCAGACTGAACGTCATGGCAATAGACAAGAAGACTGACCCGGATGAGGTCATGGCGATCATGATAGAGAACAACTATTCAAGATACCCGGTATATGACGGAGATCTCGACAATATAGTCGGAATAATCTATTTCAAAGATTTTGTCAAGGCCTACCTGAAGGATAAGAAGACACCACTTTCGGATATCATGGTGGAGGCGGCATTTGTTCATCCTACATACAATATAGCAAAGCTGTTCCGGAGGATGCAGACCGCCAAGATACATATGGTCATTGTGGTTGATGAATATGGCCAGACTGAGGGTATTGTCACTATGGAGGATATTCTGGAAGAGATAGTGGGCAATATTCTGGATGAGTATGATGATGCCAGCGATGATATCAAGAAGCGCGGTGATGTGTATATAGTCAGCGGCAAGGCGGAACTGGACGAGGTGAGCGATGTTTTGGGGATAGAATTCCCTGATGAAGATTTCCAGACTCTGAACGGTTTTCTGCTGTATGAGCTCGGCAGACTTCCGTATGCGGATGAGGAGATCGAGATAGTCTACCAGAATTATAAATTCCAGTCGTTGTCGGTTGGCAACAACATGATAGAAGAGGTAAAGATCACAAAGGTTGAAAAAACGCCGCAATAGTGTTAATATACGTAACTAGAAATCAAGAGATACATAAAATAAGGAGAATTAAAGATGTCAGGACATTCAAAATTTGCGAACATCAAGCACAAGAAGGAAAAGAACGATGCAGCAAAGGGAAAGATCTTCACAATTATCGGTAAGGAGATCGTAGTTGCAGTTAAGGAGGGCGGAGCGAATCCTGAGAACAACAGCAAGCTTCGTGATGTAATTGCAAAGGCAAAGGCAAACAACATGCCTAACGATACTATCAAGCGTGGTATTGAGAGAGCTGCAGGAGATGCAAACTCAGTAAACTATGTTGTGAATACATATGAAGGCTACGGTCCTAACGGTACCGCCATCATAGTAGACACACTTACAGACAACAAGAACAGAACAGCAGCAAACGTGCGTAACTGCTTCACAAAGGGTGGCGGTAACGTAGGTACAACAGGCTGTGTATCATATATGTTTGATCACAAGGGACAGATCATCATAGCAAAAGAGGACTGCGATATGGATGCAGATGATCTCATGATGATGGCACTTGATGCAGGAGCTGAGGATTTCTCAGACGAGGACGACAGCTACGAGATCATCACAGCACCTGAGGATTTCTCACAGGTAAGAGAGAGCCTTGAGAAGGAAGGCATCAAGATGGCAGAGGCTGAACTTACAATGATCCCACAGAATTATGTGGACATAGACGATCCAGAGGTTGTCAAGAAGTTCACAAGGATCATCGATATGCTTGAGGTGGATGATGACGTTCAGGCTGTATATCACAATGCAAATCTTCCAGAAGAGGATGAGGAGTAATACAGAAATCACAATGTTATGTAACAACATTGATTAACAGATGATCACAATAGCATGACATGAAACAGAACTTCCGCATTACATATATGGTGTGGAAGTTCTATTTGAGTGATGGAAACGTTGAGTAAAACAGCTCTTGTTGTTGGAAGAATTATTATTGTTAGGAGAATAGATGAAGGGAATATTAAGATATCTGAAGGACTACAAGAAAGAGTCCATACTTGCCCCGCTTTTTAAGATGCTGGAGGCAACATTTGAATTGCTCATACCTATCGTTATGGCAAATGTCATCGATGTGGGTATAGCGGGACGTGACATAGGCTACGTTGTGAAGATGTGCCTTGTCATGACACTTTTGGGAATTATCGGTCTGGTGTGTTCTATCACCGCCCAGTATTTTTCAGCTAAGGCTGCAACAGGATTTGGAACAGCACTTCGAAATGATCTGTTCAGACATATCACATCACTTTCGTACACAGAGATAGACAGCATAGGAACATCAACACTGCTCACCAGAATGACCAGTGATACGAACCAGGTACAGACAGGTGTCAACATGGTACTCAGACTGTTCCTCCGTTCACCGTTCATAGTGTTCGGAGCTATGATCATGTCATTTACCATAGATGTGAAATCTGCCATGACATTTGTCGTCACTATACCGGCTCTTTCCATAGTCGTATTTGGCGTCATGGCACTCAGCATTCCTCTGTTCAAGAAGGTTCAGAACAGGCTGGATAAGGTTACACTCTTAACCCGTGAGGGGCTTGAGGGTGCTAGAGTTATCAGAGCTTTCAACAGACAGGACAAGGAATTTGAGGAGTTCGATAAGTCAACTGATGACCTGATGAAGTTCCAGCTCCTTGCAGGACGTATATCAGCATTCATGAATCCTGTGACATATGTCATCATCAATCTTTCCACTGCTGTCATCATATGGATCGCAGCGGGACAGACGGATGCGGGAATCATCACACAGGGTAAGGTTGTCGCACTTGTAAACTATATGTCACAGATATTAGTTGAGCTCATCAAGCTTGCAAACCTTATCGTGACTATCACAAAGGCGGTTGCCTGTGCAAAGAGAATAAACGCAGTCATGGATCAGGAGCCATCCATAACAGATGGAAAGGGTGCTTCAAATATCACTTCAGATAAAAAGATCAAGGTCAGCTTCAAGGATGCAAATCTCAGATATGCCGGAGCCGGAGCTGATTCTTTGTCAGATATATCATTTGACGTTGCAGCCGGTGAGACTGTCGGAATCATAGGTGGTACGGGATCAGGAAAGAGTTCGCTTGTCAATATGATACCTAGATTCTACGATGCCAGCCAGGGAAGCGTATGTATAGACGGAGTAGACGTAAAGGATTATACGCTGGACGAGCTCAGACATAAGGTCGGTGTGGTTCCTCAGAAGGCTGTATTGTTTGCAGGAACCATAGCAGACAATATCAGATGGGGCAAGCAGGATGCCACAGAGACAGAGATAGATGAGGCGCTTGAGATCGCACAGGCGAAGGAGTTTGTGGATGGCAAGGAGAATGGAATAAACTTCAAGATCACCCAGGGCGGAAAGAACCTGTCAGGTGGTCAGAAGCAGAGACTCACAATAGCCAGAGCGGTGGTCAGAAAGCCTGAGATACTGATACTGGATGACAGTGCATCAGCACTTGATTTTGCAACTGATGCGGCACTTCGAAAGGCGATCAGGGAGAAGACAAAGGGCATGACGGTCTTCCTTGTGTCACAGAGAGCTTCGACCATCATGAATTCGGATAAGATCATAGTCATGGACGATGGTCAGATAGCCGGAATAGGAACTCATAGGCAGCTGCTTTCTAACTGCGAGGTATACGGGGAGATATGTCAGTCACAGCTTTCAGAGGAGGAACTGGCTCATGAGTAAAGATAAGGGTAATAAATCAGTAAATAAGAAAACGATACTCAGAATACTGAAGTATATAAAGAGATACAGATTTTTAGTTGTTCTGTCTCTCATATGTGCAGCCATATCGGTTGTGCTCACACTGTATGCGCCTATCATCATGGGACATGCAGTAGATAAGGTTGTGGGACCTGGCAAGGTAGATTTTACAGGACTTAAGGGTATGCTTGCAAAGCTTGTTGTTGTGGTTGTGATAACAGCGGTGGCGCAGTGGATCATGAACGTCCTCAACAACAGGATCACATACAAGGTTGTAAATGATGTCAGAACAAAGGCATATGAAAAACTCGGCAACCTGCCGCTCTCATATGTGGATTCACACACACACGGAGATATAGTCAGCAGGATCATAGCTGATGTAGACCAGTTCTCAGATGGTCTTCTGATGGGATTTACACAGCTCTTCACAGGAGTTATGACTATAGTCGGAACGCTGTGCTTCATGCTGTCGATCAACTGGATCATAGCCCTTGTGGTTGTGTGTATCACTCCGGTATCACTCTTTGTTGCGTCATTCATAGCGAAGAGGACATACAGCATGTTCAAGAAGCAGGCTGAGATCAAGGGTGAGCTTACTTCCCTTGTAAATGAGATGGTTGAGAACCAGAAGGTAGTTACAGCATTCTCCATGGAGGATGAGACATGTGAGAGATTCCAGGAGATAAATGGAAGACTTAATGTGGCAGGACTTCAGGCTACATTCTTCTCATCGATAACGAACCCTAGTACAAGATTTGTCAACAGCCTTGTGTACACAGGTGTTGGAATCATAGGTGCCATAACGGCGATAAAGGGCTTCATATCAGTGGGACAGCTCACAAGTTTCCTGAGTTATGCCAATCAGTATACAAAGCCGTTCAATGAGATATCAGGAGTCATCACGGAGCTTCAGAATGCACTGGCATCGGCTGCCAGAGTATTTGAGCTGATAGATGAGGATGCGGAGATCGCTGAACCTGCGGATGCACATGAGCTTGCAGACGTTCACGGCGAGGTAAATCTGAATAACGTTGACTTCTCATACAACAAGGATGTGGAACTTATCAAGAACCTCAACCTGAACGTAAAGGATGGACAGAGGATAGCAATAGTAGGTCCTACAGGCTGTGGTAAGAGTACAGTCATCAATCTGCTCATGAGATTCTATGATGTGGATGCCGGAAGCATATCCGTGGATGGATACGATATAAGGGAGGTCACAAGAAAGAGCCTTCGCGGCAACTACGGAATGGTGCTCCAGGAGACCTGGCTCAAGAGTGGTACGATAAGAGACAACATAGCATACGGAAGACCGGATGCCACAGATGAGGAGATCATCGAGGCTGCAAAGCAGTCCCATGCACACAGCTTCATCAAGAGGCTTCCAGACGGTTATAATACATTTATAACAGAGGATGGTGGCAATCTGTCACAGGGACAGAAGCAGCTTCTCTGTATCGCCAGAGTTATGCTGGATCTTCCACCTATGCTTATACTGGATGAGGCTACATCATCCATAGATACGAGAACTGAGATAAGGATACAGAGAGCATTTGCCAAGATGATGAAGGGCAGAACAAGCTTCGTGGTAGCACACAGACTGTCTACCATCAAGAAGTCAGATGTCATTCTCGTCATGAAGGACGGACACATCATCGAACAGGGAAATCATGAGACGCTGCTTGCAAAGGGTGGTTTCTACACGAATCTGTACAATTCCCAGTTTGCAAGATAATACAGAGAAATGCATAAATATAAAAGGGCTGTGCTCCGGCACAGTCCTTTTAACATGTCTGGAAGCAAATTTTCGTTATGCTTCATGAATGCTTGCCAGTGGCGGGCTTTGTGTATATAATGTATGCGGAACGTATATAAAAAAATAAAGATATACATTAATTTAGGTAATTGCGAAACTGGTAGTTTTATATTGAGAATAAGGTGTTTAGTATACCAAATCACCTTATCCAGTTAAGTATGATTGCATGTTTCGCAATTACCTACACCAGGACAAACGTCGAAGGAGAGAATGATGAAGGTTAGTGAATCAGGTTATACAAGGGAAGAACTTTTAGAGATAGTAGATACATATCTGGCAGAGCAGTCCAGAAGATGGGAATTCATAGAGGAGAAGGGTGACGGTATGTATGTGTACGCAGATAACGGAGACAGATACCTTGACTTCTTCGCAGGAATAGCAGTAAGCAGTGCGGGAAATGCCAATAAGAAGGTTGCAAAGGCTATAGCTGACCAGGCGGCAAATGTAATACATGCATCAAACTACGCATACACACTTCCAATGATACTTCTTGCAAAGAAGGTGTGTGACACCATAGGCATGGAGAAGATCGTGTTCCAGAACTCAGGAACAGAGGCAAATGAGGCCATGATAAAGATGGCTAGAAAGTACGGCGTCGACAACTACGGACCGGACAGATACAAGATCGTGACAGCAAAGAACAGTTTCCACGGAAGAACCTACGGCGCACTGTCAGCTACAGGTCAGCCAGATTCAGCGTGCCACAAGGGATTTGCACCACTCCTTCCGGGATTTACATATGCAGAGTACAACAACCTTGAAGACTTCAAGAGCAAATGCGACGAGAACACAATAGGAATCATGGTAGAGCCTGTACAGGGCGAGGGCGGTGTATATCCTGCAGATCCTGAATTCCTCAAAGGACTCCGTGAGTTCTGTGACGAGAAGAACATGTTGCTCATGTTCGATGAGGTTCAGACCGGATGGGGAAGAACCGGAGATATCATGGCTTATATGACATACGGCGTAAAGCCTGATATGATATCTATGGCAAAGGCCATAGGAGGCGGAATGCCTATAGGAGCGATGTGTACAAGTGCCAAGATAGCGGCAGCATTTACACCTGGTGCACACGGCTCAACATATGCAGCCAACCCTGTATGCTGCGCTGCGGCACTTGCAGAGATAGATGAGATACTGGATAACAAGCTCTATGAGAATGCAAAAGAAGTAGGAGCATACTTCATGGAGGAGCTCAAGGCACTCCCATGTGTCAAGGAGATCAGGGGCCGCGGCCTTCTGATAGGAGTTGAGTTCAACAAGCCTATCGCATTTGAGGTAAAGCACAGAGCACTCGAGAACAAGCTCCTCATAACAGCGGTAAGAGACGGCATCATAAGGATCGCACCTCCTCTTATAGTTACAAAAGAGCACTGTGATGAGGCTGTGAAGCTGCTCATTAAATCGGTGGCAGAAGCACTGCAGGAGCAGTAAGAGGTATTATAAGCAGATAGTGTGATAAGCAGATAATAGAAACAAGATGTATGATCCTGAAAAATTACTGGATCAGTATAAAAGTAATATAGGAGAATATAATGGGAAGAAGCAAAGAAGAGATGGAGGGAGTTACCCTCCTTGGAAATAAAAATGTAAAGTACAGCATGGACTATGCACCTGAGATGCTCCAGACATTTGACAACAAGCATCCGGACAACGACTACTTTGTAAAGTTCAACTGCCCTGAGTTCACAAGTCTCTGTCCAATAACAGGACAGCCAGACTTTGCAACGGTGTACATATCATATGTGCCTGGAAAGAAGATGGTAGAGAGCAAATCACTGAAACTGTATCTGTTCAGCTTCAGAAACCACGGAGACTTCCATGAGGACTGCATGAACATCATCATGAAGGATCTTATAAAGCTGATGGATCCGAAGTACATCGAGGTGTGGGGCAAGTTCACACCAAGGGGAGGAATCTCCATAGACCCATACTGCAACTACGGCAGACCGGGAACAAAGTGGGAGGAGGTTGCCTGGAACCGTCTGGCCAACCACGACCTTTACCCTGAGAAAGTAGATAATAGATAAGATAATATAGTCTGAGATCTTTTCTGGCGTAAAATATTTGGTGATTGTGTACTCGTATATGTCGCCATCGCAGGACATTTGAGGCCGCCGGTCCTTAGGTGGCTGCCTAAGCAGGCACCTTAGTACCGCTGCAGGCCGAAACGAGCGGAAGCGTTCCTGCGAGGGTGATATATACGAGTACACAAATACTAACATAGATAGCCAGAAAAGATCTCAGACAGATAGGAGAATCAGGATGGCGGATTACAGAGAGACTGTAGATTATATATTGGGTATTCCGCTTTTTGCGCAGAAGATTGGCAAGGAGAACCTTTCCAGTCTTTTGTGCCGTTTAGGGAATCCCGAGAGGGAGGTCCCGTGTATCCATGTGGCGGGAACGAACGGTAAAGGTTCCACATGCAGGGCACTATCACAGATGCTCATGGAGGCAGGATATAAAGTTGGGCTTTTCACGTCGCCGCACCTGGTGTCCATAAACGAGAGGATACAGATAAACGGTGTAAATATATCTGATGAAGATTTTGTAACTGCATTTGAGACGGTTAAGGAGAAGTTTGATGTGCATCCTTCATTCTTTGAGGTGATGTTCGCCATGGCTGCGGTGTACTTCAGAGAGAAACATTGTGACGTGGTTGTATACGAGACGGGTATGGGCGGAAGGCTTGATGCCACAAATGTTGTCATGCCGGAACTCACCATCATCACATCTGTTGGAATGGATCACATGGAATACCTGGGAGATACCATAGAAAAGATCGCTGCGGAGAAAGCAGGGATAATCAAACCGGGGGTTCCTGTCATATATTTCCGCCGTGATGAACTTTCGGCAAGTGTTATAGAAGATACTGCAAAATCACGTGATTCAGCCATTATTCCGGTCGAAAAAGCGGACTATATAATAAATCATTTGGGGAACAAAACCATTGATTTTTCATTGCATAATCGGTATTATAGTTATTGCAATTTGAAGATACAGAAGACATCCCTGTACCAGATAGAGAACGTGAGCCTTGCTGTAATGGCATTTTATTTGTACATGAAGAAAGTGGGCAGGGCAGATGATACAGAGAAGCTTGTAAGATCTGCGCTGGTTAAATTCTACTGGGAAGGCCGGATGGAGGAGATAGCACCACACATATATGTCGATGGAGCACACAATGTCGAAGCTGTGAGGGCATATATAGATACCATCAGATCCCTATACAGCGAAGGCCGGAAGATACTCGTATTTGCAGCGGTGAAGGACAAGGAATATGATTCCATGATAAGCATGCTGGCAGATGAGGTGCATTGGGATGAGATAATAGTCACAAGTGTGGACGGCAGCAGGAAAGCGGACGCAGGCAGACTTGCCAGCATATTCAGAAAGCACACTGATACGCAGGTAGCAGCCTGTGATGTGATAGACGATGCCATGGATATGGCTGTGGCACACAGGGCAGGACGGGATGACACGTATATATATTGTGTCGGATCTCTGTATCTGGTCGGCGGTGTCAAGAGATGGAGGAATAAACATGATCAATTTTGATGAAGAGATAAAGAGATTTAAGCCGGCTTTGGAGCTGGATCAGGCTGAGGACGCCATATATAACAATGATCTCAAGGACATAATGGATATTATGCAGGAGATGATGAGAGTTGCAAAGGAAACTGAGAAGTAGAGAATACAATTAGATCAGGAGACTATATTATGGCAGATGTACTGAACTGTAAGCACTGCGGTGGAGCGATAGCCGTTACAGGATATTGTACCAGATGCGGTCTTAAGATAGATTACGTGAATAAAGCCCTCAACTCGTCCAAGTATTATTACAACATAGGTCTGGACAAGGCAAGGGTAAGAGACATGACAGGTGCCGAGGAGGCACTGAAGCTTGCTCTCAAATATGACAAGATGAATATAGATGCGAGAAATCTTCTGGGACTTGTGTACTACGAGACGGGAGAGATCGTGCAGGCACTCAGCCACTGGGTTGTGAGCGTCAATTATTTTGACGGCAAGAACGTGGCTAAGCGTTATATAAAAGAGATCAAATCCAACCCACACAGGCTTGAGGCTGTGAACAATGTGACCAGAAAGTACAATCAGGCACTTGTGTATGCACAGCAGGGAAGCAAAGATCTGGCGTTTATCCAGCTCAGAAAAGTCCTTTCAGATAACTCAAGATTCATACAGGGATATCTGCTTCTGGCACTCCTGTTCATAGATGAAGGAAGAAATGACAAGGCAGGGAAGGCGTTAAAGCGTGTGATCAAGATAGACAGGACGAATCCCGTCGCCGTCAGATATTTCAATGAGATGGGTCATACAGACGAGGAGATCATGAACTTCAGGGATTACCCTGAGGATGAGTATGATGTCGATTCACTGTTCATGGATGACCAGAAGAAGCTTCTGGCAGGACAGAGCGAAGTTGATTTTGATGGAGATCCGATCCCGGTAGGAAGATATAAAGATATAAATTTCTACAAGTATTCCATAGCGTATATCATAGCCGGCGTTGTGCTTGGCCTTGCTGCCATGTGGACGCTTATCATTCCTCACCGTGATAAGGCTGCGACGAATTCGGAGAGAGATCTGAAGGTCACATTCAGCCAGGAGATAGCGGATAAGAATGTGTCTATATCTGAGCTTCAGGCTCAGGTTGATTCTCTGAATACAAAGCTTACAAATGCTGAGACTGAGACGAAGAATCTTCAGTCACAGATAGATAAGTACGGTGACTATTCGGCACAGATACTGTCTGATGACAATAAAGCCAGAGTGCAGTCAGCCATATATAAGTATGAGGCGATGACTTACGAGGCTGCCATAGATGATCTTAACAGGGTGCTGCAGGACAATCCTAACAGTGATGTGGCACTTTATTATAAGGCGATGTGTTATCTGAAACTCTCGGATAACAACAATGCAACCCTTGTGTTCAACCAGTTGGTTGAGAACTGTCCGAATTCAGTGTATTACACAGTGGCGTGTGATTATGCAGATGACGAGGCGATCCAGGCAGGCAAGAATAAGGCTGCCACACAGACCAGCGCAAATGGAGCGCAGACAGGCAGCACAGGAGATGGAACTACTGCTGATACATCAGCAGATAACTCAAATACAGACGGATCACTTGATACATCAGCAGATGGAACAGATTATGCAGGAGACACCGGTGATAATACATCATACGATGGTGGTGACAACTCAGGTGATGGTTCTGTAGATGGAACAGACAATACAGACGGAGCCGGAGATGCCTCATGGGATGGCACTGATGGAACCGGAGATACATCATGGGACGGCACAGGTGATACCGGTGCAGACACCTCATATGATGGGACCGGAGATGGAACTGCGGATGGCTCGGTGGACGGAACTGATACCGGAGATGGGCAGTAGTATATATACCGGATGACATAAGTAAATATAAAGTACAAAGGAAGATGACTGTTGAAGTTGTCTTCCTTTATTTTTTACACATATAAAGACATGCAGTATCAGATCGCGCCGAAGGTGGATTATAATGAGCTGATGCTCGGGATTGGAGGAGATGTATATGAATATTTATGAGAAAATGGGCGATACCGTGATAGTTTATATGCCCGGAGAGATTGATGATTATACAGCGGGGAAGATGACAGAGGGCACAGAAGAAGTATTTTCAGAGCAGGTGGTCAGACATGCAATATTTGATTTTAGCAGGACCACTTTCATGGACAGCTCAGGTATCGGTCTGATAACCAGGAGGTTCAGACAGCTTCAGGGCAGAGGTGGAAGCATCGGTGTGATAAATGTAAATAAGAGAATGGATAAGATCCTTCTCATGTCGGGGATATACAGGATAGCTTCAAGGCTGGACAGCGGACAGGATGGACGTGACGTGGATATAAAATGAACATAAAAAACAAGGAGAATAGAAGATATGGATAAGAACAGACTGAGTATCGAATTTGGATGTGATGCAAGAAATGAAGCTGTTGCGAGGGTTGTGGTCGCAGCTATGATGACAAGGATCAATCCAACTTTAAGTGAGGTGGAGGATGTGAAGACTGCGGTGTCAGAGGCGGTCACAAACTCCATAGTGCATGGCTATGGATCCGGTGATGGAACCATAAGGGTGGAGGCGTACATAGAGGACCGCACAATACATATCGAGGTGTCGGATCAGGGATGCGGCATTGCGGATATAGAAAAGGCCATGGAGCCTATGTATACGACGGTCACGGACGGCAGCAGATCCGGAATGGGATTTTCATTTATGGAGGCTTTCATGGACAGCCTTCATGTGGAGTCCGGAGTAGGCAGGGGAACGACGGTGGCGATGACAAAGATTATAGGTAGAGGTCAGGAGATGTATTGATGGCGGACAATCTTCATTTGCTGAAGCTTGCAAAAGAAGGCGACAGGGAAGCCAGGGACAGGCTTGTAACTGACAATATGGGACTTGTGATAAGCGTGGCAAGAAGATACGCCGGAAGAGGACAGGAGCTGGAGGATCTTATACAGATAGGCCTGATAGGCCTTATGAAGGCCATAGACCGCTTTGATATGGATTATGATGTAAAGCTCTCAACATATTCAGTTCCGTTGATACAGGGCGAGATAAGGCGGTTTCTGAGGGATGATGGCATGGTGAAGATAAGCAGGAATCTGAAGACAGTCCACTACAGGGCTGAGAAGTATATACAGGATATGCAGAAGGCACATGGAGTGGAGCCGACCATCGATGAGATATGCGGTGCCATAGGGACTACATCAGAGGAACTGGTCATGGCTATGGAGGCTGCGGCGGACATCACATGTATAGATGATGTACATGAGGATACGCTTAGGACATTGGAGAGTGACAAGATAGTGGAGCACCTGTATGTGGAGGAGATGCTGGATGCTCTGACGGAGGGCGAAAAGAGGATCATAAAGATGAGATATTTTGAGAATAAGACCCAGGCACAGATCGGGCGTCTGATGGGGCTCAGCCAGGTTCAGGTGAGCAGGATGGAGAAGAAGATACTTGAAAGACTGCGGCGTGAGTATGGGGAAGACCGTGACAAAGGTTCCGCATGAAAACTTATGCAGCACACCAAAAAATAAAAATGAAAAATAATCCAAAAATAGAAACTGAAAAATAAAAAGGAATAAACTGGCATAATAACAGCCATATACATGGACAGACTATTCATAAAAGAAACAGATCATGATATCTGTGATGTGAATAGTAGAGGGAAATGTATATGGCTGATCTTGTGTATTTGAAACTGTCAGAGAGCTGTCTGGCGGATAAGAAAAAAGTAAAGGTTAAGGATGTGGCTAAGGTGCTCAGTGCAAATGCTGATCTCAAGTTTGGAGTGGAGAAGCTGGAGCTTATGAGTTTTTCGGGAAGCAAAGAGCAGCAGGTTATATCGGTCATGTATATCCTGCAGCTTATACATCAGAGCTTTCCAGACTGTACAGTCATGCCGCTTGGAGCCACTGAGGTGGTTGTCTATTACAGAACATACGATACAAGTGACAAAGCAAAACAGATACTGAAATTTGTCCTGATATGTTTTGTGGCGTTCTTTGGAGCTGGGTTCTCTATCATGTCGTACAACTCAGATGTAAATATGGTGGGACAGCTTGACGTGATGAAGAATATATTCGTGGGGAAAACGGAGAATGCATATCCTGTGGCGGGTATCGCATATTCCCTGGGGCTCTTTATAGGTATAATCATATTCTTCAACCATGGGGCGAGAAAGAAGTTTACAGATGATCCTACTCCTCTCCAGGTTCAGATGAGACAGTATGAACAGGAGGTAAATCAGACTGTTATAACGGATTCCGAGAGAAAGAAGGCGATGCGGGATGTTGATTAGGTATGTGCTTCTCGGAATCGTATGTCTTGCCAGCGGCGTGGCGATATCCGGGGGATATTTCGCATTCATATCCATGATAGGAATATTTCCAAAGCTGCTTGAGAAAGTGAAGGGAGCCAGACATTACATGCTTATTGAATGTCTGCTGGCATATGGAGCATCCCTGGCAAATCTTCTCTATGTGTTCAATATACCATTTCATATAACCTGGGTTGGGTATACTGTGGTATGTCTGTTCGGCGGAATATTTGTCGGCTGCCTTGCAGGGGCACTCACAGAGGTACTGAATGTCATACCGATAGCGTCTAGAAGATTCAGTGTCAGGAGAAATATGACATATGTCATATACGGCCTTGCCGCAGGGAAGCTGGTTGGTTCTGTCATAAGTGTGATAGTTGGATAGGGTTTTGGGTATGGGTTTTCTTAAGGAAAGCTTTAAGGTAAGCGCAAAAAATTATATTTGTGAGGCAATATAAAGGAGGAATGGAACATGAAGTTTGAACCGATGGAAAGTGATTACAACGAATATGTGGAGGCGGTGACGCCGACCTCGAGTGTGCCGAGAAACTGCTTGTGGGCATTTTTGATTGGAGGAGTGATCTGTACGATAGGCCAGATAATATTTGAGATATTGCTGGCGATGGATGTGAAGGAGGACGAGGCTTATGCATATGTATCGCTCCTGCTCGTACTTGCCAGTGTTATTCTGACAAGTCTCAATCTCTACAAGAAGATCGCCAAATTTGGAGGCGCCGGAGCCCTCGTTCCTATAACAGGATTTGCAAATGGAGTGTGTGCGCCTATAGTGGAGTTCCAGACAGAGGGCGAAGTATTTGGAAAGGGAGTAAAGGCGTTTACCATAGCGGGGCCGGTTATACTATACGGTATATTTACAAGCTGGCTGCTTGGTATAATATATTGGATAGTGTCGATATGGTAAGATGATTGTTCATGTGACTAAAATATGTAATAATTTGCAATCATTGGTTGACAATATCTCAAAAATACCCATAATAATCTATAGATTTAAGGATAAAAGACAACTGATACTTAAAAAGTTACAAGGAGAAAAGCTGTGAAAAAGATATTGACAGTTAATTTACCTGATGACAAAAAGAAGGCTGTCCATGATATATGTGCAGCTATGGGAGCAGAGATGACGGAGCTTTTGCCGGGGCAGTATGGCTATTCCATAGGTGAGTTGATATCACCGGATGGTCATTTGGATGAAGCAAATTCTAAGGAAGCCTGCCGCAGTCTGAATCTGGATATGATTATTTTCAACGGATTTGGCAGCAGGGAGCTCGATGACTTTCTGGCGGGATATAAGGCTTTCGGAATAGAACCGGTAAAGCTCAAATCCGTAGTCACGGATACGAACAGATCATGGACTGTGGAGAAACTGTATTCAGAGCTCGGACGGGAGTATCTGTTCTATAAGATGAGGGGAATGTAGACACAGGGGAAGGATAGAAGATAAGGAAGCATACGTATGACAGAGAAAAGACGAATGTCTAAGAGACAGAAGAGGAAAAGACAGCTTCAGTACAAGGCCTTAAGCTGGGCATTAACTGCAGTGTTTGTAGTATTATTCTATGCGATCATATGCGCATTTGTCGGCAACCGCTCTTTATATGGCAAGACGACCATCAATGGCATAGATGTGAGCGGGATGAAGGCGGACAAAGCGGCGGAGGCCATAGAGAAGAGCTTCAGAGATACTTACAGCAAAGCGGAGGTTGAAGTTAAGCTTGAGGACAAGACATATAAGTTAAGCGTTGCAAATGCGCTTGACCTGGATGCGAAAAAGGCTGTGCAGAAGATACAGGATGACACACACAGATTCTGGAGAAGAGGGTACGGATTTCTGGAGTCGCATATAGCTCAGAGTTCATTTGACGTGTATCCCGGTGTGGAGGATCGCAGCATTATATCAAGCGCAGTGGAGAGCAGTGATATGATGAAAGCCGATCTCAGTCAGGGAGACGGTTATACCATACAGGATGGCACGCTTCTTGTGACAAAGGGCAGCGGTGATTACACAGTTGACACGGACAAGCTCACATCGGACATTGTGAAACACATAGAGACTGGCAACTACAGTGCGGTTATTGAGTGTCCGGTCATAGCTATAGATGTGGATATGGATAAGGTGTACGCAAAGGTTCACAAGGAGGCACAGGATCCAACTCTTGACCCGGATAAGGATTATCAGGTTGTGGAGGCTCAGGATGGTGTGGACTTTGATCTGGGTGCGGCAAAGGCAAGTCTGGCGGCGGCAAAGCAGGGTGAGCAGATCAGCATTCCGCTCACATACACCAAGGCGGAGATGACCACAGATGAGTACAAGGCACTTCTTTTCAGAGACCAGATCAGCAGTTACAGCACAGAGGTTGAAGGTTCTGATGCAAGAAAGACAAATGTAAGACTTGCGGCGGAGTATTGTGATGGAACAATATTGATGCCGGGTGAGTCGTTTTCATACAATGAAGGAGTGGGAGAGCTCACTGAGGAGAGGGGCTTCCTTCCGGGACCGTCATATGCAGATGGACAGTCAGTGATGGACATGGGCGGAGGTATCTGTCAGGTTTCATCTACAATGTATATGGCATGCCTGTATGCAAATCTTGAGATAGACGAAAGGCATTGCCACCCATATCCGTCGTCGTATGTACCGGCGGGACTGGACGCAACGGTAGCATGGGGCGGATGTGATTTTATATTTACCAATGATACTGATTACCCGATCAAGATAAGTACATCATACGATGGCTACAGCACTTCGTGTACTATATGGGGAACCGTCACGGAACCGTTCAGTGTTGAGCTCTACACGGAGACACTTGAGACCGAGCCATATGAGACAAAATATGAGCTGGATAAGACACTTGACAAGGATGAGCAGGTACTTGATACCGTAGGCATAGACGGGCTTACGATACAGTCATACAGAAGGGTGTATGACGCAGATGGAAATGTCATATCAGACAATCCTGAGGCTATTAGTGTGTACTCAAAGCGTGACGAGGTGTACAAGGTTGGAAAGCTTCCTAAGAAGGACAGCAAGAAGACATACAAGACAGATGGTGATACCACAGAAGATACATCAAAATCAGATGGCGGTGATTCGTCTGATGGCAAGACGTCTGAAGATGATAGTGACGCAGATGATTCGGACGCTGACAGTTCAGATGCTGAAGACGACACGGAAAGCGATGATTCTTCCGATGAATAGAGTTGATAATAAATGATCATTTGCATAGAGGATATGTAATAAAAAAGTACCAGAGCCATGTTTCATAAGATTATTATGCGACATGATCCTGGTACTTTTGTTATTCTATATCTGTCATTTTATATTTGTCATTCTGTATTTGTTGTTTATTCTATATCGTCGGAATCATCCTCACGTATACGGAGCAGTCCTTCAAGGAAGCCGGGCTCTTTGGTTTTTATCTCCTGGTTCGTGTACAGGTTCACGTAGTGTGGCCTGAGCTTTGAGTATATGATCTTCTGCTCGTTATACAGGCTGTAATATCCTGAGAGCATGTAGCTCACGGCACATCCTATGGTGAAGAACATAATGCCCTGCGCTCCGAACAGCTCTATGCTGAGGAAGAGGGACGTGAGTGGACAGTTCACAACTCCGCAGAAGAAACATACCATTCCAAGTGCAGCTGCAAATCCTGGATCCATTCCCATGAGTCCACCGGCAACACAGCCAAATGTGGCGCCGACAAAGAATGACGGAACGATCTCACCGCCCCGGAAGCCACAGCCTATCGTGATGGCCGTAAACAATGCTTTCAGAAGAAAGGCAGCGGGTTTTGCCTGACCGCCTAAGGCCTGCGATATGATATTCATACCTGTACCGTTGTAATCCGTGGTGTTTAAGACTATGTTGAGCAGGACGAGCATGACACCTCCTGCAAAAACCCTCACATACTGATTCTTGAAGTATTTGCGGAAAAGCTTGTGCACAACCGACATGAATATACAGAACAAGCTGCTGAGGACTGCGCACATGATAGCCAGTCCGATCACCTTGAGTACGAGGACGAGATCAAGGGATGATGGCATACCTGCTATGTTGTAGTGTTCATGTACCACATGGAGCTTTCTCGTTATGACATAGGATATGACCGATGAGAACAGACACGGTACAAATGCACAGTAGTACAGTATACCGATACTGATAACTTCCATGCTGAACAGTGCGGCGGTTATAGGCGTTCCGAACAGAGCTGAGAAGACTGCGCTCATACCACACAGTGTGAGTATGTGTTTGTCGCTGTCGTCGAGCTTCAACAGTTTTCCTATGGATACACCGATGCTTCCTCCTATCTGGAGTGCAGCGCCCTCACGGCCCGATGATCCACCGAAGAGGTGGGTGATGACTGTCGATATGAAGATGAGAGGCGCCATACGTGATGGGATCTCATCCTCAACGCTCCTTATGGAGCCAATGACAAGATTGGTTCCCTTGGAGTGCCTTATTCCGCAGATGCGGTATATGAAAACGATGACTATTCCTGCAAGCGGCATGAAATAGATGATGCGGTGGTTGCTCTCCCTGAAACCTGTGGCATATTCTACGCATATATGGAATGCGGTTCCCACAAGTCCGCAGATGGTTCCCATGATGAGTGAGAATATGATCCATTTTATGAAGGTTTTGGCGTATCTTATACATCTGTTGAAACAGTTTATCCAATATTCTTTAGTGTATTCCACTATGATTCTCCATTCATTTTTATTATTTTCTATATGCAGCTTTAGATATGTTAAAGCAAATATCAGAATTTGTCCAGAGGGCACATATAACAAATACTGCCAGAATAAATTGCAGGTCATATGCGGATGCTAAAAACAGGTAATAAAACAAATAAAAGGGAGTCGTAATATATGATGGAGAAAAAAGGAAAGCAGAGTATCTGGTATGAAAAAGCACCGTATATCATAGGTGCGGCTTCGGTTGCGGGGCCGAAGGAGATAGACGGTCCCATGGCAAGATTTTTTGACCGTGTGAGTGAGGATGCCACATTTGGCAAGGATTCCTGGGAGGAGGGCGAGAGTGAGATGGTGCGTCAGGCTGTCACGCTGGCGATCCAGAAAGCCGGTATCTCAAAAGATGATATCAGGTATATGTTTGTGGGAGATCTTCTGGGGCAGCTCATAGCATCCACATTTGGAGTTAAGGATATGGATATCCCGGTCTTTGGGCTTTACGGGGCGTGTTCCACCTGCGGAGAGGCTCTGTCACTGGCTTCAATGACAGTGGCTGCCGGATATGCAGAAAATGTGATAGCAGAGGCGTCAAGCCATTATGGAAGTGCTGAAAAACAGTTCCGCTTTCCCTTGGAATACGGAAATCAGCGTCCCCTGTCAGCTACCTGGACAGTTACAGGAAGTGGTGCCTTTGTGGTGTCAGACAGGGAGTCAGACGTATGTATCAGGGGAATAACCACAGGCAAGATAGTGGACTATGGTGTCAAGGACTCCCTCAACATGGGAGCCTGTATGGCGCCGGCAGCAGCGGATGTCATATATCAGAACCTTCAGGACTTTGGCATAAAGCCGACATATTATGACAGGATAATAACAGGTGATCTCGGCAAGGTGGGAAAGACCATCTTGATCGATCTCTTGAAGATGAACAATATAGATATATCATCAAATCATATGGACTGCGGTATAGAGATATTTGACAATGAGGAGCAGGACACTCATTCAGGTGGATCGGGATGTGGATGTTCTGCAACGGTTCTCGCAGGATATATTCTGAAGAAGGTAAGCTCCGGGGAGTGGAAGAGAGTGCTGTTTGTCCCTACAGGAGCCCTGCTATCAACGGTGAGCTTCAACGAGGGGCAGAGTATTCCAGGCATAGCGCATGCTGTGATGATAGAGCACAGTGGGAAGTAGAGTGTGAAAAACTTATGGATGTAATTGGCAGATAGATGAATTTGTATATAGATGTAATGATATATAAGTAATGGTTATATAGATGAATTGATGTTAAAGATAATAGGAAAGGAGAGATGAAAATGGCTTATATAAAGGCGTTTGTTGTCGGGGGGATAATCTGTGTGCTTGCACAGCTTCTGATGAATAAGACAAAACTCATGCCGGGAAGGATCATGGTCATACTTGTATGCTCGGGAGTCGTTCTCGGTGCACTTGGACTTTATGAACCGCTTCTCAAATTTGCGGAGTGTGGTGCGTCAGTTCCACTCACTGGATTTGGCTATAATCTGTGGAAGGGAATAACAGAGGCAGTGGATAAGGATGGATTCATAGGCCTGTTCAGGGGAGGTTTCCAGATGGCAGCGGTGGGAAGTTCTGCGGCCCTTATATTTGGATATCTGGCATCTCTGATATTCAAGCCTAAGATGACCAAATAAAAAATGGACCGCCAGGAGGCGGTCCGGTTATTGCTCATATATTGTAAGTGTCATTCACCCGAGGGGTCATCCGTGATCGGTTCATCCGTGGATGGTTCCTCTGTGGTGATTATATCAGATGATGTAGGTTCATCTGTGGATGGATCCTCAGATGTAGGTTCATCTGTTATAGGTTCGTCGGATGTAGGTTCATCCGTTGTAGGTTCATCTGTTGTAGGTTCGTCCGTCGTAGGCTCATCTGTTGTAGGTTCATCTGATGTAGGTTCCTGCGTTGTACTTGCCGTTGTCTTACGTTTCTTTGTCGTCTTCTTGTCATCATCCTTGTCACCGTGGATGTTGCAGTGTTCTTTCAGCAATGACTCATCCCATGTGTATCCCTCAAGTACATATTCTCCATCATCATTGAGCTTGTAGATATATGTTGTCGTCTCAGGACACTCCTTGTTTGCAAGCATGTGAGATTCATTACATACAACGACTTTCTTGACACCAGGACAATACTTTGTAGGTATCTTGCTGGCATCGAAGTAATCTGTAACTGTAGGACATCCGTTTGATGGGAGAAGTCCTGTATCAGAACATACAGTAGCCTGTACTATTCCATCCGGCATCGGGAATGTTGCCGATGTGTCAAGTCCCTTCTTCTCGATAACCTGATCCATGATATCTCTCCACATAGTACATTTGAGAGATCCTGGACTGTAGGTTATGTTCTCATCATTTCCAAGCCATATTGATGCTGTGTAATATGGATTGTATCCACAGAACCAGTTATCAAAGTCTCCTGAAGTTGTTCCTGTCTTTCCGACAGTGTACATTCCTGTGTAGGAGTTGGCTGCGGTTCCTGTACCGCTTGTTACAACATCTCTCATGGCGTTTGTTAAAAGCCATGCTGTCTGATCAGATATAACACGTGTCTGCTCAGGCTTTCTGTTGTCTATAATAAGGTTGTTATCATGGTCATATACCTCTGTGTAGAACACAGGCTTGATGTAGTTACCACTGTTGGCGATTGTAGCATATGCTGCAGTGATCTCAAGGTTTGTTATACCGTTTGTCAGACCACCGAGGGCGAGAGACTGGTTGATATCAGATAATATCATTCCGTCACTGTCTGTCTTCTTGTCAACGAGTGTTGTGAAACCAAGCTTCAGAAGGTAATCATATGCGAGCTGAGGAGTGACATCCGTGATACACTTTACAGCTATGATGTTCATGGACTCCATGATGGCGTATCTTATGGTCTTTGGACCCCAGTAACCGCCATACCAGTTGAAGACCTGATTACCGTTCTCGTAGTAGTATGGTGCGTCGTCGTATACGGTTGCGAGAGACATGTTGCATGCCTCAAGTGCCGGAAGGTATGTTGCGAGGATCTTGAAACATGAACCAGGCTGTCTTGTGGCCTCTGTTGCACGGTTGAATGATCTGTTCTCTGTCTTCTGACCACGTCCTCCGACAAGTGCCTTAACCTGACCGGTTTTCTGTTCCATGAGTGTGTATGATATCTGTGGCTGGATAACAAGCTTGAAGTTTTCAAGGAATACATCATCGCCTGTCTTTTGAACCATGGCAGCCTTGAACTCATCTGCATACTGTCTGGCTTCCTCTTCGCTGCTGAATCTGGCGTTGAAGTCATAGCCCTGCTGATCTGCAAAGTAACTTTCCAGGTCCTCCACACTGTAGTTTGTCTGTATCTTTGTCTCCTTGTCCACAAGTGTCAGTGCGTAGTTGAGCTGGTATACAGGATCAGGCCAGTATGATGAATCATTGGCAACTGAATCTGCGATCTCCTGGATCTCTGGATCCTGGCAGATCATAACTCTGAGTCCGCCTGACCAGATCATGGACTCTGCTTCGTCTTCTGAATATCCCTTGGCAACCAGATCTGACTGGAGCTGCTTTATAACTTCGTCTGTGTAGTAGGAGTTTACATCAACTGTCTGCTCCTCTGATTCCTGCTTTGATATGGATGCGATCCTGTCGTAAACCTTATCGTTGAGTGCTTCCTTGTACTGTGCCTGGGTGATGTATTCTGACTCAAGCATTCTGTCAAGCACCATGGTTCTTCTTGTTGCATTCTCGTCAGGATCTGTAACCGGATCATACTTGGAAGGGTTCTGAGGTATGGCTGCTAAAACAGCACACTCAGATACTGTGAGCTGGGCAAGATCCTTGTTGAAATAAGTCTTGGCCGCTGTCTCTACACCGTAGCATCCCTCGCCGAGATAGATGGTGTTCAGATAGTATTCTACGATGGATTCCTTGCTGAGCTGCTTCTCCATCTCCACCGCCAGGTACTGCTCCTGAACCTTACGCTCAAGTCTGTCGAGGAAGGTCGTCTCATCCAGACCTACATTGAATATGTTGTTCTTGATGAGCTGCTGTGTGAGAGTGGAAGCACCCTCGTCAAAGTGTCCACCATTTCTGAGACCCTGTACAAATGCTCGGGCAATACCCTGAACATCGATACCGTTGTGCTCCCAGAAACGCTTGTCCTCGATCGCTACAAATGAATTTACCAGATCCGTTGGAATAGATGCATAATATACATATTCTCGGTTGGAATCGAAGTTTGCCAGTGTGGCGACCTCTTTACCATTCTGATAATACAGTGTCGTCTTGAACTCTGTAGGGATAAGAGCTTCTGCATTGACATTCGGTGTGTCGTCCAGAATACCCTTCAGAGCTCCAAATCCAACTCCTACACCGATTATTACCAGTGCAAGGATGAGAACCAGTACAGCCTTAAAAATCGAGACGCTTAGTTTTCGCTGGTTCCTTGGGAGCTTAGACACAAGTTCTCGCTGAGCCTTGATAGCCCCCTGTTTAGTAAAATTCATAAAAAGACCTCCTTAATGTTCCGGCTGCGATATTCATTCCGGATATTTGAAAATAAGTAAAATCTTGATTTGTGTCAGACTTATCCCGTCTGAAATATACACTTCAAATCAGTATATCAAATAACAGTATAATAATAAAGAAAAAAATATTGCAACAAAACAAAAATTAATAAAAGTGAACACATAAGCCGGGTGTGATAATTGACAAGGTGCCGGCAAATGGGGATAATATGCATAAGTACAAATGACTGATAAGGAGAATACTATGTTTGCATCGATAGAAGAAGCTGTGGAATATTGGAAAGATGAGCTGTCATACGTGGAGGATGCCTGTGTTACGGGATATGAGGGCGGCTATCCGGTGGTCGAGTTCACTATAAGTGAGGCTGCCTGGGATCTTGTAAAGAGTGAGAAAAAATTTTCAAGGATAGTGAGATCGTCCGAGATGGAAGGCGGTATAGAGGTCGGCGTGTCCACCTGCTTTTACCAGACGGCATCCCTTTCCTGGAATCCGCCGGTCATGAGGATCTGTGGATATCCAGAGGTCATCAACAGAATACTTAAAAAGGTGATGTAAGCCTGTCACCGTGCAGAAGATAAGATACCCCCATTGAATACATAAATATGATTCAATGGGGGTATCTTATTGTTATGTAGAAGTGAACGGGAGGTTGCCATGAAGAGAGAGATCAGAACAGACCTGGCTATAGAGCTGAGAGAGAATGCGGCGGATGAGCGGGAGATGGCCGGAGTAAGGGTTAAGACGCTGGTAAATGAGGATAAGAGCATAAAGACTACCATCATAAATGTGACGGATAGAAGAGGAGAAAAAAATCTTGGAAAGGCCATGGGGCAGTATGTGACCATAGAGTGCGACAAGCTCAAAGAGTACGAGGAGACCATACATGAACCACTTATGGAGGAAGTTACGAGAAGACTTGTAGAACTTGTCGGTGACTGCAGGAATATACTCGTTGTGGGACTTGGAAACAGACAGGTGACACCGGACTCCATAGGTCCCCTTGTGGTTGACAATCTGTATGTGACGAGACATCTTGAGACACCTGAAAAGCCGAGGATGACTATGAGTGCCATTTGCCCCGGGGTGATGGCCCAGACAGGAATAGAGACGGTGGATATCATAAGGGGAATATGCGGTGAGATAGATATAGATGCTGTGGTGGCGGTGGATGCACTGGCGGCCAGGAGCAGCAGGAGACTCAACAGCACCATACAGCTTACTGACACAGGCATAAGTCCCGGATCAGGCATAGGCAACAACAGAAAGACCCTCAACAGCGATACCCTGGGCAGGAAGGTGATCGCTGTGGGGGTACCGACCGTCATAGCGGTGCCGTCCATCATAGACGATTCGCTGGACGAGGTGGCAGATGCATTCAATGAGACTTATGGAAGAAAGATCATGAAAGAGTTCACAGAGAGGCAGAGATATCAGATCGCCTGCAATCTTCTGGATGAGGACATGGCAGATATGTTTGTCACGCCGAAGAACATCGATGAACTGGTGAAGAGGATAAGTTACACCATATCGGAAGCGATAAATGGGCTGGTGATGTAGATAAAGCATTTTTCATGGATGAATTTGAACGCTGTATATCTGTAATGAATGATGGGAGATGCTCATATATTTGAATAATGGAGTGTGAACCATCGTTTTATTTCAGAGAGGTATGGCTATGGCGGAGAATAAAATAAGGATCAAAACAGTATATATACTTTTGTGGTGCATACTTGTGTGCGCCGGTGTATTTATAAAAACCGGGATGATGGATGATCTGTGGAGACATATGTACGATCTGATATATGGTGATTCGGCAAATGCTGTGAGATGGAGTGCATACAGCGGTGCGAGCAGAGAAAATAACATATACTGTTATATGGATTTCTGGGAAGACCAGGTGAAGGAGATGTGTATGGACGGAGAGGACTTTGACAGCGGTGTGGATGTATCCTGCGGCGATTCGGGTGTATCCTATGCCGATGCAGAGGGCAGTGCTGGTGGTGAAAACGGCGCTGATGGTGCGGCGGACGCAGTGCCTGGAAGCGGGGATGATGGCACCGAAGAGGAAGCGGTATCCGGAGACGGAGGATCTGGTACAGCTTATGCGGATCAGGATCAGGGGAAGCAGAAAGCAGCAGATCCGGCTGAGGCCATCCCGGTATCTGCCATGAATGATATCACAAGTTCTTATATAGGCATGGATTCGGATACACTGCGATCGTATTGTTACAATATAACCTATCCCGACTGCGTGAAAAATGATGAGCTGGATGCGGCATCTCTTCTGGATAAGGACATGACTCTTGATATGAGCACCGGAGGGTATAAGGTTCTTATATACCACACCCACAGCTCGGAAGGCTTTGCGGATTCCAGGCCCGGGGAAGTGGACGACACAGTTATCGGCCTAGGAGAAAAGCTGGCGGATATACTGACTGATACATACGGGATACCTGTCTATCACGACACCACAGAATATGACATGATGACGGGGGTGCTTGACAGAAATGCGTCATACGATTATTCCAGAGAGGGCGTTGCAGCTATCCTTGCGGCAAACCCGGAGATAGAAGTGATGATAGACCTTCACAGGGATGGCGTCCCTGATGATGTGCACCTTGTGACCGATGTGGACGGCAGGCCGACAGCGCAGATCATGCTCATAAATGGAATGTGCAGAGACGAGGCGGGCAATGACGTTGACTACTGGAGCAACGACAACAAGGTAGACAACATGGCATTTTCACTTCAGACATACCTTGCCGGCAGGGCAAATTACGGAGATATCATGAGAAAGATATATATCAGCACAAGCAGATACAACATGGATCTCATGCCCCATGCCATGCTTGCGGAGATAGGCGCACAGACAAATACTGTGGAGGAAGAGCAAAATGCGATAGCACCATTTGCCGCTATGCTTGCAAAAGTGCTGCTGGAGTAGTCTGAACACTGTCAGTCTGTTTAGAGCAAATTGTTCCATAAGCTATTGCAGATGGATGTGTATACGTGTTATATTAACGTCAAATGTGAAAAAATGAACAGCAGCCATATAAGGCTGAATATAGATAAGGATGGGAATACATGGAACATATAGATCAGTCCAAAATAAGAAACTTTTGTATCATAGCGCATATAGACCATGGTAAGTCAACTCTGGCAGACCGTATAATCGAGAAGACCGGAACACTCACCAGCAGGGAGATGCAGAATCAGGTTCTCGACAACATGGATCTTGAGAGGGAGCGTGGAATAACCATCAAGGCACAGTGTGTCAGGATCATATACAATGCAAACGACGGAGAGGAATACATATTCAACCTCATCGACACTCCGGGACACGTGGATTTCAACTATGAGGTTTCAAGGAGTCTTGCAGCGTGCGAAGGTGCGATCCTCGTCGTGGATGCGGCACAGGGAATAGAGGCGCAGACCCTTGCAAATGTATACCTTGCGATAGACCATGATCTGGACGTCATGCCGGTTATCAACAAGATAGATCTTCCTTCAGCGGACCCTGAGAGAGTTGTAAATGAGATAGAAGATGTCATAGGAATAGAAGCGCAGGACGCTCCTAGGATATCGGCAAAGAATGGAATAAACATAGAGGAAGTCTTAGAGCAGATAGTGACAAAGATACCGGCACCACACGGTGATCCGGAGGCTCCGCTCAAAGCACTCATATTTGACAGTCTGTATGACTCTTACAAGGGAGTCATCATCTTCTGCAGAATATTTGACGGATGCGTGAAGAAGGGAACAACCATAAGGATGATGGCGACAGGTGCAGAGGCCGAGGTCGTGGAAGTCGGAATATTTGGCGCCGGAAGATTCGTGTCGTGTGACGAGCTGTCTGCGGGCATGGTTGGTTACATAACAGCCAGCCTGAAAAATGTTCAGGACACCACGGTTGGTGATACAGTCACAGAGGCGGACAGGCCTTGCGAAGAGGCACTTCCTGGATACAAAAAGGCCCAGCCTATGGTATACTGCGGACTCTATCCTGCCGATGGAGCGAAATATCCAGACCTTAGAGATGCACTTGAGAAGCTGCAGCTAAATGATGCGGCGCTCAGTTTCGAGCCGGAGACGTCCATCGCCCTCGGATTTGGATTCAGATGCGGATTCCTTGGACTGCTCCACTTAGAGATAGTGCAGGAGCGTTTAGAGAGAGAGTTCAATCTCGATCTTGTGACCACAGCTCCAGGCGTAGTGTACAAGGTACACACCACGGATGGCAATGTGATAGAACTCACCAATCCATCAAACCTGCCTGATCCGTCCACGATAGAGTATATGGAGGAGCCATTTGTATCCGCTGAGATCATGGTCACTACCGAGTATGTCGGTGCCATCATGCAGCTCTGTCAGGAGAGGAGAGGCGTATATCACAGCATGGAATACATGGAGGAGACAAGGGCGCTGCTCAAATACGATCTTCCACTGAACGAGATCATATACGATTTCTTTGATGCCCTGAAATCCCGTTCAAGGGGATATGCGTCATTTGACTATGAGATGAAGGGATATGTGAGATCGGATCTGGTCAAGCTTGATATACTTATCAATAAGGAAGAAGTTGATGCACTGTCATTTATCATACATAAGGATACCGCTTACGAGAGGGGCAGAAAGATGTGTGAGAAGCTCAAGGATGAGATACCGAGACACCTGTTCGAGATACCTATCCAGGCAGCCATAGGCGGCAAGGTAATTGCCCGTGAGACGGTCAAGGCCATGAGAAAGGATGTCCTTGCGAAGTGTTACGGCGGTGATATATCCCGAAAGAGAAAGCTCCTCGAAAAGCAGAAAGAAGGAAAGAAGCGAATGAGACAGGTCGGCAATGTGGAGATACCACAGAAGGCGTTCATGTCAGTCCTGAAGCTTGATGAAGAGTAAGTAAAGTTTTATATAGGATGCGCAAAAAGTCGTTAATAAGAAAAATCTTAATAGCGGCTTTTTTCTTTCAAACAAATTTTGAGTAAAGAACAAAACAAAGACAAAAATTAAAGTGTCAAAAAGAGAAGCCGAAGAAAAAAGAAGATAGATAATGCTGAAAATAACAAAAGATGAGGAGCAACAGAGAACTGACCATGATAGATATTTTAGATGATGAAAATGATTTGGAATATGACGGAAAGTCATATGAAAAGAGAGCGTTAAGCATATACATACATATTCCATTCTGCGTGAAGAAATGTGTGTATTGCGATTTCCTGTCATTTCCTGTGGGAAAGTCCTGCGTATCAGGATACGGAGCCTACAGAGAAAAATATATTGAAGCACTGTGTGAAGAACTTAAGAGCTATGCATATCTTGCAGAGACGCATGTTGTAAGGACAATATATATAGGAGGAGGAACGCCGTCCATTCTGGATGAGGACGATATCACAGTGATAATGACCGCTGTCAGAAATATATTTGACCTGGACTGGGACGCCGAGATAAGCATAGAGGTAAATCCCGGAACGCTCACAAGCAGGAAGGCAGCAGAGTACATAGCAAATGGAATAAACAGAATGAGCATAGGACTCCAGTCTGCCCAGAGAGAAGAGCTGGCAGCACTCGGAAGAATACACAATTATGACCAGTTCCTGGCCGCATATGATATGGCAAGAGAGGCTGGCTTTAGAAATATCAACATAGATATAATGTCGGATATACCCGGACAGACCATGAGGTCATACCTCGATACACTGGAGAAAGTGCTCAGGTGCAGACCGGATCACATATCATCCTACAGCCTGATAGTAGAGGATGGAACGCCACTTGCCGCCGATAAGAACCTTCTTTCACAGATACCCGATGAAGACGTCGACAGGGAGATGTACGATGTGACAAACAGACTGCTCGAGGCCGGCGGATATCACAGATACGAGATATCAAATTACTCAAAGCAGGGATATGAGTGCAGACACAATATGGTATATTGGACCCTCGGCGAATACATAGGAATAGGAATAGGCGCCGCATCATTCCTCTACGGAAGAAGATACACAAATACCAGCGACATAGGAAATTATGTGGATGCCATGGAGAGATGCCATGAGCTGGACACATTTGGCGATCCTGTTGTCAATTCAGGAAAGATCAGGGATATCCTCGAAAAAATGCGTCACGTCGAAGAAGATCTGAATGCTGACAGGCTCATGGAGGAATATATGTTTCTCGGACTGCGTATGATATCCGGTGTGAGTGCAGAAAAGTTCAACGACTACTTCGGCCACTCCATCTACGACATCTACGGCCCGGTCATAGACAAATACAAAACCTCAGGCCACCTCGAAGACGACCACGGCCTGATCCGCCTCACAAAAAAGGGAATCGACGTAAGCAACACGATACTTGCTGATTTTCTTATTGAGTAATTCAGAGTGCCAGCAACAAAAAAGTAGATCATGCCGTAGGTCTGAGGCTATGTATACAATCGGTAGCGAAGGCGTCCTTGCTTTGTGACTTCTTTGCTAAGGCGGAGCGGGCAGCGCCCTTATCGCCCGCAAAGCCGCATGCAGATAAGAAGCCCCCAAGCAAGGTAAGCCGAGCGTGATTGAATACATAGCCTCAGACCTACGGCTTTCATAACACCTCAATAGCTGGCACGACCGTCCCATAAAACATAAAAAAATCACAAAAACATTCGTATATTTGTTGACAAAAGGGGGCGTCGGTGTTAGATTATGTTTAGTGGTTAGCACTCGGATATATTGAGTGCTAATAAAGCAAAGAGCAAAGGAAATGAGAGTATGGAACTTGATGACAGAAAAGTCAGAATTCTTAAAGCGATCGTTTCTAACTACCTTGAGACTGGAGAGCCGGTTGGCTCAAGAACGATCTCCAAGCTGGCAGATATGAATGTCAGCCCGGCTACCATCAGGAATGAGATGGCAGATCTGGAGGAGATGGGGTATATATGTCAGCCACATGCGTCAGCGGGCAGGATTCCTACGGATGCAGGATACAGATTCTATGTAGACAGCATCATGGCGGATAAAGATGCACTGCAGATCGGCGCGCAGGAGGAGAGAGAGAATCTTCTCCAGAGAGTTGATAAGCTTGAAAAGCTTCTCAAACAGGTGGCCAAGGTACTTGCGGCGAATACACAGTATGCGACCCTGGTTACGATGCCTCAGTATAACAACACAGTGAAGTTCATCCAACTGTCACAGGTTGATGAGACCACACTGCTGGCGGTCATCATGGTAGATGGCAACATAGTCAAGAATAAGCTGATAAAGACGACATACAGTCTTAAGAATGAAGAGATTTTAAAATTCAATATATTGCTCAACACATTCCTTCAGGGAGCTGCTTTATCAGATATCAATCTGGAGCTTATACAGACCATGAAGGTTCAGGCTGGCGAGTATGCAGAGATCCTGGAGACTATATTCCAGGGAATCATGGAAGCAATCCATGAGGCAGATGATCTCAAGGTTTACACCAGCGGAGCTACGAATGTGCTCAAGTATCCTGAACTTGCAAATTCAGCTTCGGCCGAGAAGCTTCTCGGAACACTGGAGGATATAGAGGACAAAGAAGAATTTGCAAAGCATGTTGAGGATGTTATCCAGCAGGACAGTGACATACAGATCCTGATAGGTAAGGAGAACAGTGATGAGAATCTCAAGGATTGCTCACTTGTAACAGCAACCTACAAGATGCCGGAGGGAGCGAAAGGTACTATAGGAATCATAGGACCAAAGAGAATGGACTACAAGAAAGTAGTTACCATGCTAAAGGATCTCACCAGTGAGCTTGATGATATATTTAACAACAATGGTTAAACAACAAGAATTTATGAATATGAATAGGAGGATAAGTAATGGCTGATAGCGAAAAGAATGTTTCATCCGACAAGAAGGTCAAGACAGAAGAGCCTGCTGCTGAGACTATAGTTGGAGATGCTTCAGCAGAGATAAAGGACAGCACAGAATCAGGAGTCAATGTATCTGAGACTGTGAACGTTCCAGAGGAACAGGCAGCGGCTGCAAAGCCACAGCATGTTGCGAAGGAAAACAGACGTGGAGGCAAGGCTCTCCGCGAAGAGAATGAGAAACTCAAAGAGCGCTGCAAGGATGCAGAGGCAAAGTATACAAGACTTCTGGCTGAGTGTGAGAACATCAGACAGAGAAACGAGAAGGAGTCAGGTAAGCTTTATGACATAGGTGCAAAGGGCGTCCTTGAGAAACTTCTTCCGGTTGTAGACAATTTTGAGAGGGCTCTGGCAGCTATCCCTGAGGATGAAAAGGGCAGACCGTTTGAGTCAGGAGTTGCAAACATATACAAGCAGCTTATGACTTCACTTGACAGCATAGGAGTAAAGCCTATGGATTGTGCCGGACAGCAGTTCGATCCGACATATCACAATGCCGTGATGCATATCGAGGATGACAGTTATGAAGAGAATGTCATCGTTGAGGAGATGCAGAAGGGCTATATGTACAAGGATCAGGTGCTCAGATTCAGCATGGTAAAGGTAGCAAATTAATTCAATTGTAAAATTTTTTTCTAGGAGGAAAAGACAATGGGTAAGATTATAGGTATTGACTTAGGTACAACAAATTCATGTGTAGCAGTTATGGAAGGTGGTAAGCCTGTAGTTATAGCTAACTCAGAGGGTATGAGAACAACACCTTCAGTAGTAGGTTTCCTGAAGACAGGAGAGAGAGTAGTAGGTGAGCCTGCAAAGCGTCAGGCAGTTACAAACGCAGATAAGACAATTTCATCTATCAAGCGTCATATGGGATCAGATTACAGAGTAGAGATAGATGGCAAGAAGTATTCACCACAGGAGATCTCAGCAATGATCCTTCAGAAGCTGAAGAGCGATGCTGAGGGATATCTTGGCGAGAAGGTTACAGAGGCAGTTATCACAGTTCCTGCATACTTCTCAGATGCACAGAGACAGGCAACAAAGGACGCTGGTAAGATTGCAGGTCTTGATGTAAAGCGTATCATCAACGAGCCTACAGCAGCAGCTCTTTCATATGGTCTTGACAATGAGCAGGAGCAGAAGATCATGGTATACGATTTAGGTGGTGGTACATTTGATGTATCAATCATCGAGATCGGTGATGGAGTCATCGAGGTTCTTGCAACAGCAGGTGATAACAAACTCGGTGGTGATGACTTTGATAATGCAATCACACAGTATATGCTTGACGAATTCAAGAAGGCAGAGGGCATCG
>JAEDGW010000058.1 GCA_016297325.1 Coprococcus sp. | reverse complement strand
TATTCACCCACGCAAGGAACTTGTCCAGTCTGCCCATGGTCTTGTCTTTTCCGATCACGTTCATGATGGTGAACAAGTCAGGTGAGTTCTGCTTGCCTGTGATGGCAACTCTGACTATGGTACATACATCTGTGATGCTGCCCTTGTATCCGTCAGGATTCTGCTTGTACTCCTTTACATTTGGACAGTAGCCGATCTTCTCGCCCATGACCTTCATGCTTGAGAACCAGTCTTCTGAGTCAAGGAAGAGATCCTTCTTATACTCCTCTATAACCTCTGTGATCATCTCAGGTGTGTACTTCTCATCTATCTCATACTGGAGATCCAGCTCGTCCTCAGGTGTGTACAGATAACCGAACATAGCGCGCAAGTCTGACCATTTGCCGACATCCTTGCGGACCTTCTTGCCTGACATCTTCCACAGGTTGATGGTCTTCATGAAGCCGTCCTTGTCCTGTGTGCCAAATGTATATATGTTCTCGTCATGCTCCTTTGCCCACTCCATTATGAGGTCGTAACACTCCTCGGCTGTGAGCTTTGAGATCATCTCCTTGCTGACATCGTTGAGCTTCACCATGTCAAAAAGTGCACCGCTGACTGGCATCTTTTTGAGTGATAATGTAAAGTCGTCTATTGTCTTGTCCGCATGTGCTGCATGCCACTCCTCGTAGTTGGAGTTTGCTATTGTCATAAGATACTCAAGCACGCTGACTGATGGGAATCCCTGCTCTGCATAGAAGCCAACCGCAGCCTCAGGATCCTTTCTCTTGCTGAGCTTTCTCTTTCTCTGGTGCTCGCCTTCCTCATCCACTGTGACCTCAAGCTTCATGATAGGTGCGATATGCGCATACTTTGGAAGCGCAAATCCACACAGATCAAAGAGCTGCTTGTGGAGTGGGTATGACGCAAGCCACTCGTCTCCTCTGATGACAAGATTTGTCCTCATGAAGTGATCGTCAACTGCATGTGCAAAATGGTATGTAGGTATTCCGTCTGACTTCAGAAGTACCACATCCATGATATTCTCTGGCATCTCGATCTTGCCTCTGATAGGATCGCTGTAGATAACAGTCTTGCCCGCCTCGCCCGGACTCTTGAGTCTCACAACATATGGCTCACCCGCTGCAAGCTTCTCCTCTATCTGCTCGTATGTCAGATTTCTTCCTACCGCATACTCGCCGTAATATCCTATGTCAACCTTTGCAGCCTCCTGCTTTGCCCTGATCTCGTCAAGCTCCTCGGCTGTTGTAAAGTCAGGATAAGCATATCCCTCCTGCATAAGCTTCTTGACACAGGTCTGATATATCTCTTTTCTCTCGCTCTGCTTATATGGACCATATATGGTCTCGCCGCCCTCAAATGGTCCCTCGTCAAATCCAAGGTCAAACTTCTTCAGCGAATTGATGATCTCATTTACACCGTCTTCAAGCTCTCTCTTTCTGTCAGTGTCCTCTATTCTGAGATAGAACACGCCGCCGCTCTGCTTTGCAAGCTTTCTCGAGATCATGGCTGCATACAGTCCGCCGATGTGCATGTATCCTGTAGGGCTCGGTGCAAATCTTGTTACCCTTGCTCCCTCTGGAAGATCTCTCTCCGGGAATCTCTTCTCAAGGTCATCCACTGTATCTGTTATATCTGCAAATATCAAATCCGCTAATTTGTTATAATCCATCTCCTGTTTCACCTTTCTGAATTTATGTTAGATTCAATCCGCCACTCGCCAATCATGCAGGCACGTTGGCTCACTTGCGCTCATTATACTCTGTCTGATTATAATTTGTATTATGTTTTACGTCAATTCCCTAAACCACAAGAACTATTGATCTCGTAATAACTTACTTGAATTTCACCAATCACGCCACAACCGATATCGTTTCTTATCTGCACCGCGTGCTGCGTTGTTTTTAGGTGTTGATCATACCCCAACTCTCGTCATCCCAGTGCGCTTATCTTCTTGATTTACACGTAAAATTCTCCACAACTATCTCATACACATTTACCGCTGCAAGCATCTGGTATGAGTAGTTGTATTTCTTCTTTTCTATCTTGTCAAATGACCTCATATTATCAGTATTTCTTGTGAGCTGATGATTCATTAGACAGTTAAGTGCCGCACACTTCTCCTCCGGATCTGTGAGCTTTCTGGCTGTGCCATTTCCCATGATACTGCTGTATAGATAACCAAAGCTGCATGCATTTGGTCCCTCAACCAGATAATGATCCGTGTCCATCTCTATGGCAACCTTCGGATCTGCTGCCAAAGCATCCACCTTCCTGCCCTCGCCGGCAGAGTGAAAGTAAAGCTTCAGGACATCATCTTCGTAGGTATAACCGAAATTCAGCGGAACTATGTACATTCCCTCTTCATCGTGAACCACCATCCGGAACACCTTACACGAATCAAGTACATCCACTATCTCTTCACGATCTGTTATCATCCTGTCACTTCTCCGCATCTCCCGCATACAATACCTCCCTCTATCATCATACAGTCTTGTGCAATCCTCTTTTTCTCATCTGCTATCTTAATCTCTAATCACTCGAAGATCAAAATACAACCTAATAAAATAGTATAAATGACGCCGGCATATTTTCAAGTTCTTTGGACTTTATATTATTCGGATTTTTACAATCTTTTTAATGCGCCAGCCCACTCTTTTCTAATATCATCCATAAGCTTCATCATATATATCGACTCAGCCAGAGGCATCGACTCACTCTGCGTCCGTCCCTGTCTGATCATATCCAGACTTTCCATGATCTCATACTCATAACCACTTATCTGTTCCGGCACATCCACGTGTCTGATAAGCCTGTCCTCACAGTCGAACACATCTATCCCCTGCGGATTATTTATATTATCGACTATCATATATCCCTTCTCGCCATAGAAGATTCCTTTTCTGTCCGATCTGCCATATATGCTGTGGGTCGTCACTGCCATCCTTCCGTCTTCGTATTTGACTGTTATACTCTCCTGTCCGTCTACCCCGGTCTCATGCATCATGACAGACGATTCGATAGCTGATATCTCCTTACCCATATGCATGACAATGAAGTTCAGTCCGTAAACTCCCACGTCTAAAAGGGCACCTCCTGCCAGCTCTGGTCTGATCAGGCGCTCTATCTTTGATATCGGATAGGACAGATTGCAGGTCATTGTCCTGATATCCCCTATCACACCTGATCCAAGAATTTCATTTATTATCTGCCTGGACGGCATATATCTCGTCCATATTGCCTCGGCTACATACACCTTCTTCTCCGCTGCCAGAGCTGCGATCTCCTCAGCCTGCGCAGCATCGTAGGTAAATGCTTTCTCGCAAAGTACATTTCTTCCATGTTCTATGCAGAGCTTCATATGCTCATAGTGATGTGAATGCGGCGTTGCAATATATATAAGATCTATCGCGTCATCACTTACCAGTTCTTCATAACTTCCATAAGCCTTATCTATATCAAATTCCCTGGCAAATGCATTTGCCTTTTCCAAAGTTCTTGAACCTACTGCATACAGCTCCACATTATCCATCTTATTTATCGTATCTGCCATGACACCGGCGATCTTGCCTGCGCCCAATATTCCTATGTTCACGTGCTGTCCTCCTGTTATTTCTATATGTTTCCAAGTGCTGTCGCTACACATATCAATCTTCCCAAGTATTCTCTTGTTGTTTTTTGACAAATTTGACACTACACATCCGATTATAACACACAGCACCCAAAAAAGAAGAAAAACTCCTGATGCCAGCGATAACTGACACCAGGAGTCCTCCCCTTTATTTTGAACACCATTGCCTGTGTCCAAACCACTATATGTATATTATTTTGTTTTATGTTAAATACTGTATCAACACTTATTATAGGCTATTGCCATGACATATATCAAGATATTTATTTTCTCTCTGTATTGTATGCATTCGCAGCAACTGGTTACTCACTGTATGGCATACATTCTTAGCAGCTGGCTACTCCCTGTACATAAGGTAGCTGTACATATCTGCGTAATCGTGTCTTTCATTCTTGATGAAATCGATGGCTTCCCTTGGGTGCTGATTCAGCATTCCGGTCAGCATGTATGGCACATCATAGCCCCATACTGCATCTCCCTTTGCCTTGAGCGGAACCATGTACTGCTCTATGAACTTCAGGATGTGATACAGGTTGTACTTTGGATTTCTGAGGAATCCAAGAAGAAGCTCAAGTGCACAATTTCCTGCGCCTCTGCCCATACAGCTTACAGTTCCATCGAGCATACTCGCACCACTCCTCATTGCCTCAACAGTGTTGGCATAGGCAAGCTTTAAGTTGTCGTGTGCATGTATTCCTATCTTCTTGCCATACTTCTCTCCAACCGCAACATATTTCTCCGCGAGCTTCTTGATCTGCTCAGGGTACAGTGAGCCGTAGCTGTCAACAATGTATATTCCATCTACATTGCTCTTGCCAAGCAGCTCAAGAGCAAGATCGATATCCGACTCCTGATCCTTTGAAACTGCCATGATGTTGCATGTAGTCTCGTATCCCTTTGCATGTGCATCCTCGATCATCTCGATGGCTGCAGGCATGGTGTTGATGTATGTCGCCACCCTCACCAGATCGATGACACTGTCGGCTCTGTCGACAATGTCCTTCTTGTAGTCGCATCTTCCGACATCTGCCATAACTGAGATCTTCAGATCTGTATTGTTCTCTCCGACGATGGCTCTTATGTCCTCCTCGTTACAGAACTTCCATTTGCCGAATTTGTTCACATCAAACATTTCCTTGGAGGCCTTATAGCCGAATTCCATATAATCAACCCCCGCCTTGATGTTCGCTTCATAGAGGGCTCTTATAAACTCGTCAGTAAAATAGAAGTCATTGACAAGTCCTCCATCTCTTATTGTTGCGTCAAGTACCTGAATGTCAGGTCTGTAGGTGATCAGATCTCCGCCTATCATAATAGTGTCCTCCTTCTTGTTTTTTATTTTGTGTTTTGTTTTTTATTTTTTATTTTGTGTTTTGTTTTTTGATTTTTGATTTTCTCTTTTTGTTTTTCTCTCTGATATTTCTGAGTTTATTTTCTACAAATCTGTTTTCCAATTTGTATCTTCTAGGTATTTTTCTCAGTTTAAACTTACGTCGCTTTAACGCGTTGGTGTATGTTAGTGACTTTATTAAGTATAGCACATAAATAAATTAATGCAAGGACTTTATTTTATCTTTTACGCAAGTAAATCTACGTTTTAGCCCAATTATATCGCAAACAAATCTCAAGCAACTCTCACCCAGTCTCCCAGTGTTTTTACTCAACTACAAGCTAGCTCAGATCCTCGCCGTTGGTCTCGATGACCTTTTTGTACCAGTAGAAGGAATCCTTTCTGTATCTCGCAAGATCCTTCATGTCAAACTCATCTCTGTTGACATATATAAAGCCGTATCTCTTGGTGATTCCTTCGTGCGTTGACACGAGGTCGATTGCTGACCATGGGCAGTAACCCATCATCTCTGCGCCCTCGTCTGCTGCCAGTTTGATCTGCTCTATATGCTTTCTTAAGTACTCTATACGATAGTCGTCGTGTACCCTGCCGTCCTCTGTGAGCTTGTCATATGCGCCGAGACCATTCTCTGTCACGATCATAGGAAGGTGGTATCTGCTGTACATCTCTCTTATAGTTGCCCTAAAGCCATCAGGGTCTATCTCCCAGCCAAACTCTGTGCGAAGAAGATTTGGATTTGGATACGCCTTGTATACCCCCGGCTCAATACCGGCTGATTGCTGATCCTTTTTTTCTGAGTCCGTCACAGCAACCGGACTGTCATCCCACTCAACCGTTGCAGTATTATAATAATTGAAACCTATAAAATCAGGATTTGCCTGCTCCATGATATCCATATCTCCGTCCTCGATGACTGGAATGGCATCATGTTCCTCAAGGAACTTCCACACCAGGTCGTTGTATCTTCCATACACTGCCATATCAAGGTAAAGCCAGTTTCTTATCGCGTTGAAGTTCTGTGCTGCCAGGACATCCTTCGGCTTGCATGTAGCAGGATATACCAGTGAAATATTTGGTGCAGGACCAATCTTTGCACCAGGACACATCTCATGGAGAAGCTTCATGGCCTTTGCCTGGGCAAGGAGCATGTGGTGATTCTCCTGATAAAGCTTCTTGTATTTATTTGTCACGCCCTCCATGTTGCAGGTTCCGATCACGTCACCCACAAGTGTGAGCATGTTCTGCTCATTGATAGTCAGCCAGTACTTTACTCTGTCGCCATAATTTGTGTAGAGAAGCTTTGCAAATTCAACAAACTCGTCAACGCTCTCTCTTCTCGACCAGCCACCTTTTTTCTCAAGAGCCGCAGGAAGATCAAAATGGAACATTGTGACAAGCGGCTCGATTCCGTACTTAAGGCACTCATTTATCACATTGTTGTAGAAGTCAATTCCCTCCTGGTTGACTCTGCCGGTTCCCTCTGGGAGGACTCTGCTCCACGCGATGGAGAATCTGAATGTCTTGAATCCCATCTCAGCCATGAGGGCTATATCCTCTGCATATCTGTGGTAAAAATCAGCACACACATCCAACTCACTTGTTCCCGCTGGAACTGTCTTGATGTCCTGTACACTTGGACCCTTGCCGTGTGACAGATTGGCGCCCTCAACCTGATATGCGCTTGTCGATGCTCCCCAGAGGAAATTCTCCGGGAGTCCATGTTTCTTTGTGATTATCATAATTTTTCCTCCACAGATTTAATTTTCAATAGTATTTATAAAAGAGATGAACCATCTGTTCCAGTTCATCTCCATCTTACGTTTGTTTTATTGCGATTTTATTTCACGCCCTCATACTTCTGCTTATAGTTGTAAAGCGCGCCAAGAAGATTCGAATCATTGCGGAACTTGCATGTGTCGATAACCATGCCATCATAGGTCTTTGTAATCTTTCTTATCTTGTCCACATACTTCTTAACCCCCGGAACAAAGTTCGGATTGGCACTCATTCCACCTCCGATAAGTATGACATCCGGATCTATCGTCATGTACAGGTTACAGCAGAGCTTTGCTATGGAGAAGTATGAGTCCTCAACCATATCTATGATCTCCTGATTGCCCTCATCTATCCATTGATATACCATCTCACCGGTCACATCTTCTGGCTTCATATGCATGATCTTGGATGCCTTGTATGTAATGGAGCTTGCAGTACATGTTGAGGTTACCATGAACGGGTTATATTCAAATGTCTCCTCAACAGTCAGCTCTTCACAGCATCTGACATTATCAGCTTCTTCCCTTGTCATGTTCATGATGGCATATGACAATTCACCTGCCAGAAGTCTCTTGCCTCTGTGGATCTTTCTGTCAATGATTATTCCACCGCCGATTCCTGTACCCACGACAACGACTGCTGCATTTGTAGCCGTGCTGGCATTGCCCAGCCACAACTCTGCGAGAGCCGCACATTTGCCATCGTTCTCAAGGGCTACAGACACACCGCCGCATGCCTCTGATATGAGATCACCAAGATGTGCACCATCAAGATACTTGATCCCGCCACCGCCGTACACTATGCCGCGCTCGACATCTATCTGTCCAGGAAGCCCCATGGCAATTCCTGTTATGTCACAGTCCAGTACCTTCTCGTCATACACCTTCTTGATCTGCGCCACAAATGCCGGAGTTCCAGCCTCGGCATATCTGTCGGTTGGAGTCTTACCCTTTCCCGATATATTGCCCTCATCGTCCATTAACGCATACTTTATAAATGTTGCCCCTACATCAAATACTAAATACATAAGTCCCTCCTGTTTTCTCATTACCCATTGTTTTTTCTTTTTTTCTTTCTATATATATTTTTATATTCACCTTGTCACTCTCGTTCTCTCCACTGCATCCTTCCAGCCTGCAAGGAGCGTCTCCCTCTTATCCTCGGTTATCCCCGGCTCAAATCTTCTGTCGGCCTTCCAGTAGCCCTTGATCTCATCCAGACTGTCATAGTAGCCAACAGCAAGTCCAGCCAGATATGCAGCACCCAGAGCTGTTGTCTCCGTGATCACAGGCCGCACTATCTCGGCATTCTCTATATCTGCCTGGAACTGCATCAGGAAGTTGTTGGCGCTTGCACCGCCGTCCACTCGCAGGCTTGTAATTGAAAGTCCTGCATCCATCTCCATAGCCGCAAGAACATCCGATGTCTCATATGCCAGCGATTCGACTGTCGCCCTGACAAAGTGTGCCTTATTTGTTCCCCTTGTAAGGCCGAACACTGCCCCTCTGGCGTACGCATCCCAGTAAGGAGCGCCAAGTCCCGTAAATGCAGGTACCACATATACACCATTACTGTCCGGCACAGACAGAGCAATACGCTCAGTATCCGCCGCACTGTCTATGAGCTTCATCTCATCCCTGAGCCACTTGATGGCTGCTCCAGCCACGAACACACTTCCCTCAAGCGCATAGCTGACTTTTCCGTCAAGTCCTATGGCTATGGTGGTGAGAAGTCCCTGCTGTGAGTCAACTGCCTTATCGCCTGTGTTCATGAGGAGGAAACAACCCGTTCCGTAAGTGTTCTTCACATCTCCTGCCTCAAAGCAGCACTGACCGAACAGCGCAGCCTGCTGATCTCCGGCAACTCCCGCTATAGGCACCTCACCGCCAAATATCTCTCTGTCCGTGTATCCGTATATCTCACTGGAATTTCTCACTGCCGGAAGCATGCTCTCCGGGATGTTGAACTTTGCAAGCAATTCCCTGTCCCACTCCAGTGTATGAATGTTGAAAAGCATGGTACGCGATGCGTTCGTGTAGTCCGTTGCATGGACTCTTCCGCCTGTGAGCTTGTATATAAGCCATGTGTCAACAGTTCCGAACATCAGCTTCCCCGCCTCTGCGCGCTCCCTGGCTCCCGGCACATTGTCAAGTATCCACTCTATCTTCGTTGCAGAGAAATACGGATCAACTATCAGTCCCGTCTTCTCCCTTATCACCTTGTCATATCCTTCAGCCTTAAGCTGCTCTATCCTGTCCGCAGTTCTCCTGCACTGCCACACTATGGCGTGATACACCGGATTGCCGGTCTTTCGATCCCACACTATGGTTGTCTCTCTCTGGTTGGTGATTCCTATGGCGGCTATGTCCTCGGTGCGGATTCCCATGGTCTCCCTCGCCTCCATCATCACCGACATCTGGGTTGCCCATATCTCCATAGGGTCATGCTCCACCCAGCCGTTATTCGGGAAATGCTGGGTGAACTCCTTCTGTTTCACCGAACAAATCCTGCCTTCCTTATCAAATATTATCGCCCTTGAGCTGGTCGTTCCCTGATCCAGCGCCATTATATAATCTGCCAAATTGCCCTCCTTCTGATTTACGGACGCTCGGCCCCAATATTTTCTATCAAGCGGGTGAACGTGTGTTGTCTGGGGACGCTTCCGCTCGTTTCGCCCTGCAGCGGTACTAAGATGCTGCTTGACGCACCATCTAAGGACCGGCGGGCTCAAATGCCCCTGCCAACACACGTTCACCCGCTTGATATATATACTCTTTGCAGCCTCGCTGTTCTCCGTAATTATGTATGGTCCGCCGGGCAATTTTGCCCTGACAAACCTTTTTTCCTTCTTCCTTTTAAGTATCTATCAAATAAGCCAGAATTAAATAGTTCAGCTTAATTGTTTTGATCAAATTTTCTCAATCGTTTTTCAGATAATTCTCTCTCAGATGTTCGTTCACCCTCTCAACCTCTGCCTTGAAGTCCCGTGAGGACATGCGGATCGCGCCCTGCCCCATGGTGACTATCTGCTCCAGTCCGTCCGATGTGACCACAGTGACCTTGTGCTTTCTCGCAAGCTCATGGGTGAGCTTTTCTATGTGCGCATCGGCGGTCTCGCCTTCTTTTGTGTACACTACCTCTATATCGTCATAAGGAAATCTCTCCCCCTTGTTGTCCTTCACCTTGTAGCCGTCAAATACCACTATCAGATGACAGTTCATATATCCCTGATAGTTCGACAGGATATCCATGAGCTTACCTCTCGCAGAGTCTATATTGTGCTCCGACAATTCCCGAAGTGTATCCCACGCAAATATGACGTTGTAGCCATCCACTATGACGTAGTCCTCGCCACTCTTTCTGCGCTTGAATGCTCCGGGTGTTGCTATTCCCCTGTCGGCTGGCCTGCTGCCCACAAGAGGCCCATTCCCGGGCTGTCTGTCTCTGGACTGACTCTTATTATACTGTCCATTTCCGCGATATCCCGAACTTGAAGTATCTCCTGCTGCACCAGCAGACGCGCCGCCTCCGGCTGTGCCTTCTGTCACACCACCGGCTGCTGTTCCATTTACTTTATACTCAGATGTAGTTCTCCTGAATCTTCCGTTCAGTGCCACATCCTTATCCTTGTAATCTCCGCCAAATGTCCTTGCAAATATCTCGCTGAGTTCCTCGTCCGTGATGGACATATCCGACACGCTCTTTCCCGGTCTGTTCACCGGAATATCCGTAACATCGCCATCCTCTGTATAACCCAGCTGACCTGAGATCTCAAATCCCGGATCCTCCTTCACATGCATGTTCTCATACACATCGTACCAGTCAACCAGATAACCTGCACCGTGAGCGCAGAATACCGATGATGATGGATTAAACCTGTCAAGCTCAGGATCATAATGTCTCTCAGCCAGAACCTCTTCGGTGTTGTGGCATGGCTGATAGCCGTCTATATCCACCTGAAGCCTGCCTGTACCTCTGGAAAATGCCGTGAGCTCACTATAATACTCTCTCATAGTGTATACTGGTGCATGTCCAGTGATAACCGTTGTCTCACCGGATATCTCCTGTCCGTCCATGCTGCCGCTCATCTTCACTATATCAGCAAGCACTCTGCCCGCATACTCCTGCGGTACCTCTATTTTAAATGCATACACCGGTTCAAGCAATACACTTTCTGCCATCATAAGTCCCTGTCTCACAGCCCTGTATGTCGCCTGCCTGAAATCACCACCTTCGGTGTGCTTCTGATGCGCCCTGCCTGCAGTGATAGTTATCTTCATATCCGTGATCGGGGATCCCGTCAGCACCCCTCTGAATTCCCTTTCCTGTAGATGAGTCAGGATCAATCTCTGCCAGTTCTTGTCCAGAACATCCTCGCTACAAATGCTGTCAAAGCACATACCACTGCCATTCTCCATAGGTTCAAGCAGCAAATGTACTTCAGCATAGTGTCTGAGCGGTTCAAAGTGTCCCACTCCCATGACCGGAGCTGCGATCGTCTCCTTATATGATATTCTGCCCTGACCGTACGTGATGGCTATGCCAAATCTGTCTCTGACCATCTGCGCCACGACCTCCAGCTGCACCTGTCCCATGACCTTGATGTATATCTCACCGGCTGCCTCATTCCACTGCACCTGAAGCAATGGATCCTCCTCCTCAAGCTGTCTGAGCTTTGACACCATCGTGACCGCATCCACATCAGTCGGGTACATGACCTTATAGCTGAGAACCGGCTCCAGACTTGGGAGCTCTCCATCCGGGCAGGCACCGATTCCCTGTCTGCCGTAGGTATTCACCAGTCCCGGAACAGCACATACACAGCCCGCAGTGACATGATCCACCATGTCATACTTTGCGCCGGAGTATACCCTTATCTGATTTACCTTTTCAAGTGTTTCCTCGCCTTGTCTGCCTGTAAGCGTGAGTACATCCTTTAGTCTCAAGGTCCCCCCTGTGATCTTCATATAAGTCAGCCTCTCTCCTTTGTCATCACGGCCGATCTTAAATACCCTCGCGCCAAATTCATCCGTTCGCTGAGGCTCAGTCACATATCTGTTCATTCCATCCAGCAGCTCAGCCACACCATCATTTTTAAGTGCCGAACCAAAATAACAAGGAAACAGCTTTCTGTCCGATATAGCACACACCACGTCAGATTCTGCATTTGCCCCTGTTTCAAGGAATCTCTCCAGCATGTTCTCATCGCACATGGCTATGTGTTCGCCAGCATCTTCACATAAAAAATCGACACAGCCATCACTCAGTCTGTGTCTGATATTGTCCATGAGGTACTCCCTGTCATACCCCGTCATGTCCATCTTATTTACAAATATAAATACAGGAATCTCATATCTCTCAAGCAGTTTCCACAGCGTCTCCGTATGGCTCTGAACACCATCCATGCCATTGATTACCAAAACTGCATAATCGAGGACCTGAAGAGTCCTCTCCATCTCCGTTCCGAAATCCACATGTCCTGGAGTGTCAAGCAGTGCTATGTGCATATCACCAAAGTTAAGCTCCGCCTGCTTGGAAAATATCGTGATTCCCCTGTCCTTTTCCTGACTGTCCGTGTCAAGATATGTATCCTGATGATCCACACGTCCAAGCTTTCTTATCCTTCCAGTCTGGTAGAGCATCGCCTCGGAGAGCGTGGTCTTGCCTGAATCAACGTGAGCCAGTATGCCCGCGACTATATTCTTCATATGTATCTTTTCCCTTCACCAGCCAATATATATCACCTGCCACGCGTCTTGCTGACCATTGATATATATCGGTTCTTTATAAACTCATTTATCGGTTCAGCTATGAGTCTGTATCCGCCATGCTATCGCCATCCGGAATTCCCTGTTTTTCATTCTGCGCCGCCTTATATCGCTTGAACCTCTTGAAGAATATGGCTGTAAATGCACCTATGATAAAAGGGAACATAAATGTGGCAAATCTATAGAGAAGTGCCATGGCTCCGGCCGCAGCAGCCCCCACAAGTCCCGAATAGATCGCTGTCATAACAAGCTCACTTGATCCGATTCCGCCCGGCATAGGAATGACTGCCGCCAACATGACACTCATTGCTGTTATACCTATTGACGTGATGATATTCATATCACATACGTTGTGGCACACTATGTATGGTATCGAGAACCAGCATGAGAATTTGCATATATCAAGCAACATGACTACCACTATAAGCCACGGTTTCTTAAGTACAACCCTGGTGGCATCCTCCATCATGGCTGTCTGCTCACTTAAACTGTCAATCAGCTTTGCAAATCGTCCTTTAAACAAAGCATCAGCTTTTTCGAGAAGCCATCTGAGAAATCTGTGAAACGGTGGCCAGCACGCAAAGAGCACTATCGCCATCGTTATGAGTATGGTCGCTATAACTCCAAGGACAACATATGAACTGTATTTGCCAAATACTCCAAGCATATATTCTCTGTTTGCAAGAAACAATGCCACCGCCATAACACATATGGTCATCTTGTGTATCGCATAGTCAATAGAGTACAGACCAAGTGCCTTCGACGGCTGTATTCCGCAGTGCTTCATGAACAATGTGGATGCCACTATGGTACCGCTCCCAAGCGTTGACACCCTGTAAAATGACACAAAATACGTCATAATATTTGCATCGAAAAATGTCATATCGTTCTCCACCTGTCGCATGAGGATAAACGTTATGCAGCTCTCTATCACTCCGTATAAAAGCGTCGCTCCAAGAATGGCTGCCACAACCACAGGGCTTGTCTTTACAAGCTGCGACAGTATAGGGCCTGCCATGTCCCTGAACACATATATGATAAGTCCGACCAGCACCAGCACACACAACCATTTTATAAGTGTTTTCTGTCTATCTGATAGTTTTTTCATAGTCTTATATCCCTTTTTCCCTAATATCAATTCATTCAGATCGGCCTTATCCCAATCTACCCACCATCTCAAATGCACCGGCAATTAGTCTCTGCCATGCATACTGATCTCCTGTTTCGTACAATAGATTAACAAGCTAATGGAAAAAATACAAGCATATGTTATTTCATTCTGACATAATAGGTAGACTTGCCTGTACCGCCTCTGCCTATATCGCCCTCTTTTACGAGTTTTCTGAGTGCTCCCTCTACCGAACTGATGCTGAGGGTCGGACAAAGTTCCATTATATCCTGCTTTGTAAACTTTCCTATTTTCAGCAGTATCGCTTTTCGCACCATCTCAATCGCCGGCAGCTTTTCCTCTACAATTGCAAAGCGCTCCTCAAAATCCTTATAAGCAGCAAGTATCGTTCCAAGGAGATACTTTATAAACGGAATCACATCCTCCGTGCCCTCATGCCAGCCTGCCTGCGTTTTTCCAAGTGACTCATAATATAACTCCTTATTTCCTGCGATCTTAGCCTCAAGGGAAATATACTTTCCAACATAGAATCCACTTCTATATAACAAAAGCGTTGTGAGCAGTCTGCTCATTCTGCCATTGCCATCATTAAACGGGTGTATGCACAGAAAATCATGTATGAAAACAGGAATGACGATCAGCGGCTCCACCTCGAAATTACCGATCACCCTGTTGTATTCCCCACATATCCTGTCCAGCGCTTCCGGTGTCTCAAATGGAGCCATCGGCGTGAACAGGACTTCCGTATGCCCATCAGGATAAGTTGCGCTGATATAGTTCTGCACCGTCTTTGTTCTTCCTGCAAATGGGTTATTCATATGACTGTACAACATCTTATGCAGCTGAAGTATATAATTCTGAGTTATAGGTATCGCATCAAAGCTTTCATGTATAACCCCCAGCACATCCCTGTAACCTGCTATCTCTTCCTCGGCTCTGTTCTTCGGTGTGGTTTTCTCCTCAACCAACTGCTTTATTCTTGTATTTGTTGTGACTATGCCCTCTATAGCATTGGATGCCTCCGTGCTCTGGATCTTTGCTATCTCCACAAGCTTATCCAGTTCATCTGGACGCTGTCTTAAATACAGTTCCTGTTTACCTGCATATCTATATATTGCAGCTATGAGTCCAAGCACTTCAGAATCCCATTTTTCTTCTTTTATTTTACTGTAATTAAAAGTTCTCATTCCCTTAATCCACTCCTTTTCCCTTAAATATTAGCACATTTTAAGGGAAAGTCAACCCAATTAAGGACATTTCCCCTCAAAGTTCTATCAGTTTTAAGGTTATCCAATTGTATACTATTTATGCAGCTAATTAAGGGTACTTTCAAAAAAAGCCACCACATCAAAACACGATGTGGTGGCTTTTTCATATAAATTCTATATCACAGCAATTACTTAATATCCATTTAGCCGAATAACGGAGTTGAGTAATATCTGTCTCCACTGTCTGGAAGAAGAACTACGATGTTCTTGCCTGCATACTCAGGGCGCTCTGCGATCTGCTTTGCTGCAAAGTAAGCTGCACCTGATGAGATTCCTACGAGGATTCCTTCTGCTGATGCGATCTCCTTTGCTGCTGCAAATGCGTCATCATTCTCAACGGCGATAATCTCATCATATACCTTTGTGTTAAGTGTGTCAGGAACAAATCCTGCACCGATTCCCTGTATCTTGTGTGCTCCTGAAACGCCCTTTGAGAGGACTGGTGATGTGGCAGGCTCAACGGCGATGACCTTTACATCTGGATTCTTCTCCTTCAGATACTCGCCAACACCTGTTATAGTTCCACCTGTTCCGATACCAGCTACAAATACATCTACCTTACCGTCTGTATCCTCCCAGATCTCTGGACCTGTTGTAAGTCTGTGCGCCTTTGGATTTGATGGATTTACGAACTGTCCGGCTACAAAGCTGCCAGGGATCTCCTTTGAAAGCTCATCAGCCTTTGCGATGGCACCCTTCATTCCCTTTGTTCCATCTGTAAGAACTATCTCTGCGCCGTATGCCTTGATGATGTTACGTCTCTCAACACTCATGGTCTCAGGCATAACGATGATCGCCTTGTAACCCTTAGCTGTTGCTATAGATGCAAGACCGATACCTGTGTTTCCTGATGTAGGCTCGATGATGGTTGCGCCCGGCTTGAGTGTTCCGTCCTTCTCAGCATCCTCGATCATCTGGAATGCAATTCTGTCCTTAACACTTCCTGCTGGGTTGAAATACTCAAGCTTTGCAAGGATATTTGCCTTGAGATCATTCTTCTTCTCTATGTTTGAAAGCTCCAGAAGAGGAGTCTTACCTATAAGCTCTGCTGCACTCTTATATATTTTGCTCATGTTATTGTACCATTACCTTTCTTGATATTTTTAGATATTACTGAATTTATTCTGTTCTTCTGTTTCAAACGGCGCCAGGCTTCAACATGTCCGTCAAAGCCAGCGCCGCTATATATTCATTATTTATATCGATTACTCCTGAATTGCCTTGAATGCCTCGTCAAGATCCTCGATGATATCGTCTATGTTCTCAGTACCTATTGAAAGTCTGATCGTGTTCTGCTTGATTCCCTGATCGATAAGCTCAGCGTCGTTCAGCTCTGAGTGAGTTGTTGATGCTGGGTGGATAGCCAGTGACTTAACATCAGCGACATTTGCAAGGAGTGAGAAGATCTCCAGGTTGTCGATGAACTTCTTGGCTGTCTCTGCATC
>JAEDGW010000182.1 GCA_016297325.1 Coprococcus sp. | reverse complement strand
AAGAAGGAGATGCCTATCAACTGGTGTACATCATGTAAGGTTGGTCTTGCAAATGAGGAGGTTGTCAACGGTGTATGTGAGCGTTGTGGCAGCGAGGTTGTCCGCAAGGTTAAGTCAGAGTGGATGCTCAAGATCACAGATTATGCAGATAAGCTTATAGAGGGACTTGACGGCGTGGATTACATCGAGCGTGTAAAGGTTTCACAGAAGAACTGGATCGGACGTTCAACAGGAGCTGAGGTAGATTTCTCAGTAAAGGGCAAAGAGGACAAGCTCCGTATATATACAACAAGATGTGATACATTGTTCGGAGTAACATACATGGTTGTTTCACCAGAGCATCCAATCCTTGACAAGTACAAGGATGAGATCGGCAACTGGTCAGACATCGAGGCATATCGTGAGCAGGCAGCAAAGAAGAGTGACTTCGAGCGTTCAGAGCTTGCAAAGGATAAGACTGGTGTATGTATTGACGGACTCACAGCCATCAACCCTGTAAATGGTAAGGAGATCCCAATCTATGTTTCAGACTATGTACTCATGAGCTACGGAACAGGTGCCATCATGGCGGTTCCTGCACATGATGACAGAGACTGGGAATTTGCAAAGAAGTTCGGACTTCCACTCATCCAGGTTGTTGCAAAGGATGGAGAGGAAGTAGATATAAATGAGGCTGCATTTACAGATGTGGCAACAGGAGTTCTCATCAACTCTGATTTCCTCAACGGACTTGAGGTAAAGGATGCAAAAGAGAAGATGATAAAGTTCCTGGAGAAGAAGGGCATCGGTCAGGCAAAGACCAACTACAAGCTCCGTGACTGGGTATTCTCACGTCAGAGATACTGGGGCGAGCCAATTCCTATCGTTCACTGCGATAAGTGTGGTTATGTTCCAATCGATGAGAGCCAGCTTCCACTGCTTCTTCCAGAGGTTGACAGCTACATGCCAACAGACAATGGTGAGTCACCACTTGCAGCTATGACAGACTGGGTAAACACCACATGTCCATGCTGTGGCGGCCCTGCAAAGAGAGAGACAGATACCATGCCACAGTGGGCTGGATCATCATGGTATTTCCTCAGATATACAGATCCTCACAACACAGAGGCTCTTGCAAGCAAGGAGGCACTCAAGTACTGGCTTCCTGTTGACTGGTACAACGGAGGAATGGAACACACAACACTTCACCTTCTGTATTCAAGATTCTGGCACAAGTTCCTGTATGATCAGGGCGTAGTTCCTACACCAGAGCCATACCAGAAGAGAACATCACACGGCATGATCCTCGGTGAGAACGGCGAGAAGATGAGTAAGTCAAGAGGCAACGTTGTAAATCCTGACGACATTGTAAATGTATACGGCGCAGATACACTTCGTACCTACGAGATGTTCATCGGAGCATTTGACCTTGCAGCTTCATGGTCTGAGGACGGTGTTAAGGGATGTAGAAGATTCCTCGACAGAGTTTGGAAGCTTCAGGACAGCGTGACAGACGAGAAGGGCTACTCCAAGGATATGGAGACCAAGATGCATCAGGTTATCAAGAAGGTTTCAAATGACTTCGAGAACCTGAAGTACAACACAGCTATCGCAGCCATGATGGCACTTCTCAACGACTTCTACAAGAAGGGAAGCGTTACAGCAGATGAGTTCAAGACACTGCTCATCCTGTTAAATCCTGTTGCACCTCATATCACAGAGGAGCTGTGGTCAGTAAAGAACTACGGCGGATATGTATATCAGCAGACATGGCCAGAGTTCGATGAGGCAAAGACAGTTGAGGCAATGGTTGAGATCGCTGTACAGATAAACGGTAAGACAAAGGCAACACTTGCAATCGGCAAGGAGGATCCTAAGGATGAAGTTATCGCAAAGGCTAAGGAAGTGATTGCCGACAAGCTCACAGGTAACGTTATCAAAGAGATCTATGTTCCTGGACGTATTGTGAATATTGTTATGAAATAGGAATATATGCTTATCCGAGAGACTGGGTAGATGATTGAGGAAAAGGTTATGTGGAATGTCTGGAATGGAGTTATGCAGAGCCTTTTCCTCTTTATTTTTTTCATAACACAAGTTAGAATAATATATATTGATATTCAAATTTACAACAATGCTTAAAGGACTTATACGTTTCGTATAGGTCCTTTTTCTTTGCGTTTTTGTATAATTGTGAGGCATTTCAGGCCTGTTGACTACCACAGTTTATAATGGTAATGTGGCTTTTAGCAGATGTGCATATCTATAATTTAGCTGGCATATGGCAGCTATATATTTGGCGGGAAATACGCATTACTTAATACAATTATCAGGAGGAACTATGCCTATGACAGAAAAAGCAGAGATAAGCACATTATTCAAGAGAAAAGACCGAGATAGTGTTGTGAATGATCTAAAAAAGGATACTGAGTCATACGAAAGATACAGATGTCTTACGGATGAACTGAAGGAACGTCTGACTGGATTCCTGTGCGGAACACGGACACTTCCACTTACATATGATCCGTTTTTCAAGAAAATGTTCAATCCGGATGTATATCCGGATAGATTGTCGGGATTTATAAGCAGCGTGCTTGGAAGAAAAGTGAAAGTAAAATATACACTTCCGGTGGAGGAGAGTTTGTTACAGGGAGCTTCACTTCTTATAATGGATATAGTAGTTGAACTTGAGGATGGTTCGATTGCTAATGTAGAAATACAGAAGATATCCTATCTTTTCCCTGCGCAGAGGATGTCTTGCTATTCTGCGGATCTTCTCCTGCGTCAGTACAGCAGAGTCAAGGAGCAGAAAGGGAAGAAATTCACATACAGTGATCTTAAAAAAGTATATACTATAATCATATTTGAACAGAGTCCTGCAGAGCTTCGCAGAAAAGAATATAAAGATACATATGTCCATCATGGAACAACAATATTTGATACTAGGATTGGGATGAATATGCTGCAGGATTATTACCTCATAGCGCTTGACGTATTCGAGAAAAGTTACTATTCTAAAGACAAGAAGGTAATAAATGAGCTGAACGGATGGCTTGCCCTGTTATCAGTGGATAGTACAGACCGACTAAATGAGCTGGTGACAGATTACCCATATCTGGAGAGTGTGTTTGTGGATATGGCAGGTTATCTGGACAAACCTGCGGAGGTGATCAATATGTTTTCGGAAGCACTTAAAATACTTGATGAGAATACGGTGCACTACATGATAGAGGAGATGCAGAAGCAGATAGATGAAGATAAGGAAGTTATAGCAGAGAAGACAGAGCTTCTTGACAAGCGCAATGCCGAGCTTGCGGAAGCAATGGCAGAGATAGAGTGTCTCAAAAAACAGTTGCAGGAAGAAGAATGACCCATAAGTAAACATTTCATTTGCTGTTGGTATGAGAAATATAAAAGCACGCATGATTCATGCGTGCTTTTATCTATTAACTATGATTGGTTCAAATATATGCAGCCGTTTAATATATCCAAATCCTCATGTCAAAGTTATGAAATTATCAACTAAGCCATCTTGTTTACAGCAACTGCGAGACGTGAAACCTTACGAGCAGCGTTGTTCTTGTGGTAGATGCCCTTTGAAGCAGCCTTGTTGATCTCTGATGTAGCAACTACAAGTGCCTGCTGTGCAGCAGCCTTGTCGCCAGCAGCGATAGCAGCCTCAACCTTCTTGATAACTGTCTTAACCTTAGACTTGATCATCTTGTTTCTAAGTGTCT
>JAEDGW010000181.1 GCA_016297325.1 Coprococcus sp. | reverse complement strand
CCCCGGATGAGAAGAAGGAGATATTCAACAAATTTGTCCTGCCTAAGGTCCTCAAGCGCATAGGACTTGATAAGAGCGAGTGTATCATTCTTCCTGACGGCGTGGATGCTGTCATCAGGAAATGCGACGGCGTGACCGGAATCAGAGATATAGAGCAGGCTGCGGAGCACATAGTTGCACATGCACTCTACCAGATCGAGGTAAACCATGTCCAGAGCGTGACATTTGACGGTGGCATGATAGAGGAGCTTTTGAGCTGATTATCGTCATATTACACAATTTACATTACAGAAAGTATTATGGTATACTCTCCTTATGAAACAAGTTTCATAAGGAGAGTATATTTATAAATGGCAAGTATAAGAGATGTTGCAAAGGAGGCCGGTGTTGCTATCTGCACGGTGTCAAGACTTATCAACGGCACGGCAAAAGTTGAACCCGAGACTCAAAAGAAGATAGAAGATGCGATGAAGAAACTGGATTATGTTCCAAATGAGCTTGCGCGCGGCATGTTCAAGGGCAGATCCAATTCCATTGCGATGCTGGTTCCAAATATACAGCACCCATGGTTCTCATCACTGGCATCGGAGATTGAAAAGATACTTTATGAGAAAAAGTATAAATTCATGCTTTTTTCCACATCGGACGACAAGCAGAGGGAGAAGGAATGTTTTAAGCTGTTAAAGTCCAATATCGTGGACGGAATCATATGCGGAACAACCACAAGCACAGCAAAGGAATATCAGAAGATAGACAAGCCTATGGTCATGCTGGATTACATGGTGGGAAACAAATTCCCTGTTGTAGTGTCTGACCACAAGATGGGCGGACAGCTTGCTGCCCGGGAATTTATAAACAGTGGATGCAAATATGTCATCCACATATCCGGAATAAGAACAGACAAGAATATCATGTCATTTGAGTGCCATGAGGAACTAGATAGAGTCCTTGCCGAGAATGGGATAAAATCCAGAAGGGTTCCTGTTCAGTGGAACGACTTTGATTTCCAGGGATACTTTGAGATGGCAAAATGCATACTTGAGGAGTACCCGGATGTGGACGGTGTATTTGCCGCAGACATGCCGGCGATAGCATTCCTCAAGGCGGCGCTTGCCATAGGAAAAAAGATCCCTGATGATCTCGCAATCGTGGCATACGATGGAACATACATCACCAACGCCAGCACGACAAGGCTCACATCAATACACCAGCCGTACAAGGAGATCGCTCAGGAGGCAGTTCTCCAGCTTATGGAGATGATCGATGGACCGGAGGAGGAAGATTATGCCGAAGGACAGGTTGAAAGTGCAACCGCAGATCAGATCGACAGCGCAAAAGAGAGACACACACATATAGACGGAAATCTTATACTACTTCCGGTGAGCGTAGAAAAAGGCGATACAACTTTATAGTATGATTACGAAAAGAAGTTCATGAAGAGAAAATGAGGTGCCACTCAAAAATCATGAACTTCTTTTTTATGCGGGTACAAAACATAAGAAACTTACTAAGAGCACAAAATTATCGCTTTTTGCAAGAAATAAGCCATAAAGATACAAAATCTCAGAATCTTGTATCTTTATGCGGGGAAAATGGAAAATAGATACAAATTTGTGACGTTTTCATTTGGAAATCCCTGATTTGCGAAAACTCCCTGGACATATGCTCTGCTTAATATGGGAATTCTCAGTTAGAGAAGGATTGCTTAGCGGTATCCTCCACATTGCCAAGGGCTAAGTCCCGGCATAAAATCTAAAAAATCTATAAATTCCCTATTGACGAAACATGTTTCATATGATAATCTTAATGCAAATGAAACATGTTTCATCTAAGCGCTTATGAGATATGTTTTATCGAGACGATATAATATGGTTACAAGTGTTAAGTACACAGAGTTACCGCAGTTATCACTACAAGGAAAGCTCATAAAGAGCAGGAGACTACAAAGTAAGGCAGTTAAGAAGAACAAGAGGGAAATTCAAAGCAAGAAAAGGAGAAAAGGTTATGAGAGCAAAGAAATTAGTAGCATGTGCGCTTTCAGCAGCTATGATGCTGGGACTTGCATCTATGACAGGATGTGGTTCAGCAAAGAAGGATTACGATCTGTATATTTACAACACAAAGTCTGAGATTGCAGACAGCATCCAGGATCTGTGCAAGGATTATGAGACAGAGACAGGAGTTAAGGTTAAGGTTTACACATGTGGTACACAGGAGGCCATGGAGACACTCAGATCAGAGATGAATTCCAAGAACTATCCTACACTGTACGCGATAAACCAGGCACAGTTCACAGAGTGGAATGAGGGCGGATTTGTACTTCCATCAACATCAGTAAAGAATGAGGAGTTAAAGTCAATCTACGATTCAATTCCAGAGAGCATGCAGCTCGCAGATGAGAGCGGAGCAAGCTGCGGAATCCCTTACAACGTAGAGGGTTACGGACTTATCGCAGATACGCAGATGATATGTGATGTATTTGGACTTGACAATGCAGACGCATTTGTCGCTGATTACAGAAGTGCCAATTATGAAGAGTTTACAGGCATGATCAAGGCAATCGATGATTACATAAACGGCAAGGGTGGTGAGAAGGTTACACTTTCAGGCAATGCATACACCACGGCAAAGGATAAGACAGCCACAACAGAGAACATGAACGGAGTATTTGCAATCGCAGGTGCTGAGAAGTGGACATATGCAAACCACTATACAAACTACGCACTGAATGCAGTGTTCCCTAACTACAATGCAACGGCAGCAGCTACAAAGGAAGATGTTGATAAGCTTGAGGAGCCACTTGTGAAGATGGTTCAGGAGCTTGACATGCTTTCAAGCTACACAGCAGGACCAAGCGGCAAGGTAGAGCGTGGATCAGAGTACATCAACTCAACAGTGACAGGATATGATCAGGCAGTTCAGACATTTGCTGAGGGTAAGGCAATGTTCATCAAGCAGGGTAACTGGGTATACGGAACCATCGCAGGCGTGGATGCAGACAAGGCATCAAGACTCACAATGCTCCCAATGAAGGTTAACCTTGAGCAGAGTGACATCTCAGCTGAGGGCGTTACAGTTGACAAGATGAACAGCTCAATCCCTGAGTTCGTTTCACAGTATTACGTTATCAACAAGAAGGATTCAGAAGAGGAGCAGAAAGCCGCTGAGGACTTCCTTGTATGGCTCTACACATCAGATACAGGAAAAGATTACATCACCAACAAATTTGCATTTGTCCCATTCAACGCAGACGAGAGCGAGAAGCTTGAGAATCCACTCAGCAATTCACTTGTATACTATATGAGCAATGACCTTGTGATGGGCAATGACTTCGATGCTTTCCCTGAGTCATGGGGACTCAACACCATCGGTGCAACTATCCAGGAGCAGTTATTTACAAATCCTGATCAGTGGGATGAGAACACTATAAGAACAGGTGTGGAAGATGCACTGACAAAGTGGAAGGACAGCATCAAGGAGTAGTAGTTTAAAATATGTCAGATTCCTGATGGGAATTTGACAGGCAGCACCAGCCTTGACCGAGGAGATGCCCATGTGGCGAAGCCACATCTTAAAATGGCATCGACGACCTATCGCATTGCGAAGCAATGCGATCATACAACGAAGGCAAATTTTGCATGGCTGGTGTTCAGTGTAGGAAAGGAAAAACTATGAAAAGATTTTACAAGAGAAAATTCTGGTTTATGGTTCTGCCTTCCATAGTGTTGTTTCTGCTGGTTATCATC
>JAEDGW010000057.1 GCA_016297325.1 Coprococcus sp. | reverse complement strand
CCTCTCCATCATTTTTCATAGCCGTCACCATATGATGAAATGCCTTAAGTGAATCTGTGCCAGCATTTTCTTCTGTTGAATTCTCCATATAATGCAGTAAACTTTGAAGTTCCTCTGGCGGATTTCCTTTCTTCCCTTTTGTATAAAGGAACAACGACACCTCCCCATCATCATACGGCATATCAGGTTCCTCTATACACTTATTTTTCACAGTATAAACCATCCTGTCAAGTCCAAACGGATCATATGTCTACTTTCTTATTTTTTTATATATTAATATCCCTGCACTTCCCATAAGAGCCAGGATAACAACACTTGCAGCCTCTTTTACAGGCACTTTGTCACCTGTATCCGGATGTCTGCCCGGGGGCGTGTTACGTGTTGTTGTCATGGTGTTTGTTGTTCCTGTTGTGGTGTATTCTGTCGTCGTATCCTCTGTTGTTGTATCCTCTGTCGTCGTGTCTTCTGTGGTTGTATCTTCTGTCGTTGTATCCTCTGTCGTTGTGTCTTCCGTTGTCGTATCTTCTGTCGTGGTATCCTCTGTTGTTGTATCCTCTGTCGTTGTGTCTTCTGTTGTGGTATCCTCTGTCGTGGTATCTTCCGTCGTGGTATCCTCCGTGGTTGTGTCTTCTGTCGTGGTATCCTCCGTGGTTGTGTCTTCTGTTGTGGTATCCTCCGTGGTTGTGTCTTCTGTTGTCGTGTCTTCTGTCGTCGTATCTTCCGTTGTGGTATCTTCTGTTGTTGGTTCCTCATTTGGAAACTTGCTGCCTGGTACTCTATGGAATTCTCCTCCGTTGGAGAAATCCTCGCTCACCACACAGCCATCCCAGTTGTGTCCCAGTCCCACTGCTGCCTTCGGTGCGATCACCGTTCCAAAGCCTCGGCCCACAAATGATATGCTACCACTGAACTGTCCATCAGATGCTGAACTATCATAAAAATTGAAGTACATTCTGTTGTAGGCATTGTAATAGTTGCCGTTGTCATTTGCCTTTGCATCGCTCTTGCTTCCAAGTATCATATCTCCAAATACTGCATCCTGAATCCCCGCCAGATCAATATTCATAAGCAGCACAGTGCCGTCAGCATAATCCGGGAACTCAAAATATATTGGATTGGTATTTGCCGCAAGCTCATCATAGTCTACCGACACAACATGGAGCCCGCTGCCATTTACCGAGATACTTCTGTTGTTCATGTCATCCATTATATCAACATCCACTGTGCCTTCAGTATCAGCATATGTCTCAAGCTGCTGGCTATACGCAATGAATTTACTCTGTATATCCGCCATATCTGCATATTTGGAATACTCACCCTCCTGTGCAAACTCTGCATCAGTTTTGACATTTGCCGGACTGTCAAGTTTTGTCTCGGAACCATCACTCATGCGGATATACACTTCGCCACCATCTGTTCTCCTGACTTCCGCTCCTGTATACAGCATATCTGATGCTGCATCTGACACACAGCCACACATCCGATTCGCATTCTCAAAATAAAATTCTTCATACACGCCATAAGAATTTCTAAGCCCAGAATTGGAACTTGCATTGAGCGTCTTCGTGATAAAATTGCTGTGGAGATGCGTCTGTGCATTCAAGGTATCAAAGCATATCACTCCGAAATCTTCCATCATGTCAGTGACAGTCCTATCCTGCAATACATACGTGCCGTCATCTGCCTGAGCCATAACACCTACCACTCCCACAGTCACAGTAAGGGTGAAAACTATCGCAACAGCCACTGCTATAAGCTGTATCGTCCTCCATCCCATTCCCCTATCAAGGTTACTCCTCATTCAATGTCCCGCCTTAACTATTTCGTCTCAAATACATAGTATTCAGCAGTCATTGACCATATTCGCTTTAATATAAAAATCCCCGGACAGATCCGACATAATTTCCACATATGTCTTATCCATCCGGGGATATTCATTCAACTATACTCTTACTTCAGTCCAACTGTAAGTGGTATAAGCATGAGCAATGCTACGATTCCAACAAGGCCTATGACTATTCCTATCACCATCTTGCCAAATACCATGCTGAGACTCATTCCAACACCCAGGAGAAGTGCTCCAAACACAGCCAGAGCCGCGGTTCCAACAGTCTTGCCAGATATCTTTATCGGAGCCTTGCCCTCCATCTTTCTCCATACACCAAGTGTTATAAGAAGTATCACCATACCTATAACCCCTGATACGATTCCCTGATTTCTCATATTCCACTCAGGGATCAACGCCATGCACATTCCAAGTGCAAAAAATACAGCTCCTATAGTTCCAAGTATCATTGCCACAAAATTACTCTTCTTCATATCTTTTTACCTCTTTTCTTAAATATTTGCGTTACTTTATTCCATGTTAGTTTTCATCTGTGTTATCTTCATCCGGCACTTCCTCAAGAAATCTGTCCACAAATGCTGTCTCGATCTTCTTGTATGTGCCGACAACTCCATCCTCGATCTTTTTATATGTACCTACCACACCGTCCTCGATCTTCTTGTAACCGGAAACCACCTTTTCCCCGGTCTTTCCTGTCTTTAATCTGTACTCCATATCAATACGTTCTCCTTTCACACACTTTGTATCCTCTGGCAATCACTGCCACCGCTGCGGATATCACGCCAACCGCCAGCACTCCTGCTACAATTTTCTTACTCATATCTCATAATCTCCTTTCCTTCACTTTCTGGGGCTATCTTATCAGTCAAATGTTTCGGTATTGATTGAGTATTGTTTGACTTTTGTTAAAACTATTTATTTCTCTGCATACAAAAGCAGCCTCCGGACTTTTACATCCGAAAGCTGCTTTATATCTCCCCTACAACAGGGAGTGTCCTTTCTCACATATCTCATAGATCTCGTCATATTTCGCCTCTATATACGGTGTCACCTTTCTGGTCTTATCGCTTTTTACCCTCTTGTGTATCCATACAGGCAGCGCCCATCCCGCAAATGCAGGAATCGCCAGCACCACGCACAGCCAGACTATAGGCGGATCCGCTGTCACCGCAAATACCGATCCCGCCATAAATGCTGTTCCTATGACTCCAACCGCGATCGCCAGCGCATTTGCAAGGCTTGTCTTGGAGTTCTCAAGAGAGCTTATCTCATCCATATCCGCCTCGAAATGTCTCTGAAGTCTTGTAAGTTCTGTCCTGTTCACAATCTTGCGGTTTCTCTTTAATTTTATCAGCGTGTGTCCGCCGCTTGTCACCGGCGGGAAATTCTCATCCTGCTGCCAGCCAAAATTCTCATAGCTATCAATATAAAATGACGCCATATTCTCGTTCACCGTAAGTTCCTTATATTCATAAGAGATAAATTCCTGTGGATCCATATATGCTCCTTTTTGATTTACTTAATCTATACCTTTTCGCAGTCACTTCTGTTTCCAAATCTACATATCTACAGACTGCCATCTCTTTGAGCCACCCCAGCCATTCTCACCGTAAATGTTGTTCCTTTGCCAGGTTCACTCTCCACGAATATGTCTGCATCCGAGAGCTCAATTATCCTTTTCACCAGGGCAAGCCCCAGTCCATTGCCATTTGTCGAATGACTAGCATCGGCCTGGTAGAATTTGTCAAATATGTGCTTCTGCTCCCCCTTGTCTATACCGCAGCCGGTATCACTCACGGACACCACAACATCACCGCCATCCCGTCTCTGAGATATCTTGATAGAGCCTCCATCAGGAGTGAACTTCACAGCATTTGACAGCAGATTGTTCCACACCAGTTCCATCAGCCCCGGGTCAGCGGCAATGAACGCGCTGTCCTCAAGTTCCGCATCAAATTCAATATTCTTCTGTTCCCACTGTTCCTCGAACTGCACCGCACACTCACAGAGCTGGGCGCACACATCATAGACCTCCACCGAAGGTGTGATAGTCTGTTTCTCCAACTTATTTAACTTGAGCATATTCTGTATGAGATCAGAGAGCCTTCTTGTCGATGCAGATATATTGTCCACGCACTCCTTCTGTCTGACGTCCAGCTCCCCGTTTCTGCTAAGCATTTCTGCATTGCTGGATATGACGGCAAGCGGAGTCTTGAATTCATGTGACACATTGGAGAAAAAGTCCGTCTTGAGAGTCTCTATACTTCCAAGTTCCCCAACCATCTTGTTGAAATCCTCCACCAGGACGTCCAGACAGTCCGCCTTATCCTGTGTGTGCTCCGGCCTAAGATATACAGAAAAGTCTCCATCTGCAACCTTCTTTGCCGCCCTAGACAATCTCTCGATGGGCTCCTGATATTTCTTTCTGATCTGCCAACTTATAAAAAAAGTAAATGCTATGGCGGCTATGAACCAGAATCCAAAAATGCCTATGATCGCAGGGCGCGATACATTCCTGTAATCTATGTAATTTCCAATTATCTTCATCTGGATCGTCGTTATGACGGCAAATAATAAAAGTGTCACGATAAATATCGCAGCGGGGAACACCTCTCTTTTTATTCTGCTGTCAACGACTTCCGTTCCTGCTGTATCATCGTTTTTCATGTCAACATCCATCCTGTCTCTCATTTCAGCACCGCCTTGTATCCAAGACCTCTGACAGTCTTTATCTCAAATCCATCGCAGTCAGAGAATTTGTCCCTGAGCTTGGTTATGTACACATCAACCGCACGTAGACCGCTGTCCGAATCCGCGTCCCAGAACTCGTCCATGAGCTGGGCTCTGGTAAATGTCTTCTTGGGATATGAGAGAAGCTTGTACAGGATATTGAATTCCCTTGTAGCAACCAGAATCTCCTCCCCGTATATCTCCGCCGTCATTCCGTCAGCATCCAGGACCAAATTGCCGACAGCAAGTTTCCTGTCCATCTCTATATTTGCCCGGCGCAGAAGTGCCCGGACTCGCATCTCAAGCTCTGCCAGTTCTATAGGCTTTACCATGTAGTCATCTATCCCTATCTGGAATCCCTTCTGCTTGGACGGCAGATCATCCTTTGCCGACATGAAAAGTATCGGGATCCTGTCATTTACCTCGCGGACAGTCTTTGCAAATTCAAATCCATCTATCCCCGGCATCATGATATCCGAAATGATCAGGTCGTACAGGCTGTTGTAAAGCTCATCATACGCTGCCTGTGCATCCAGGACACCCTTTGCCTGAAATCCACAATCGCCAAGCCATGTACATACCGTCTTGTTAAGCACTGCATCATCATCAACCACCAATATATGTACCATCTTTCTTCTCCTTTTTCTCTATCTTCCTGAGCCTTATCAGCATATAGCCTCCAAGCAGACTGCTCACCAATCCCATAAGCATTCCCATAAGTCCATTTGCCACGGAAGGATCATAGTCCGCCATCCCCTCATGAGTAAATGACAACAGCGCTGTCTGTGTGAGCACCAATGCTATCAGCGATGTGACAAGATTTGCCATCTTAAGAGCATGTCCAAGCATATTATCCTTTTTCAAATGGACACATACACCACGGATATTTATGCCGATCTCAGCAAATGTAAATGTTGCTATCGTTATTCCCACGTATATATTGTAACTCGTACGTTCAGGTCTCCACAAAAGTCTCATGGAATAAATGACATACAGAATACTCGCCACTATCAGTATTATAGCAGTAAGCCTGTAATACGCATACTGCTTTTGACGTTCATACCGCCTTCCCCACAGTGCGCATCCCTTAGCCACCACCATTCCATAGGTGTAAAATGCACTCACGCAGGTGAATAACGATAGCGAAATTATACCAATTATCAGCTTTCCTGTGCCAACCACAAAATTTCCTGCACATGCAGCACCACTCATTCTCATGGAATTTCTGTTGATGCGGTCTCTTATGGACATGTATATAGCGTATAATCTTCCACTATTTTTCCGTAGTTTTCTGTTTGGTTTTTTGGCAGTCTTCTGTTTTCTAATCGGTCTCCGGCTATTGCCCTTTGACCGCACAAAAAAATTCCACATAATACACCCCCTGTACAGGGTATATCATATGGAATCTTTGTTTTACTTTTATTTGAGTTTTGTTTCAGAATTGTTAATTGGTAGAATCTTAAAGCCTGGCTAGTCAGAATGGTCTCTCAGGATCAGCCACATGCTCTCCTATGATCTTCTCCATCCACACCATGTCATACCATCTGCCAAACTTGTATCCACACTTATGGAACTGCCCGATCATGCGGTATCCAAGGTGTTCGTGGAAGCGCACACTGTTGTCGTCCAGATGTTCATCTGCGCGTTCTATGTACGCTATACATGCATTCATATTGAGGAATCCTCTTCCTTTAAGTTCATCCTCAAGGGCCTTATGCAGTATACCACCGACACCCATATGCCTTATATTCCTATCCACATATATTGAAGTCTCCACAGACCAGTCGTATGCAGGTCTGTCATGGAATGATCCCACATAGGCATATCCCACGATCTGTCCTGACAGCTCCGCCACCAGATACGGATATCTCTCAAGTGTACTATCTATCCTCCGGGCAAATTCCTGTACTGATGGCACTTCATACTCAAATGTTATAGCTGTGTTCTCCACATACGGAGCATATATTTCTACCAGGCTTTCAGCATCCTCAGGCACTGCCAGTCTTACAACAATTCCTGAACATCCCCGCACATTTGATGTATCTTCCAGGTCTGATATATTCTCAACATTTGAATTATTATCATTACAATCATTTGACTGCTTTGTCACTTTTACCCGCCTCCGTATCCTTAAGTCTCTACTCTATGATGCTCACTATCTCCTCAGAATCGGCCTTGACATTATAAGTCTGTCCGATGTCCAGCTTGTCATATATAGCCTTTTTAACTTTATAAGTCTTTTCTTTCTTCTTTACCTTACACGTGACTTCGTATTCAACAGACTTTTTTCCCAGTCTCTCTTTATCCGTAAGCTGTGGCTTTGGGTATTCCGGTGTCTTGCCACCGCCCTCTGCTTTTTCAGTCCTGTCGTACTTCCAACGCCATATTGTATAGTAATATTTCGTCTTGTATATAGGCTTATCTCTGTACACCGGAACTGATCTCGTTCTCGTCACATATCCGTAATCGTCCACATCGTTTGCCACCTCGGAAAATGTTCCATCGCCATTGTCCTCATAGCTGTACTCTACATGGGAACCAATCACCTCATATGAGTCGTAGGTCTCCTCCCGTTCACCCACATACTCCTGCTCAGTGTGGTGTATCTCCCGTTTCTTGGATTTCAGCGTGGCACCTTCGGGTAATTCCCAATCGTCTTCGTCACACAGAACATATTTCTCCACGTCAACGCTGGTCTTCCAGGTCATATCCTTAACAGTTACGGTCTTCTTCTTTGGCATAGTTATGAACGCCATGAGACTGATTATCGCCGCAACCACAAGGACACCTATCAGAGCAATCTTCAACGCGCCAAATGAACGTCTGCTTTTCTTCCTTCTTTGATCGGAACCTTGATTTCCCACAGCAGTTCCCGTTCCAGATACACTTCTGGAATTTTTTTCGTCCTGCTCTTTTCTGACATCAAAGTACGCCTTATCCTTCGAGTCTCTCTCTGCACCGCAGCTGCTACAGCTATTATCGAGAACAGAATTGTAGTTGCCGCAATGGTCGCATAACCAGTCGGCTCCCTTCCCCTTTGTCTTGCTCTCCTCTGCGGACAGATATTTCACTCCATCCATATAGAATTTAACTTCTTTTCCCCTTGGTTTACCACAGGATGGGCACTCCCGTTTCGTACCTTCTATGTGTTTTGTACTACAGTACGGGCAGTCCCAATACCCCATAACAAGCTTCCCCATATACAATATCCTCCCCGTATATTTTTCTTATCTCATCTCCTACATATATAATAATATGTCAATGCTCCCGTGTGCGATAACATCTTAATTATACCTTGCCGCCTAGTTACCTTTCACGGCGAACTACAGATAACTTACCTGCACCGCAGAATCATAATCATGTGGTGTCTTGTTGTCAGTCTTGTGTCCAACGGCAAGTGCTATCTGGAATGAATATCCTTCCGGTATCGCAAGTGCCTTATCAAAATATGCCTTCTTCTCCCCGTGAAGTGCATCATACACACAGCCGATTATCAGATTCCCAAGTCCCATGCTCTCTGCCGCTATAGCCATATTCTGTACTGCTATTCCGGCATCCACCTTGCTCCATTTGAAGTCATCCTCAGCGCTTAAGAATATGAGCACCGGAGCCTCATAATAGAAATTGTGTGGCTGCTTGTCCTGTCCGCGAAGTGCACGCTTTTCAGCATCAAGCTCCTCCAGGATTGGAGCATCGCCCTTAACAACTGTGAAATGTATCTCCTTCTTGTTCATACCTGTAGGTGCCTGAAGTCCAGCCGCAATGATCTTCTCAAGCTGTTCTTTCGTAACTTCTTCATCACTATACGCTCTAGCCGAACTTCTCTTTCTTATTACCTCTAATACCTGATTGTCCATTGTCTTATACCTCCTATACTGAAATCTCTGTTTGAATTTTCAAACACTATGTCTTGCAATCGCTCTACTCTATATTGCTGTACTAACACTTATATCGTGATCTCTATTTGATTTCCTTCTATGCCGATCACACAGCTCTCATAATAGCCATCACCTGTAGTTCTTGGTCCACTTATCACCTCATAGCCATCGTCCTCAAGCTGTCTGGTAAGCTCGTCCACTTTCTCTTTGCTTCCCACGCTGAACGCAACATGTATCAATCCGGTTCTGTTAAGTGTCTTTTCGGAATCATCCATTCCCGGCCTGTTCATTATCTCAAGCCTTGCCCCATCGTCAAATGTGAGGAAATACGACCGGAAGTCCGTCGTTTTATTATGATATCCATTGTTTGCTGATGCGCCCAGATATCTCTCAAAAAAACTCTTCACCCCTTCAAGATCATTCACATACATAGCAATATGCTCAATTCTCATAAATGCCACTCCTTATTATCATATACGCTGCACTCCGATAACCATACTACTATAGCCATACTCCAATAATCATACTAACATATCAAAACTACAATAGTCATGCTACATAAGTTATTTTAACCTAACACTTCACAATTCACAATGGTATATAAAAATATCACCTTTATCCATTTGTATGAATAAAGGTGATATCCTGTTAAAAGCAACGCCTGTAATCAGCTCGTTACACATTTTCATTCTTAGAGCATACCCTCAAGTGTCTCTCTGATAGCCTTGATAAAGTTCTCACTGTTGAGGACTGTTGGATTCTCAAGTGTTGTTATAAGAGCCAGATCCTTTGTCATCTTGCCATCCTCGATAGTCTTGATGGTTGCCGCCTCAAGCTTATCAGCGAAATCCTGAAGTGCCTGGATTCCGTCAAGTTCTCCACGCTTTCTGAGTGCTCCTGACCATGCGAATATAGTTGCAACTGAGTTTGTCGATGTCTCCTCACCTGCAAGATGCTTGTAGTAATGTCTCATAACTGTTCCATGAGCAGCCTCGTACTCATACTTTCCATCAGGAGATACGAGAACTGATGTCATCATGGCAAGTGAACCAAATGCTGATGAAATCATGTCACTCATTACATCTCCATCATAATTCTTGCATGCCCAGATGTAACCGCCTTCACTCTTCATAACACGGGCAACCGCATCATCTATAAGTGTGTAGAAGTACTCGATACCTGCTGCATCGAACTGCTCCTTATACTCTGCATCAAATATCTCCTGGAAGATATCCTTGAATGTGTGGTCATACTTCTTTGATATGGTATCCTTTGTCGCAAACCACAGAGTCTGCTTTGTATCAAGCGCATACTTGAAACAGCTTCTTGCAAAGCTTGCGATCGACTTGTCCACGTTGTGCTGTCCCTGAAGAACACCAGGTCCGTCAAACTTATGGATAGTCTCCTTTATAACCTGTCCGTCATCACCTGTAAATACAAGCTCTGCTGTTCCAGGTCCCGGAACGTCTATCTCCACGCTCTTATATACATCGCCGTATGCATGTCTTGCGATAGTGATAGGTTTCTTCCAGTTTTTAACACATGGCTCGATTCCCTTTACAACGATAGGTGCTCTGAACACTGTACCATCAAGAATTGCTCTGATAGTTCCGTTAGGACTCTTCCACATCTCCTTGAGATTGTACTCCTTAACTCTTGCTGCATTAGGTGTGATGGTTGCGCACTTTACAGCTACACCATACTTCTGTGTTGCATATGCTGAGTCAAATGTTACCTTGTCATCTGTCTCGTTTCTATGTACAAGTCCAAGGTCATAGTACTCTGACTTGAGATCGATAAATGGATAGATAAGCTCATCCTTGATATACTGCCAGAGAATTCTGGTCATCTCATCTCCATCCATCTCTACAAGTGGTGTGGTCATCTGAATCTTTTCCATGTTTTATATCCTCCATCTTTGAATTTTCTAAATTATGTTATATATCCACTGCCGATTATAAACCATAAATGTCTATATTTCTAGTTTTTTTGAATCATGCCTGCCATTTATTAATATTATTAAGCCGCATTTACCGACATGCAAATGAATGTTTATCTCCAATACCTGATCCGCAGCTTGTCATTAAAAACAGGTGTGAACTTCATTCATACATATGATACTTGATCATATATCAGACATATCCATATATACCTCTGACGGATACTTCCCCTGATATTATATCGCGCACAGCTCCATCAGCATCCCTGACAAGGAGTCCACCGTCCGGGGAAAGTCCCAAGGCTGTATACTCAGTTTTCTGATCTCCATCTATAACATATACCTGCTTATCCTTGTTCACAAGATAACTGTTGTACTCATCAACAAGAAATCCCAGATCTTTATTTTTTACAAACTCATCGTATAGTTTTTCAAACTCATTTGACACCTGCGCTATGAACCATGACCTGTCACATCCCCTGCCGTTCTCCAGAAGAATTGATGTCGCCTTGTCCGCAATGTCCTCCGGGAAACTCTGGTTATATACATTTATACCAATTCCCACGACAACATAACTAATATCAGTTCCCTCTGAACTCATCTCTGTAAGTATTCCGACAAGTTTCTTCCCATCTGAAAGTACGTCGTTGGGCCACTTTATCTGAGGTTTGACACCATCCACTTTGCCGAATGCTCTTGCAAGTGCAACCGCCGACACCAGAGTTATCCTGGATACGCACGAGATATCTATATCCGGTTTTAGCAGATACGACATGGATATCGTTGTTCCCTTATCTGAATTCCAGCTATGTCCCCTCCGGCCTTTTCCTGCCGTCTGTTCATTTGCAACAAACAATGCGCCGTGTACAGGATCCGTCTCACCAACAATCTTAGCGCGGGTGTTTGTTGAATCAGTTTCATCATAGTAGTAGAGTTTTCTTGCAAATGTCTTCGTGTTGAGGTGCCTCGATATATTTTCCTCAGACATGACATCAGGAACGCTAACCAACCTATAGCCTTTATTATTAACTCCTTCTATGACATATCCATCATTTTTCAGAGCCTGTATATTTTTCCACACTGCGGTTCTTGACACACCCAGCAGCTCACATAATTCCTGTCCTGATACAAACCCATCCGTACCCTGGAGTTTTTCAAGAATTTTCTTTTTCATCTGTTCTTACCTTCTCTCTGAAAATATTGTACACTGCCTCACATTTTGCCTTCGCCCCGGCAAATGGCACTACATAACTCTCCTTCCCCCTGTCGAACTTTAAAATATAATACTTCATCTCAGGATCCGGCTCTATCACCGTATAAGCCGTCACTGATTCATACGGGATGGTCTTGCTGCCGCCCTTTTGGAGTATTGTGATCTTATCCTGTCCAAACAGATATGTGGCATCATATGCAGAACTTCTGAACGAACTCTTTACTATATAAAATCCATATGCCATGGCTGCTATAGAAACCGCCGCCTTCAAAAACCTGTAGTGACCTCCCATGGCCCACCACATACACGCGATTCCAATCAGTATAAATACTATTCCCACAATACGATAGGCAGCCCTGGTATTCTTTCTCTTGATAACCTTCTGTCTGATTATTCCATCAATCTGGGACTCCTGCTCCTCTCGTCTCGCCCGCTCAAGCTCATCCACTAGCTTTCCTGCCTGATTCACAAGAACTTTCTGCCTGTAAGATTTTGCTGTGCCACCGTTCATACTATTTATATTCCTGATTTCTTCTCTGCCCGTTTTATTATTCTTGCCAATCTTTTTATCGTTCTTTTTTTTATTATTTTTTTTATCGCTATCTCTGCTCATTCCATATCCCCCGCCAGGTCATTATCGTTATCGACATTACCCTGGTTTGTATCCATGTGCTTTATGCACAATTATTTTCTCTTTTTTCATCACTTTTACGACTATACTTATATTAGTTCAGAGACTAATATATATCAAGTTTTCAGCATTACAAAAGTGTTTACATTTTACCACGTTTAATCACCTTTTTTCCATATATAAAATCATTAAAAGGTGATTAACTAGCAATACACGATATTGTGAATACAAGCAATTTATAAACAAACAACTAGATTTTTGAGAGGCGAATCACATGAAGAATTTTATTGCGCGCATCAGTGGCACAAAAGATCTCACTGAAGGAAAGCCTTCAAAGCTTATATTGAACTTTGGTCTGCCCCTTCTCTTTGGTCTGATATTTCAGCAGTTTTATAATATGGTGGATTCTGTCATAGTCGGACAGAAGCTTGGAACGGACGCGCTGGCGGCGGTGGGTTCCACCGGAAGCATCAACTTCATGATACTCGGATTCTGTATAGGAATCTGCAATGGATTTGCAATCCCTGTTGCCCAGGCTTACGGTGCGAAGGATTTCAAGGCTCTTAAGGCTTATATAATCAACAGTATATGGTCATCCGTTGCACTGGCTGCTGTTATAACTGTGGCTGTAAGTATCTTTACCATGCAGATACTCAAGGCTCTCAGAACACCTTCAAATATCATCGATGATGCATATATATACATATTTATAATATTCCTGGGCATTCCGGCAACCTTCCTCTACAACCTGACCGCCGGGATACTGAGATCACTCGGAGACAGTATCACACCTGTAATATTTCTTGTGGGTTCATCAATTGTCAACATAATACTTGATCTTATACTTGTTGTTCCTATGGGCGTCGCCGGAGCTGCAGTTGCCACAGTAGCTTCACAGGCAGTGTCAGGAATCATATGTACGATATACATGACAAAGAAACTGAAGTATCTTGAATTCAGTAAAGAGGATTGGACATTCAGCATGCGTCACTGCCTTAAGCTCTGCGGTATGGGTCTACCTATGGGACTGCAGTACAGCATAACAGCCATAGGCAGTGTCATTCTACAGACCGCAGTCAATGATATGGGTTCAACATATGTTGCAGCCGTATCAGCAGGATCCAAGATTTGCATGTTCATGTGCTGTCCTTTCGATGCAATGGGCTCCACCATGGCAACATACGGAGGTCAGAATGTTGGTGCCAAGCGTCTTGACCGTGTTGATCAGGGACTTAAAGCCTGTATCAAGATGGGAATCATATATGCCCTCGTGGCTCTGGCTTTCTCCATCGTGTTCGGAAAGCAGCTTGCACTTCTCTTTGTAAAGAAGGAACAGATAGAGCTTATCGGCTACATATATGAATTCGTGGTTATCAATGCCGCATTCTACATATTCCTGGCTCTTGTGAATATCGTAAGATTCATGATACAGGGGCTTGGCTACTCGACTTTCGCCATACTTGCAGGCATATGTGAGATGATTGCCCGTTCTGTTGCCGGTTTCGTGCTGGTGCCACATTTCGGTTTCATCTGCGTATCACTAGGAAGTCCGCTTGCATGGGTATGTGCTGATCTCTTCCTGATCCCTGCGTACCTGTGGGTTATGAAACAGCTGAGACGAAAGTTCGGGGAAAATAAAATTAGCCGTGCCAAATCCGCAACGGCAACAATATAATCGGTTTATGAACAGACTCACTTGTGTCTCAATCACATGTGAGTCTGTTTCATTTGCACCCTATTGGGATACTAAAGTCTGTTCTGCATCCTTTCCTGTTTCGGAGTGATCCCCCTCCACTTTTTATACACCCGGATAAAATAACTGCTATCCGAAAAGCCATTTTCCTGCGCAATATATTCCATGGAATAATCCGAATACAGCAGCATGTTCTGCGCCTTGTTGAGCCTTATATACAATATGTATTCCTTACACGATCTTCCATAACGAGCCTTAAATGATCTGGCAAAGTGTGAATAACTCATACTGCACATTTCTGCCAGATCTTTAACCTCAATCTGTTCTGACGAATGCGCATCTATATATTCCAGTATGTGATTGAAATACACATCACCATCCGACCTCTTATGCTTAAAATCTCCATTTGTTTTCATTTGTCTTGCCATGATGATGAGCAGCTTATATATCCCAGACTGAACCGCAAGCATGTACATCTCCCGTTTTTCCATATACTCCTCAAATATATCCTGAACAATATCTGCCATACTTTCTTTTAGTTTTTCAGACCTTATAACCATACAGAAATCTGTAGTCTCCGTCCTGTATACAAAACAATCATACATTTTCCTTACATAAGTCTGGGGAATGCCCAGTGTATACATATTAAACTTTATGACCGCATACTTCACCGATTCCGTACAGGTCTTATCCGCCTTTATACTGTGAAGCTGCAGCGGATATAGGTAGCACATATCCCCTTTTCTGAGAACCGTCTCTCCATCATTGCAGATCACCCGGATGGATCCGCTGACTATATAAAGCATCTCACTGTAATAGTGCCAGTGCAATTCAGAATGCACACAATCTGTGTAAAATATATCATATGGCTGTTTCATCTCATCAATGTACTCAAACATTTCCATAGCAGTCTCCCCCTACGATCCAAGTTGTATCATGATAGGTTTATACAATTTTTTGCTCTTTATATAATACAATTATTACATTTATTTGTATATGATAAAAGCATATCAAACACATACTAATGAAGGAGAAAATAAGATGCAGAAAGCAGCAAACAAGCACATATCGCATTCAGCACAGAATCTGCTGGATTATTTATCGGAGATTTCTGGTAAAAAGATAATAACAGGTCAGCACACACAGACCAATCCTATGGAGGAGATTGACTATATATACGAACAGACAGGCAAATATCCGGCACTCAGAGGTTTCGAGCTGCTTGGATACTCGCCAAACATAAACTATAATGATGCATCCGCAGAATGTCTCACAGAGGTATATGAAAATCAGAATACCCTTGACACCGCTCTCGAATGGGCAAAGAAAACAAATGGCATTGTCACTTTCACATTTCACTGGTTCTCTCCGATTGGAGGTCGTGACAAGAGTTTCTACACAGAGCACACTGACTTCGACGCTGAAAAGGTGCTCATTCCAGGAACAAGAGAACGTGATGCTTTCTACCACGATATGGACATCATCGCAAAGGAACTCCGAAGATTCCAGCTTGAAGATATCCCGGTTCTGTGGAGACCTTTCCACGAGTCCGAGGGCACCTGGTTCTGGTGGGGTGCCAAAGGTCCTGCTGTTGCGGCAAAGCTCTACAGACTCATGTTCGACTACTATACAAATGTACTGAACATCAACAACCTTATATGGGTATGGAACTGTCCTACAAAAGGCGTATACCCTGGAGATGACTTCGTTGATATTGTCTCCATGGACATATATCTGCCGGAATACACAGCAACCGATTACAGTGAAGAATACACAAAGCTTGTAGAAGCTACCTCTCCGAACAAGGTTGCCGCCCTTACCGAAGTTGGATATATACCGGATATACATCTTCTGGAGAAGTCACACACTCCATGGGCATACTACATGACATGGTCTGAAGAATTCTGCATAGGAGAAAAATTCAATTCCAACGAAAATCTTAAGGCCATGTATGACAGTCAATATGCTGTTACCGGAAAGTAAGTGGGTAAGTCTGTTATATGTAACGGCTGTAATGCTCACTTTATAAAACAACTTCAAAAATCGTTCCTCCAGACGGATTAGACTTAACTGCAATATTGCCATCATGCACTATCACGATCTCGCGGACAAGAGCAAGTCCCAGTCCTACGCCGCCAAGCTCACGGCTTCTGGATTTATCCACGCGAAAGAAAGGTTCAAACACGCGATCCTTCAGTTCTTCCGGGATACCATTTCCGGTATCCTCTACTGACAGGTAAACGTGTTTTTCCTTCTGACGCGCTGTCACTGTAACCCGTCCTCCTGTGCGGTTATATTTTATAGCATTCTCAACAAGATTGTATAACATCCTGTAAATAAGGATGTCACTTCCTATCATCGTTACATCCGTACATTCTCCAATAAGTTCTATATCCTTTTCCTGTGCAAGAGGTTCCAGATCCGCCAATACCTCATCAACAAGCGCGTCGACCATTATTTTATCATCCCGGCTCACAGTTTGAAGCTCACTCATATCAAGAAGTGTCTTTACCATTTTGCTGAGTCTCTCATTCTGTTCAGTTACCATCTTTATCGTCTGCAGAGTGACTTCATCATCTCCCGGATGCCGGGAAGAATTATA
>JAEDGW010000180.1 GCA_016297325.1 Coprococcus sp. | reverse complement strand
AAGGGGCCTGACCCCATTGTTTGGGAAGGATAAAAGCGAAGGGGCCTGACCCCGCTGTTTCGTGAGAGAATAGGAGATGAAAAAGTATGTATCATTCTATACAGGACATTATCAATATATGCAATGAGGAAAATATAGAGTTCTGGGAGGTTATCCAGAGAGCTGATATGGAAGAGCGGGCGGTGACGGCTGCTGAGTCATGGGGAATTATGGCGAATATGTACCAGGCCATGAAGGATGCGGATAAGAATTATAAAGCCGGGCTCAGATCAGCGTCGGGACTTGCCGGTGGAGACGGTGAGAAGATACATCTTTACAATGAAAGCGGCCGCAATATATGTGGAGATTTCATAGGCCTGGTGATGGAGAAGGCTGTCAAGATGGGCGAGTCAAATGCCTGTATGCGAAGGATCGTAGCTGCACCCACTGCCGGTTCCTGCGGCGTGATCCCGGCGGTGTTTCTGACAGCGCAGGAGAAACTTGAATTTACCGATGAGCAGATGATACACGCCATGTATGTGTCGGCGGGAGTTGGCGCTGTCATAGCTGAAAATGCTTCAATAGCCGGTGCATCCGGTGGTTGTCAGGCAGAGATCGGATCTGCCAGCGCCATGGCAGCAGCGGGACTTGTCAGCCTTCAGGGTGGTTCAGCAAATGCTATGGCACACGGTGCAGCTCTGGCTCTCAAAAATATGTTGGGACTTGCGTGCGATCCGGTATGCGGCCTTGTGGAAGTGCCATGTGTGAAGAGGAATGTGGCGGGTGCCGTGAATGCTGTCACATCAGCGCAGATGGCCATGGCGGGGATAGACAGCGCGATACCGGCAGATGAGGTGATAGATGCCATGCGCAGGATTGGCAATTCAATGCCGGAATCCATAAAGGAGACGGCCGGAGGCGGTCTTGCCACCACTCAGACAGCAATGCAGATTGCACAAAGATTTCAAAACGACTAACTGAAAAAAGGGCATTTATAAAATCTTATATACAAAGTGCATAAAAACAAATAGCAGTAATGCATATTTCTTATGCGAAAATTATACCAAATGTCAAAATGCATAAACCGTGTTTCATTTATTGCACAAATATGGTATACTTGGTGCAGTAAGCTCCGCTATGATAAATGGAGCAGATGGGAATGATGGTATGAAGAACAGAAAGAGAATTTGCGTCATAACTGCGCAGGTAGAAGAGGATACACAGAATCATTTTATGCATGGATTTCTGGAGAGAGCATACGAGAAGAACTATGACGTATGCGTATTTTCCATGTTTTTAAAGTATCAGGATTCGTCATATCGTGAGGTTGGAGATTCTAATATTTACAACCTTATTAATTTTGACCTTTTTGATGCGGTGGTCATGTGCCAGGATACACTGCAGACTCCAGGCGTTGTTGAGAAGCTTGAGAAGAGACTTCAGTCAGAGTTCCCTAACGGAGTAGTGGTAGTAGTTGACAAGGAGAACAACCTGTTTCCTACGGTCATGATGGATCACTATACTCCGATAGTAAAACTGGTTGACCACCTCATAGAAGTACACGGATATAAGAACATATATTTCCTGAATGGACTCAAGGAGCATATACACTCCAAGCAGAGACTTGCGGGATATATGGACAGCATGAAGGCTCATGGTATTCCTGTCACAGACGATATGATATATTACGGAACGTACTGGTATGACAGCGGAGATTACATGGTGGACGAGCTGGTCAAAGACAGGGAGCACCTTCCAGAGGCAATAGTGTGTGCGAATGATTGTATGGCTATAGGAGTCTGTACAGCATTTGACAAACATGGCATAAGGGTGCCAGAGGACATCGCTGTGGTTGGATATGACTCCATAGAGGATGGAAGAAACAGTCCAGTGCCGATCACTTCAGCGGATATACCTGCAGAGGACTGCGGCAAATATTGTATGGAATATATAGATGCGAAGCTCAAAGGTCAGAGCGTGCCGGACTTCAAGACGAATGTGGATCTGTACATAGGCGGAACATGTGGATGTGAAGGCTGGGAGAAGGAGACTGTCAGGATCAGGAGAGAGAAGTGGGCTACAGACCTGTCAGCCACAAGCTTTTATTCCTGTTTCAACAACATGATGGATGATCTTGTTGCACAGACAAATGTTGAGTCATTCTTCGAAACAGTATTTGAGTATGTATACCAGATCAGACCGTTTACAGGCTTTCACCTGTGCCTGAATGATTACTGGAGAAATCCGGAGATAATGACCGGGGAGGAAGCACTCAGATATGGATATACGGATCAGGTGTACAGGATAATCAAATGTGGTCCTGACGAAGATAGCGGATCACAGATCAGCTATGATGATGTGTTTGATTCTGAGATATTGCTGCCGGAACTGTATATGGACAGGGACTATCCGACTGCGTATATATTTACACCGTTGTTTTTTCAGGATAGAAGCTTTGGATATGCGGTGGTGAACTTTGGTGATGAACCACGGGTGTACGAGGAGGTGTACAGATCTTGGATAAAGACAGTGTCGAGGGATCTGGAGTCATTTGCAAGACACGTGGGACTTACCGCTGTGCTCAACAGGCTGGAGGCAGAGCAGATAAGAGACGGCCTCACAGGCCTTTACAATTACAGAGGATTCATGAGCAGGGCGAACGAGATAGTGTCCGGCGCAAAGGAATCGGATAAGGATATTCTGGTGCTGGCGATAGATCTCAAGGGAATGCGCCAGATCAACAATACATATGGAAGAACCGAGGGCGACAAGATGATAGGTTATGTTGCCCAATCGATAAATGAGATCATGACTCAGTCAGAGATTGCCATGAGGATGGGGAATGACGAGTTTGTGATCGCAACAACTGTGGATTCCCAGGATCACACCAGGGGAGAGTGCATCGTGGCTGAACTCAAGAAAAAGCTTGAGGAAATCAGCACAGATGACAGCAAAGATATAGAACTTGGAATCTACTATGGCTGCAAGAAAGGAAAAGCGTCCTCATCTGCTGAACTTGAGCAGCTCATAAATGATGCGGTGAATCAGAAGAATCAGATAAAGGACAAGAATGCGAATAAGGGCAGGAATAAGGCTGAACTCACGAACAAGGACATAGAGAGGGATGAGATGGTTGCCATGGTGCTTGACGACAATCTGTTCACCTATCATTTCCAGCCTATAGTAAGTGCCCATACAGGCGCTATATATGCATATGAAGCACTCATGCGAGTCGTGGAACCGGTGCGCATGTCGCCGCCGGAAGTGCTTGAGAGCGCAGAGAGACTCGGAAGGCTTTATGATATAGAGAAGTACACACTGTTCAATGTGGTTGAGATTGTGGCATCAAATCCTGAGATGTTCAGGGGTAAGAAGGTATTTATCAACAGTATGCCTGGACATATGCTGAACCCGAAGGACAGACAGGAATTCCTTAGAAGAGTGAAGACACTTCAGTGCGCCGGTGTGGTTATCGAGTTCACTGAAGGCGATGAGCTGTCGGATAAGGATCTCGAGGAACTCAAGGCGTTTCTCCGGGGCAACGGAATGGAGATTGCCATAGATGATTATGGTTCAGGCTATTCAAATGTAAACAATCTCCTCAGATATATGCCGGAGTACGTCAAGATAGACAGAATGCTGCTCTCGGGAATAGATTCGGATCCTCACAGGCAGCATTTTGTGAAAGATATAATAGAATTCACAAGAGACAATGGAATAAAAGCTCTGGCGGAGGGCGTTGAGACAGCCAAGGAGATGAAAACAGTGATTCAGCTCGGCTC
>JAEDGW010000056.1 GCA_016297325.1 Coprococcus sp. | reverse complement strand
CAACTAGCTAATCAGACGCGGGTCCATCTCATACCACCGGAGTGTTTTCACACTGTATCATGCGATACCGTGCGCTTATGCGGTTTTACCAGTCGTTTCCAACTGCTATCCCCCTGTATGAGGCAGGTTACCCACGCGTTACTCACCCGTCCGCCACTAAATCGGCCGGAGCAAGCTCCAGCTTCAATCGTTCGACTTGCATGTGTTAAGCACGCCGCCAGCGTTCATCCTGAGCCAGGATCAAACTCTCATTAAAAAGTTTGTAAATCCTATGTCAGAAATCATACTAGCTTGTATTTTTCCTAACCATCTTTACTGTTATTGGTTTGTTGGATCTTTCGATCCGACGTTCTTGAAATTCTTGTTTGGAATTTCAGGGTTGTCATGTTGTTAATTTTTCAAGGTTCTTATAAGCTTTTGATACTAAGTATGACTAACGGAGAAGGAGGGATTTGAACCCTCGCGCCGCTATTAACGGCCTACTCCCTTTCCAGGGGAGCCCCTTCAACCGCTTGGGTACTTCTCCAGTATCAAGCGCTTGAACTTTCATATGTATGAAAGTCAGCGGAGAGAGAGGGATTCGAACCCTCGCGCCCTTTCGGACAAACGGTTTTCAAGACCGCCTCGTTATGACCGCTTCGATATCTCTCCAAGTTGTTTTTGTTTATCGCCATCAACCGGCGACTTGTATATATTAGCACTTTAAGGTTTTTGTGTCAACATCTTTTTTCAAAAAATTTGAAGCAATTTTTAAATCCTCTGGAGTTGTGATTTTTATGTTCTCATACGCGCCCCAAATCACCTTTGTCTTGACCTTGCTATAACGCTCTACGATCATGGTATCGTCCGTTATATGCGCGTTCTTATCCTCCCCAAGCTTTGCATAACAGCCAAGCAAAAGCTCCCTGTCAAAACTCTGGGGAGTCTGGATCTGCCACAACCTGGATCTGTCAGGAGTATCCACTCCCATCTGTTCCTCATCAACTATCTTTATGGTATCTTTCACCGGAACTCCGACAGTACATGCAGAATACACATTTACTGCATCTATGGAGTCTCTGATGATCTTCTGGGTTATGCACGGCCTTGCTCCGTCATGGATAAGCACATACTTTGCCCCATTTGCGGCAATAAGTCCATTTCGCACGGAGTCATAGCGCTCTGCTCCTCCGGTCACTATCTTTCTGACCTTAGTCAGATTGTATCTCTCCACTATATCTTTCCTGCAGTATTCGACAGAATCTTCCCCTGTGACGAGAACTATGTCATCTACAGGGCTATCCTGAAACGCTCTGAGTGAATAATACAGCACAGGGTAATCCCCAAGTAACATGAACTGTTTTGGTATATCGCTGTGCATACGGCTTCCTTTTCCAGCAGCAAGTACAATGGCAGTAATCCCGCCTATGCCCGCCACATCCGTATTTTCTGTATATATCTCTTTGTATGTATCGTTCCTCTTATCGCCCATATTAGTATTCTCCCCAATGGCAGACTGGTATCACCGCATATTTGTAGCTGCCGGCTATCTCTCGCCCAATTTAAGATTTGGGATGGCATTGAGATCCCATCCATGTCTGGTTCCATTTATGTATTCATAATATCCTGCAGCACCTATCATAGCGGCATTGTCCGTACACAGTATAGGTGACGGATTGTACAGAGTAAGCCCTGCTTTGTCACAGGCAGCTTTCATACTTGCTCTCAGCGCAGAATTGGATGCAACACCGCCCGCAATAGCGATCTTATCCATATGGAATTCCTTTGCTGCGGCTACTGCATGTTCCGTGAGCACCTCTGTTACAGCCTTCTGGAACGAGGCAGCTACATCAGCTTCATTTATCTCTTCATCTCTCATATGAGCCTGATTTATATAGTTGAGCACCGCAGATTTCAAGCCGCTGAAGCTGAAATCGTACACCGACTCGGCAACTTTTGCCCTTGGGAATACTATGGCGTCAGGATTGCCTTCTTTTGCTTTTTTGTCAATCTTTGGGCCTCCCGGATATCCCAGGCCTATAGCTCTAGCCACCTTGTCAAATGCTTCTCCGGCAGCGTCATCCCTTGTTATACCAAGTATCTCAAATTTTCCGTAATCCACCACTTTTACGAGATGCGTGTGTCCTCCTGACACAACAAGGCACATAAATGGCGGTTCAAGATCCTTGTTCTCAATATAATTTGCGGCAATATGCCCCTCGATGTGATGAACGCCCACAAGAGGAATATCTTTGGCAAATGCTATAGATTTGGCTGCTCCAACGCCTACAAGAAGAGCTCCTACAAGTCCAGGGCCATATGTGACAGCAACTGCATCTATGTCATCAAGTGTACACTCTGCCTCCTTGAGTGCCTGTCTGATGACCTGATTTATCTTCTCTATATGCTTTCTGGACGCAATCTCAGGGACTACGCCACCATACAATGTATGGATATCAATCTGTGAATATATGACATTTGACAATACGTTTCTTCCATTCACTACCACGGCTGCAGATGTCTCATCACAGGAAGACTCTATAGCCAGTATCTTTACTTCTTTTTCCATAATCTCTCACCTTTGCCGATATAGATAATCAAATATTCTTATACATATCCCATCCGCATCATTCATCTTCAGAAAATCTGAGTGTGGTTGACGCTCTGTCCTTGGCCGCCACTGTGCGAGGGAATATCGCCCTTATCTCATCCATAAACACAGCCGGCTTCGCCATAGATGGGCTGTAATGCGTAAGCCACATCTCGCCCACATCAGCCTTTGCAGCTATAGCCGCAGCCTCCTGCATCATCATGTGCTTGTGCTCTAATGCCTTTATCTCTTTGTCCTTCTCGCCGTACATACCCTCACATATGAACAGATCTGATCCCGCTGCATGCTTTTCTATAAGCGGCGTAGGCCTTGTATCTGTGCAGTACGTCAGTTTCAGACCCTTGCGGTCCGGGCCAAGAACCATATCCGGAGTATAGACCTTGCCATCCTCCTCGTAGGTATTACCTTTTTGAAGCCCATTCCAATATTTCATAGGAATATCATTTTCACGGGCGCGGTCTACACTGAATTTGCCAGCTCTCGGGAGTGACATGGAATATCCATAGCATGTCACATTGTGGTTCACCCTGAAGGCATCGACCTTGATATCCTGCCACATAAAACTCTCTTCTGCCTCGTTCAGCTCCTTGAACTGTATCTCAAATGGCAGCTCAGGGGCTATAACACGGAGGGAGTTCACAACCTTTTCAAGTCTCTTCGGACCCACCATGAGAAGTGGTTCTGTTCTTTCTGCATTTCCTATCGTGAGCAGTAGTCCAGGCAGACCACTTATGTGATCTGCATGATAATGTGTAAAACAGATAACATCTATCTGCTTGAATCCCACTGTTCCCTGCTGCCTCATGGACGTCTGGGTTCCCTCTCCACAGTCTATCAGCATCTCATGTCCATTATATTTGACCACAAGCGATGTCAAAGCTCTATATGGCAACGGCATCATGCCTCCGGTTCCCAAAAGACACACGTCTATCATCTTCTATCTCCATTTCTAAGTGCAGATATGCTACGCATACTCTGTCACATCATCTATCTCTGGAGAAACAGCACAATCTTCCACAAATCTGTCGAAGCATTCTTCGCACATTCTAATGGTATATCTCTTTCCATCCTTGCGTGAGAAATATCCCCATTCTTTCTGAATGAGAAGATAGTCCTCCTTGTCGTGCTTTTCTCCGAATATTATCTTTCTTCCACACATATTGCATCTGATCTCGCTCATCTCTTATCTCCTGTCCGACTGCTGCCAGTCTTTCGTTATGTGTCTGATTATAAGCCAGATCGATCATATAATATACTGACAATGTTTGCCACCGTTCAATTTTTGCGTTCATTGTCTTTAAAATTATTTATAAAATTACAGATCAGCCTGCATGACGATCCCATCCTCATCCGGCTCGCTGTAATATTTTTTTCTTCTTGAAATCTCTTTAAATTCCAGAGATCTGTACATATTTCCAGCCGGTTCATTTGATTCCCGGACTTCCAGGAATATCTTAAGAGCTCCCAGAGATCGGCAGTCTTCTATCATCCGTCTCATAAGCATAAGGCCTATTCCGCATCTTCTGTATTCCGGTCTCACCGCAACCCTGAGAAGGTCAGCACTGTCGCACACCACGGAATATATTATATAGCCACAAATGCAGTTATCCTGCGTATATACAAGCACCTTGTCATATGCTCCATCTATAGAGTCTGCGATCATTTGCTCATTCCAGGCATGAGAGAATATAAATTTCTCTATCTCCGCTATCTCTCCCGCCTGTCTCTTTTCCGCATATACTATATCCGGGTATACAGATTCGCCAGACGCCTCATAAGGCTGATCCGGCATATTGCCTGAAACATTCTCAGCACTGTTATTCATTTGCAGCTCCGCCTGCTTTCTGTCTCTCTGCACGCTCGCGCTCCGCCTGGGACTGTCTGAGGTATTCCGGAGCAAAATCATCGCCCGAAGTATATATACCTTCCTCGTATCTCTTCTTTGCTGCCACAGCAACAGAGCCTGCTCTCTGCTTATTCATATGAGCAGGTGCAAATGAAAATGGCACAGTCATCTTCTGCCTGATAGTATCGGCATACACATCTATACCGTCTCCCACAAACAATACTTCCTCGCCTCTGTCACCGAGAAGTCCTATAAGCTCATCTATGTCCATAGGGATCTGATCCATCAGAGTTTCCAGTCTGTCGTCTTTGTCAAATCTGTATAAGCCTGTATAAACCTGCCTCCTTCTGGCATCCATGATCGGGCAGATAACTCGTCTGCTTCCCCATGTGTTGTAGGCAAGTGCCTCAAGGGTAGGAACAGCTACAACAGGTATATTCCAGGCAAGTGCAAGTCCTTTAACCGTTGCAGAACCTATTCTAAGGCCTGTAAAAGAACCCGGTCCCGCTGCAACCGCAAGCAGGTCGAAACTTTCCTTGTCAGTCTCAGTCATTCTGACAACTTCATCGAGCATAGGAAGAAGCGTCTGTGAATGAGTCTTCTTATAGTTCGTCGTATATTCTGCTATCAAATTATCGTCCTGGACTATCGCCACCGATGCGACAAGTCCTGAACTATCAAATGCCAGGATCTTCATATCTACCTATGCCTCTCTTCTATCGTAATACGTCTGTAATCAAGCCCTTTTTCAAGGTCTTTTTCTATATCTATTCTTGTGTATGCATCTGGGAGTATGTCCTCGATAAGATTTGCCCACTCTATCAGGCACACACCATCCCCATATACCATCTCGTTGTAGCCGATCTCGTCCATCTCGTCTACATCACCTATTCTGTATACATCAAAATGGTACAAAGGAAGTCTTCCTTCATCATACTCTTTCACTATCGTGAATGTGGGGCTGTTCACCACTTCGCTTATTCCAAGTCCTGCAGCAACCCCCTGTGAAATTATCGTCTTACCTACGCCAAGGTCTCCATATATGCAATAAACCTGTCCAGGAACAGCCTTCTGTCCCAACTGCACACCTATATTGTAAGTCTCTTCTCTGCTACCACTCTCTACGACCATGTTATCTCCTGTCTATATTTTGTATTACTGCAATATTCCACGCCGGCCGCTAAAGATCAAGTGTGATCTTCCTGCCCTTAGACTCAAAAGGTCTGTATTTTACTCCAGCCAGATCAAACATCTTCTTGGACGCTATCGTACTGTCCGTCATCGCATATTTGTCTGACAGATACACTACCTCTTTTATTCCGCACTGGATTATCGCCTTTGCACACTCGTTACACGGAAACAGGGTTGAATAAATGATGGCATCCTTGAGATTGCCACCCCTGTAATTCAATATAGAATTAAGTTCTGCATGGCACACATAAAAATACTTGTTGTCTAATGGATTGCCAGCCTTGCCCCACGGCATAGTGTCATCATCACATCCTGCAGGCATGCCGTTATAGCCCATAGACAATATTCGGTTATTCTTATCGACTATACACGCTCCTACCTGCGTAGATGGATCCTTACTTCTCTCCGCAGACATCATTGCAATGCCCATAAAATACTGATCCCATGATATATAATCTGCTCTCTTCATACCCTGACTCCTTTCACAAGTTATATATACTCATATACGCCGGAGTTTCCCCCGGCGTATATACTCATCTCCTGTACTGACAGGAATGCATATTGGTTCTATAGCAATTAACGATCGCCGAGTGCGAACTTGTCATGAATTGCGTTCATTGCACGCTCTGTGTACTGCTCGTCGATAAGAACTGTAACTCTGATCTCTGATGTTGATATCATTCTGATGTTGATATTCTCATCATAGAGAGCCTCGAACATCTTTGCTGCAACGCCTGCATTTGACTGCATACCTGCACCTACGATTGAAACCTTTGCAACATCCTTGTTGACATCTATGCTCTCAAACTTACCGATATTGTTCTTGATGATCTCCTCTGCTCTGTCTGCATTCTCATCACTGCATGTGAATGTGATATCCTTTGTTCCATGTCTACCAACTGACTGCAGTATCATATCTATATTGATGTCATTCTTTGCAAGCAGGTTGAAAAGCTTGAATGCAACACCTGGTGTATCCTCTAATCCTACAACTGCTACTCTTGCTGAGTCTGCATCTGCTGCAACTCCACTAACTAACATCTTCTCCATTCCAGTATCCTCCTTAACTATTGTACCCTCTGAAAAATTGAGACTTGAACGAACAACCAGCTGAACACCAAACTTCTTGGCAAGCTCAACTGAACGGTTGTGCAGAACGCCTGCTCCAAGTGTAGCAAGCTCAAGCATCTCATCGTATGTTATCGTATCCAGCTTACGTGCTGTCTTTACCTTACGTGGATCTGCTGTATATACTCCGTCCACATCTGTATAGATCTCACACGCATCAGCGTTAAGTGCCGCTGCAAGTGCAACAGCCGTTGTATCTGAACCACCACGACCAAGAGTTGTGTAATCATCATACTTGTTGATTCCCTGAAATCCTGTAACAATAACAATCTTTCTCTGCTCCAGCTCATGTCTGATTCTCTCAACATCAATTCTCTTCAGACGTGCATTGCCGTATACTGAAGTTGTGTGCATTGCCACCTGGAATGCATTCAGAGAGATTGCCGGAACCTTAAGTGAATTCATAGCCATAGCCATAAGTGATACAGACATCTGCTCACCTATTGTAAAAAGCATATCCATCTCTCTCTTAGGCGGATTCTCATTTACCTGCTTGGCCATATCTATAAGCTCATCTGTGTATTTACCCATTGCAGACAGAACTACGACTACGTCGTTTCCCTTCTGCCAGTCTTCAATACATCTTTTGGCCACGTTAAAGATTCTTTCGGTATTTCCAACGGAAGTACCACCAAACTTCTTTACTATTAACATATTGTCCTCCTGATCGCTCATTTGAAAATTTGTATATTTAACTTTTTGCGTGACTTAGTTCATCCCTGCAAAAAGAAAATAAGCCTTTTGTAAAATACCGCAATTCCACAAGGATTGCAAGACCTTTGAATAATATTGTACTAATCCAGCACTCTGAGAGCACTCTTGACACCAATCTTATTGCAACATGCCTCAAATTCACCCTCTGTGATCACCGCTGTAACAAACGCCTTTTCATCGAGATCAGAATCGACATACTGAACGTCTCCAAATACTGCCTTAATAGCAGCCTCATCCTTCTCATCTGTTCTCACAAAGAACTTACTCTCTGAGTCTGCAAATGCGCCCATCTCAAGCTCTTCATCCTCCCAGATAATTGGAACATTTCTTCCTGCATTCTTAACTGCATCAATAACATCTGATACAACTGCAGATGCTGTAGGAAGCTTTCCGGCACCCTTGCCATAGAACATCACATCATCAAGGGCATTGCCGTGTACAAGTATACCGTTGTATACGTCATCTATCTTTGCAAGCGGATTGTCATGTGGAAGCATGACTGGGGCAACATATGAATAGAGCTTGCCATCAGTCTTTCTGGTTGTTCCAACAAGCTTTACAGAGTAGCCCATCTTGTCCGCATACTTGAAATCATCTGTTGTTATCTTTGTTATTCCCTCCATATGGATCCTGTTGTAATCCAGGTTCTTGCCATATACGAGAGATGTAAGTATAGCTATCTTTCTACATGCATCGCCGCCCTCAACGTCAGCTTCAGGATTGCGCTCTGCATAACCGAGCTCCTGTGCCTGCTTCAGGACCGTCGCATAGTCTGCGCCCTCTTTGTCCATCTTTGTGAGGATGTAATTGGTCGTACCATTGAGTATTCCTGTGATCTCTGTCACATCATCCGCAGTTATGGATGTGTTAAGCGGTCTTATGACTGGAATGCCGCCACCTGCTGATGCCTCAAAGAAGAAATTGATATTGCCCTCTCTGGCAATTCTTATAAGCTCAGGGCCATGAACAGCCACAAGCTCCTTGTTGGAGGTTGCCACACTCTTGCCGGCAAGCAGACACTTCTTGACAAATGTGTATGCAGGCTCAACACCTCCCATAACCTCTACAACAACGCTTATCTCATCATCATTCAATATATCTTCAAAATCATGGGTGAGAATGTTCTCGACAGGATCCCCAGGGAACTCCCTGAGATCAAGCACTCTCTTAACATTTATCTCCTGTCCAGCTCTCTTATTAACAATATCATGGTTGGTGTTAATCACTTCCACAACTCCCGAGCCCACTGTACCATAACCTAATACTGCTATATTCACCATGTTTTTATCTCCTTCTTATCTCCTTTTTCTGCATAACCATGCAAGTTTAGTACGTCATTACTTTATCAGTATAAAGCGCTATTGTCAAAGCCTAATTTCATATCGCCCGGCTGCGCTCATCTGTTATTACACCTCAACCTTATTCACCCACTTGAGATATGCCGTCATAAATCCGTCAAGATCACCATCCAGGACTGCTGACACATTGGAATTCTCATAGGATGTCCTCTTATCCTTGACCATCGTATATGGTTGGAGCACATATGATCTTATCTGGCTTCCAAATCCGTTGTCAGTCACCTCTCCCCGGATATCCGATATCTTCTCAAGGTTCTCCTGTTTCTTCAAAAGATACAGCTTGGACTTCAGCATCTGCATAGCCTTGTTCTTGTTCATAAGCTGTGATCTCTCATTCTGACACTGAACCACTATGCCTGTAGGATAATGCGTGATCCTGATAGCCGATGATGTCTTGTTGATATGCTGTCCACCGGCACCACTTGATCTGTAGGTATCTATTCTTATATCTTCATCACGTATATCGACTTCCAGATCCTGTTCTATATCCGGAATAACATCACATGATGCAAATGAAGTCATACGCTTACCAGCCGAATTAAACGGTGATATCCTTACGAGTCTGTGCACGCCTTTTTCAGATTTGAGATAACCATATGCATGCGGTCCATTTATCTGGATAGTTACTGATTTGATGCCGGCTTCATCGCCTTCAAGATAATCAAGCACTTCAACACTCATACCGTGTTTCTCCGCCCATCTGGTGTACATCCTGTAGAGCATGCTCGCCCAGTCGCAGGACTCAGTTCCACCTTCTCCTGAATGGAGCGTGAGGACTGCATTGCAGTCATCAAATTCATCAACGAACAGCAGATTGATCCTGTACTCTTCAAATTCCTTCGTGAATATCTCGATCTGCTCTCCTATCTCAGGCACAAGGCTCGGATCATTCTCCTCCTCCGCCATCAGGATAAGTGTATCTATATCCACGTAGTCATTCTCCAGTTTCTTGTAATTGTCTACCAGATCCTGAAGTCCCTTTAATTCTTTTGACACCTCACGGGATCCATTGACATCATCCCAGAATCCCGGCTGTTCCATCTCGTAATTGAGTTTCGCTATTCTGTCTGTCTTATTTTCAATGTCAAGGGATGACTTGACCTCCTCCAATGGTTCTCTATAGGAGGCCATCGTCGCCCTGTACTCATCTAACTCTATCACTCAGTTTCTCCTGTATATGGTTCTACGCCTCACGTCCGCAGCAATTCTTATACTTCTTGCCGCTTCCGCATGGGCACAGATCATTTCTGCCTATCTTCTTTGCTTTCTTTATAGGTCCCTTTGCCACTGTGTCATCTTTGTTTGTACCAGTGACCTTGTTCACCTCTTCACGCTCGATCTTCTGCTCAACCTTTATCCTGAACAGAACCTTAACGGTCTCTTCACGGATAGCTGCTGTCATATCGTTGAACATATCGTATCCAGCAAATTTGTATTCAACAACTGGATCTCTCTGTCCAAGGGAACGAAGTCCTATTCCCTGTCTCAGATTGTCCATATCATCTATATGGTCTGTCCACTTTCTATCTATAGACTTGAGAAGTACAACGCGCTCGATCTCTCTCATCTGGTCAGGATCGCCGAGTTCTTCCTCTTTTGCCGCATAGAGCTCAACTGCATCATTGTACAGTCTCTCCTTAAGTCCATCTATATCCGTCTTCTTGATCTCCTCGTCTGTAAGCCGGACAGGATTCTCAAATGGAATAACGTTTCTGATCATATCGTCAAGCTCTGCCTGATTCCAATCCTCAGGAGATGTCTCATGTGAGCATACCTGGTCAACTGCAGAGTTGATATCATCCTTGATCATCTTGAGAATAACCTCATGCATGTTCTCACCATCAAGAACTCTTCTACGCTCCTTGTATATGATCTCTCTCTGTTCGTTGTTGACTCTGTCGTATTCAAGAAGATTCTTTCTGATGGCAAAGTTGTTGCCCTCTATCTTCTTCTGTGCCTTCTCAACGAAGTTAGAGATGGTCTTGTGCTCTATCTCCTCGCCCTCAGGGATCTTGAGAGCATCATATACGCTCATAACTCGCTCTGATCCGAACAGTCTCATCAGATCATCTTCCAGTGAAAGGTAGAATTTGGATTCTCCTGGATCTCCCTGTCGTCCTGAACGTCCACGGAGCTGGTTATCAATTCGTCTACTCTCATGTCTCTCTGTTCCTATGATCCTGAGTCCGCCAAGTTCAGCAACACCTTCTCCAAGCTTGATATCGGTACCACGTCCTGCCATGTTAGTTGCGATAGTGACCGCATTCTTCTGTCCGGCATCTGCTACTATCTCAGCCTCGAGCTCATGGAACTTTGCATTCAGAACCTTATGAGGGATCTTTCTCTTTGTGAGCATATGACTGAGTTCCTCTGACGCATCAATATTGATAGTACCGACCAGAACCGGCTGTCCTTTTCTGTAACTGATATTTATCTGTTCTACTATTGCATTCAACTTCTCTTTTCTTGTCTTGAAGATAGAGTCAGGCTGATCAATTCTCTGTATTGGTCTGTTTGTAGGAATGACAACTACGTCCATTCCGTAGATCTCTCTGAACTCTTCCTCCTCTGTCTGTGCAGTACCTGTCATACCTGCCTTCTTGTCAAACATATTGAAGAAGTTCTGGAATGTGATGGTTGCAAGAGTCTTGCTCTCTCTCTTGACCTTTACATTCTCCTTTGCCTCTATAGCCTGATGGAGGCCGTCTGAGAATCTTCTTCCAGGCATGATACGTCCTGTAAACTCATCTACGATAAGAACCTCATCATCCTTAACAACGTAGTCTCTGTCTCTGAACATGAGATTATGCGCACGGAGTGCAAGTATGATGTTGTGCTGTATCTCCATATTCTCAGGATCTGAAAGATTATCAATGTGGAAGAACTGCTCAACCATCTTTACACCGTTTGCAGTGAGCATGACGTACTTATCCTTCTCATTCACAAGGAAATCTCCATCTTCCTCTATAGCAGTCTTCATGAGCATATCCATCTTGGATATCTCGCCATCGCCTTCGCCGCGCTTCATCTGTCTTGCAAGGTAATCACACATCTTGTAAAGCTCTGTTGATTTGCCGCTCTGGCCTGATATGATAAGAGGAGTTCTCGCCTCATCTATGAGTACCGAGTCAACCTCATCTATTACACAATAGTGAAGTCCACGGAGAACCAGCTTCTCCTTATATATGACCATGTTGTCTCTCAGATAATCAAATCCGAGCTCGTTGTTGGTTACATATGTAATATCGCAGTTATATGCCTCTCTTCTCTCGTCTGTTGTTGAACTGTTGAGAATGATACCGACCTTCAGGCCCAGAAACTCATGAACCTGTCCCATCCACTCAGCATCACGCTTTGCCAGGTAGTCGTTTACTGTGACTACGTGTACGCCCTTTCCTTCAAGGGCATTGAGATAAGCCGGAAGTGTTGATACAAGGGTCTTACCTTCACCAGTTCTCATCTCTGCTATACGTCCCTGATGAAGAACAATTCCACCTATGAGCTGTACTCTGTAGTGTTTCATTCCAAGCACACGATAAGCAGCCTCCCTGACTACCGCAAATGCCTCGACAAGAATATCGTCAAGAGTCTCTCCAGCAGCAATTCTATCCTTAAATTCCTGTGTCTTAGCTTTCAGTTCCTCATCTGAGAGCGCCTGCATCTTATCATCAAGTGCCTCTATCGCATCAACTATAGGAGCTATCTTCTTCAGCTCCTTCTCACTATGCGTTCCAAATATCTTTTCAAACAAACCCATTGTTGTTATTGCCTCCTAGCTATCGTTATTCAGGGTACATTCTAACATCTTATTCTACTTATATCAAGCAAAAAGGAGACCTTCTATATTGGAAAGTCTCCTTATATCTCATAGTTTCATATATAATATGTCACAGTTTTGCTGTGCCTTTGCCATACATATGTTAGAACTCTGGCTCGATGAGTCCGTATGTGTTGCCCTTTCTCTTGTATACAACATTGACCTCATCTGTCTCTGCGTTTCTGAAAACATAGAAGTTATGACCAACCAGATCCATCTGGATACATGCATCCTCTGGATACATAGGCTTAACAGCAAACTTCTTTGTTCTAACGATCTTGATGTCATCGTCATCCTCAACATCCTCATCAACAAATGCCTTGCTGAGGTATGCTGCGTTCTGTTCCTTGTCGATCAGTTTCTTACGATGTCTTGTAACCTGTCTCTCTATAACCTCTACAACGAGATCTATTGAAACATACATATCATCGCTAACCTGCTCTGCTCTGATAATGTGTCCCTTCATAGGGATGGTTACTTCTATCTTCTGTCTATCCTTCTCGACACTAAATGTCACCTGTACTGATGCATCGTCAGCAAAATACTTCTCAAGCTTGGACAGCTTATCCTGTACTGCGCTTCTAAGTCCTTCTGTGACTTCAATATTCTTACCACTGATTATGTAATTCATGATGCCCAACTCCTTCTTTTTTGGAATAAATCCAAATTGATATATCTATTATATCATACCTCGACTTTTTTTCAATATATTTGAGTCATTTTAATGTGCATATTGTCTACTTTTTTTGTGCATTCCGCAAAGTTTTCGCCATTTTGAACAAAAAAGAGCGCACCTACCTAAGCAAGTGTGCTCTTTATATGTCTGATATTATACACTACCAAATAACTTCTGTCTACTGTCCAAGTATTCTGACAGCACAATATGGATCTCTATAGAACGCTGATGAGATCTTTATTCCGGTCTCCTCTGTGCTCGCATGAACTATCATGCCACCACCAATATATATAGCACAATGCTCTATAGAACTATCTCCGTAAAACAGAATGTCTCCAGGTTCAAGACTTGATGTATCAACTCTCACACCATATCCTGCCTGCGCTCCTGCTGAATGAGGAAGCGAATATCCAAACTGTGCATATACAGCCATGACAAATCCTGAGCAGTCTGCTCCATCTGTAAGGCTTGAACCGCCATACACATATGGATTGCCGACAAACTGTGTTGCGTAATTGGCAAGATCAACTCCTGTCTGTCCACTTGGTGCAGCCACATCTCCAGAGCTATCACTCTGATCATCTGAGCTGTCCTGGCTGTCATCTGTATTCTGACTATCATCCGTGTACTGACTGTCGTCTGTATCCTGGCTGTCGTCTGTATCCTGGCTGTCGTCCGTATACTGACCGTCATCTGTGTACTGGCTGTCGTCTGTGTACTGACTGTCGTCTGCACTCTGGTCATCATATGAATCCTGATCATCTGAATCGTCCTGACTGTCATCTGTGTCATAGTCTGTCTGATCATCTGCAGTATCCTGGTCATCTACTGACTGATCCTCTTCTGCCTGCTGCTCCGCCTGCTCTGCTTCAATCTCAGCCTGTATCTGCTCCATGGTCTTTGCTGTATTAAAGTCATATGTATATTCCACATAATCAGCACTCACATATCCGCTTGTCTGGTCATCAAGAGCTATCTGTACCCACTTGTCATCCTGTGAAAGAATACTGAATGACTCGCCTGATCCAACCTGTGTTATACAGTCTGAATTCACATCTGCCTCAGCTCTTACATTCAGAGTCTCTGTAGTGACAGTTGCTTTCTTCTCACAGTTACTCTCTGCATAAGCGCCAGCCTCGTCTCCGTATAAGAGAAGATCATTCCTTATGTATCCAGTACAGTCGCCAGAAGTAATCTGTGTCCACTCCTTGCCTTTCTTGACAACAGTAGCTATGCCATTGTTCTGTATGATACCTACCACGTCAGTATCTGTACCTTCTCCAGCCCTTATGTTGACATAGTCATCAGTGACTGCAACACACTTGTCCTTGAAATCAGGATACTTTACAACATTCTTCCCTGCATCCTTCTTAGCATCTGTCTGGCTCTTACTGCTGCCATCTGTCTTCTTGTCAGTTGCGCCATCTCCGCGCTGTGCATCAGTCGCAGTGGCAGTGCCACCTGCACTCTTTACGCTCTTATCATTGCCCGCAAGGGTGTTCGCATATCTGTCAAACGCAGATGAAATTCCCACAGTTGAATCGTCATATATCTGACTCGCACTCACACTGCCAAATGCGGTTGTGATAACCATTCCGGCTGCTGCAGCGACAACTATAGATTTCTTTATAGTCTTTGCTTTAGACATTATAAAACCTCCTATGCTTTGATCTCAGCGTAACAATTATTACGTTTTTGTTACAAATCTATTGTAGTATAGCAATAATAGTTACATTTGTCAACATGGGAGGTTCTTTTTCATACATTTCTATTTAGTTTTTGTTAAATATTTGTTACATCTAGTTTGAGATGACCACGCCATCCTCACCATTTACTGTGACGATAGCACCTGATTTCAGTATCTTGGTGGCGTTCTGTGCTCCAAGTATTACAGGAATGTCTCTGCTGAGTCCGACTATAGCGGCATGTGAATTGCCACCGTTCTTCTCACAGACTATTGCTGATGCTGTCTTTAACTGATCCATGATCCTGTTGCTGGTCTCATTGATAACTATGATATCTCCATCCTTGTAATTCTCTATGAGCTCGTCCTCTGTCTCGCATACACAGAGCGGAGCTGTAGCACTCTTCTCGTTGATCGAGTATCCCTTTACAAGAATATGTCCAACCACATGAACCTTTATAAGGTTGGTTGTTCCGGTAACACCAAGAGGGACGCCTGCGGTTATAACAGTTACCTCACCGTCCTTGACATATCCATGTTTCTTGGCAGCGTCAACTGCGTGCTCAAAGAGGTCGTCAGTGTTGTTCTCCTCTCCTATAAGAAGCGGCTGAACGCCCCATGACAGGTTGATCTGTCTTGCAACCTTCTCAACAGGAGTACATCCTATGATCGGGCACTTCGGTCTGTACTTTGACAACATCCTTGCAGTCTTACCGGACTTTGTAACAGTGATGATAGCTGCTGCCGCAAGATCTATGGCTGTAGTACATGTCGCATGTGAGATAGCACTTGTTATATCAGGATTCTGAACAGCATCTCTGTTGAAGAAACGCTTATTGTAATCGATATCACGCTCCGCTCTCTCTGCGATAGTCTTCATTGTGTGAAGAGCTTCAACAGGATATTTACCTGCAGCCGTCTCTCCTGAGAGCATGATGGCACTGGTTCCGTCATATATAGCATTTGCAACATCTGTTGCCTCGGCTCTGGTCGGTCTAGGATGTATCATCATGGAATCAAGCATCTGCGTAGCTGTTATGACCTGCTTGTCCGCATTGTAAACTTTCTTGATGATCATCTTCTGAATGATAGGCACATCCTCAAGTGGTATCTCAACTCCCATATCACCTCTGGCAACCATGATTCCGTCTGACACTCTGATGATCTCATCAATATTGTCAACGCCCTGCATATTCTCTATCTTTGCGATAATGTTGATATTGTCGCACTCATATTCATCAAGTATCTTTCTTATCTCAAGAATATCATCCGCTGATCTTACAAATGATGCAGCAATGAAATCAAAATCATTCTTTATACCGAATATTATGTCATCTCTGTCGACATCACTTATATATGGCATGGTAAGATTGACCCTAGGCACATTAACACCCTTGTGGTTGGATACAGGGCCGCCATTCTCAACTTTACAGATGATCTCTTTGGAAGTGACCTTCTCTATCTTCATATTTATAAGGCCATCATCTATCAGTATAGTATCGCCCGGCTTTACATCATTTACCAGATTCTTGTATGTTATGGAAACCTTTGCCTGATCGCCTATGACATCCTCTGTAGTAAGGGTAAATGTCTGTCCCTCTACAAGCTCCACCTTTCCTTCTTTAAAGTCGCCAACTCTGATCTCCGGTCCCTTTGTATCTAACAGTGTTGCGACAGGAATTCCGAGTTCTTCCCTGAGTTTTTCTACTCTGTCCTTATTCTTCCTGTGCTGGGCATGATCCCCATGAGAAAAGTTGAACCTGGCTACATCCATTCCCTCTATCATGAGCTGTCTGAGCACGTTGTCATCGTCTGTTGCCGGTCCGAGTGTACATATGATTTTTGTCTTTCTCATATTATTCATGTAAATAATCCTCCTGGTGTTATATATTATAAAATTAAATGTGTGCCTTATCTGTTATCTGAGTCTGTATTGTCTACTGAGCTGCCACCTGTTGCATATGGGTTATTCTGGTGCTGATCTGTCTGTCCGTAGCTGCTATAGTTCTGCTGCTGATCTGCCTGTCCGTAACTGCTATAGTTCTGCTGCTGATCCGCCTGTCCATAGCCGTTATATCCCTGCTGTCCGTTCATCTGTCCATAACTGTCATATCCCTGCTGTCCGTTCATCTGTCCATAACTGTCATATCCCTGCTGTCCGTTC
>JAEDGW010000179.1 GCA_016297325.1 Coprococcus sp. | reverse complement strand
ACACAAGCCGGTATCCCTGCTTCTTCCTGGTCTCTATGGCATCATCATATCCAAGGTCCGCCAGTTTCCCCCTGAGCCTGCTTATATTTACCGTGAGCGCATTGTCATTTACAAACTCGTCATTGTCCCACAGATCTGTCATGATCTCATCCCGCGACACTATCTTTTCCCTGTTGGCAAGCAGCAGCTGGAATATGATCATCTCATTCTTGGTGAGAACCATCTCCTGATCACCTTTGCTGATAGTCCCCTTGCTGAAGTTGACCTCCGCATCTCTGTATGATGCCGTATTCTGGCTGCCCTCCATGCGCTTGAGCACCGCCGCTATCCTGAGAAGGAGTATCGTCGGATTGTACGGCTTTGTTATATAATCATCCGCGCCATAACTCATGGACAGCACCTCATCCATCTCGGAAGTCCTGCTTGTGACCATGATGATAGGCACATCAGATTCCTTTCTTATCTCCTTCACTAGGTTTCTGCCGTTTATCCCCGGAATATTGATATCCATGAGCACCAGATTTGGTGCCGCTTTCAATATATTGTCCTTTGTATTGTCAAAGCTCTTAAGACTCTCAGCCTCATAGCCCTCATTCTCAAGTATCTGCACAAGCTCCTCACAGATGCTCTCGTCATCTTCCACCACAAATATCTTTTTCAAGTCCGTTCCTCCATTATGTGTATTATAATTTGTCGTCAAACACACACATATTGACAACCACACGTACCAGCACACTTGTCTATAACCTGTTTCAATCGTTTTCTATTTACATTCACATTATGACAACTCAATGAACCTCAATTGTCGCTATGTTCACCACCGTTTGTCATTTATTTGTTTCTCAGTGGCATGTCCACCAGCATCCTCGCCCTGTTGTAGACATTCAGCTTTGAACCACTGGAATCTACATCGCAACTCACTATCATGCCCTGCGGCAGTTTCTTCTGAAGTGAAGGGTACAAACCTCTTCCACATGTGTGATTAGGCATACAGCCAAATGGCTGAACCGCCAGAACCTTCGGACACTCATGGAGTATGTGTCCCGTTATCTCCGCGCCGATGAGCCAGCCATCTCCTGTTTTGTAGCCCCAGCTCACATACCCATAAGCCTCACGCTTCATCGTGAAAAAATCCTCCATGGTATAGAACCCATATTTTCTAAGCACCTCTATCATTGCTCTCTGCAGGCTGCCGAAGAACTTCAGCCCCGCCTTGTAAAGAAGAGATTCAAATGTCATATTGTCTGTGAGGTGTGAATCCATATAGTACATGGCATACCATGAAAGCCCATTTGTATGGCTCTCACATTCATTTGACTCAAGGAACTTTATCATATCCCAGTTGCCCAAGTGACAATATTTTATGTACAGTTCACCAACTATCCCAACACGCTGTTTCCTCTTATCATGTAGCTTTATCCGCGAAAAATCCCTGGCAATCCTGACAAAGTTTCGTTTCATGCTGCCTAGTGTCAGATTCTTTCCCTCTTTCAGATCTCTGGACAGGATATCTATCCACTTCTGCCACATCCTTTGTGACTGTCCCTTTTTCACCTCATTGGGTCTTGTCTGATTGAGGAGCAGCATGAGCATATCTCCGTAAAAGAGTCCGAACAGTGCTCTCCACACCATGAATGGCTGCACGCGCATCTGACAGTCCTTCTCCAGCCCCTTAACATTCAGGGATAGTATCTTTGACCTGTCAAATCCTGCCTTTCTCACCGATTCCTTTAACACATGTAGATAATTAGCTCCCCTGCATGCATCCCCCGCCGTCGGCATGAGAAGTCTTGTTCGGTTGATGTCGTACTTTCCTGACTGCAGTGCATCTATCATCTGCCCGGCATTTAACACAATCGGATAACACATATCATTGTTCACATACTTAAGTCCCACATCCGTGATATGTTCCTCATTTGACAGTATGACCGGATGATAATCCTTTGAAAAAAAAGCGTACTTTATCAAAGGAAAATGAGCATCCAGCATGGCTGGTATAAGCAGTACATATTTTTCATCCCATGCGTTCTCGTCTATCTTATACATAATTTACTCCCCATATATTTTGCAGTGATATAACGTGTTTGTAATACTTTAATTATATATTATAACTTCTTTTGCATACACCTAGCCACTGCTTACTGATTAATTTTGCTAAACTTATTTTCACGCAAAAAGGGATTTCAGATTTTCACTTTGATTTGGCATGACAAGAGGCACATCCGCAAATGATGCAATAAGACCACTTATTATTACAAATATTCCCCACGCTACATAACTATTCTCTCAAATCATCAAATGCATGCCGTAGCCGGTCCTGGCACTCGCCGATATAGTATTGACCATTCTGCTCACAGGCTTTTCTGATACTTTCCGCATCGATCCCTACTCTTCCCAGAAATGCCTCATCCTCACCGCTGATATTGTCGACACTTATCACTATCTCCAGACCACCATATATGTCATCATAGAAATTAAAGCTCTTGCCCGCCTCCTGATGCCACTCTATACAGAGTGTTCCTGGCTTCATATATGCATATTTGCCATCATTTACTCTGATCTCCGCCCGTCCCCTGTATGTTTGTTGATATATCACCGCTTACCTATGAAAATGAAAAAAGACACAGGTACTATATAAAATGCCCCCTGTTATAACGGTTTAACATCTTATATAGCACCTGTGTCTCAACACAAATATATTTATAAATTAAACTTTAAATTCTTTTTCCAGTTCTTATTCTTGAGTTTATTCCAGAATACCCTTGGCAAGCTTCTGCTGCTCCTCTGTAGGTGGATCAATTCCCTCAAGCTTATATGGTATTCCAAGTCTCTCCCACTCAGTGATTCCGAGCTTGTGATATGGAAGTACCTCAACTTTGTCTACAGTCTTAAGAGTATCGATGAACTCCTTTGTCTTCTTCAGATCATCCTCATCAGTTGTGATGGTTGGAACAAGCACGTGTCTGATCCACATATGCTTGCCGTTATCTGACAGATACTGCGCAAGATCAAGAATATTACTGTTCGAAAATCCTGTCAGTTCTCTGTGCTTGTCATCGTTGATCTGCTTGATGTCAAGCAGGAAAAGATCTGTGAGATTCATGAGTTCATTGAATTTTGAGAAGAAAGGCTCTTCTCTTGTAAACGGATTACCCGCAGTATCTATAGTAGTATGAATACCTTCAGCCTTTGCCAGCTTGAAAAACTCAATGAGGAAATCCATCTGAAGCAACGCCTCTCCACCACTGACAGTTATACCACCGCCGTTTTTCCAATATGGCTTATAACGAAGTGCCTGCTTTAACAGATCCTCAGGAGTTCTCACATCGATGGAAACACCCTTATCCTTCAGCAGTTTCGTATTCTCGTCTATCTTCTTCAAAAGCTCTGCCTTCTCAGCATCACTCGTGTCATCTGAGTATAGCTTGCTATAGTCTGTCACAAGATTCCATGTCTCTGGGTTGTGACAATATTTACATCTCATCTTGCAGCCCTGTAAAAAAACTACAAATCTCATGCCCGGACCATCAACCGCACCGAAACTCTCTGTTGAATGGACATATCCTAATACCTGTTTCTTATCAGACATATTTCACCTCAAGTTCTTCCTTTTCATATTATTTTCAAATTAAATTACAAGTTAATCAATCAGCAAACATCCAATCCAAATCTTAGTATGCACTGATCTTTTATTTATATTCGCAATATGGATAGTATCGCTTCCAGCCATATATACAATTATGTTCTAATTCTTTGTATCAATCCCAATATTTACCATCTGATTTTTTAAAAAAAGTCCCGGAGATGTTATCCCCGGGACCATGGTTTACTGTTATATATGACAAATCATCTATAACTTCTCTAAAAGTCTAGAGTTAACTAGAAATTAAAGTGACTCATGGAATGTTCTGCTGATAACGTCGAGCTGCTGCTCACGTGT
>JAEDGW010000178.1 GCA_016297325.1 Coprococcus sp. | reverse complement strand
AAAAATTTAACTGAAACTTTACTGTGGCTTTATTAGTGAATCTGCTAGGTTCACAAAGGGACAAATAAATGTTATGATATCTCTGCATATTCATTAGAAATATACTGACCTTGATCTGGCTGATACGTTAGATGCTGGCCGAGATTCAGAATAAGAAATATGTATTAATACAGTAAAATCATAACAGAGGAACGATTATGGCAGATGGAATAAGACTTAACAAATATCTCAGCGAGGCCGGTGTATGTTCAAGGCGTGCTGCAGATACACATATAGAAAATGGAAAGGTCACGATCAACGGAGAGAGGGCTGTCATGGGACAGAAGGTCATGCCTGGGGATGTGGTGGCTTTCATGGGTAAAAAGGTTCAGCAGAAGGATAGGACAGTGATCCTGGCATATAATAAGCCGATAGGACTTACCTGTACGGCGAGCAAAGAGGATCCTGACAATATATTTGATCACATAGATTATCCGATCAGGCTTCAGTATGTGGGAAGGCTGGATAAGGACTCCCAGGGACTGCTTCTCCTGACAAATGACGGCGATCTGTCAAATGCGATTCAGAAGTCGGTGAACAATCACGAGAAGGAATACAGGGTGCGGGTGAACCGTGAGATAACAGAGGACTTTATCAGAAAGATGTCAGACGGAGTTCCGATACTTGACACAGTGACAAAGAAATGTAAGGTGCGGAAAATAGATGACAGGTCATTTATGATAGTGCTGACGCAGGGACTCAACAGACAGATCAGGCGAATGTGTGATGCGTTGGGCTACAGAGTAGTGAATCTGAAGAGAGTCAGGGTCTGCAACGTAAAGCTTGGCAATATGAGACCCGGGGAGCTCAGGGAGCTCAGCCGCGAGGAAGAGGCAGAGCTGAGACGGATAGTTGGGATGTAGTAGAAAGTGTGGATTAGTTTGTCAGATTATTTGAAAAACGAGTAATTAGTATAGTGATCTGTATGTTCTGATAATCATGGATAGTAAGAGTTAATTGGATAGTTTAGTTTATACAGGTAAATATATATTTGGATAGAATGTGCTAAATTGTGATAGGAAGAGTGTATATAGGATTTTATGAGGCAGTATCTGCCGGGGGGTGTGCATGGAAAATATTAGTGGAAATGTCAATGAAAATATTAATGAGAGTAACACCGATAATATCCAACAAAATAAGGATAAAAGCGTGAATAACGATAATGGCAAGATAGCCAGAATTAAAGAACTTGTAAAGCAGCTCAACGATGCTGCAAAGAAATATTATATGGAAGATACAGAGATCATGAGCAATCTGGAATATGATGCTCTGTACGATGAGCTGAGTGCCCTGGAGAAAGAGACCGGGATGGTCATGAGCAACAGCCCGACAGTCAAGGTAGGATATGAGGTCGTCAGTGAGCTGCCGAAGGAGGCTCACGAGCATCCAATGCTTTCACTTGACAAGACGAAGGATGTAGGTGCTCTTGCGTCATGGCTTGGCGGTCAGAAGGGTGTCATATCCTGGAAGATGGACGGACTCACAGTTGTCCTCACATATGAGAACGGAGAGATGATAAAAGCGGTTACCCGTGGAAATGGTGAGATAGGCGAGGTCATCACGAACAATGCGAAGGTATTTGCAAATGTACCTCATCACATTCCGTACAAGGGCAAGCTGACGATCAGAGGCGAGGCTGTCATCAAATACTCGGATTTCAATGCGATAAATGAGAAGATAACGGATGCAGAGTCCAAATACAAGAACCCACGGAATCTGTGCAGTGGTTCAGTGAGACAGCTCGATAACAAGATAACAAAAGAGAGAAATGTACACTTCTTTGCTTTTAACTTGGTAGATGGCGAGGATGTGGATTTTCACAATTCATTTGAATATCAGCTTGACTGGCTGGAGCAGCAGGGATTTACCGTGGTAGAACATTACCTGACTGATTCGGCATCACTCCCAGGTAAGGTGAGAGAATTTTCTGAGAAGATAACAGAGAATGACTTCCCATCGGATGGTCTGGTACTAATGCTGGATGATCTGGCATACGGAAGAAGCCTGGGAACCACAGCCAAGTTCCCGCGAAATGCCATGGCATTTAAGTGGGCGGATGAGGAGGCAATCACCCATCTACGCTATGTGGAGTGGAGTCCATCAAGAACCGGACTCATCAACCCGGTTGCTGTATTTGACCCGGTGGAGCTCGAGGGAACCACAGTCAGCCGTGCCAGCATACACAACGTCAGCATACTTAAGTCATTGGCACTTGGCGAAGGTGATGAGATTGCAGTGTACAAGGCGAATATGATCATTCCGCAGATTGCAAGGAATCTAACCATGAGCGGTAACGTGGTCATACCGGCTGCGTGTCCTGCATGTGGCGGTGAGACTGAGATCGTGAGGGAGGAAGGCGGTGCTGCGTCTGGAGTTGAGACTCTTTATTGTACAAATCAGTTCTGTCCTGCCAAGAAACTCAAGTCATTTTCACACTACGTGTCCAGAAATGCGTTGAACATAGACGGACTCTCAGAGGCAACCATAGAGAAGTTCATAGACGAGAAGATACTGGAGGAGCTTCCTGATCTGTATAAGCTTGAGGCTCACAGAGACCATATAGTGGAACTCGAGGGATTTGGTGAGAAGTCGTACAACAAGCTGGTGGCTGCGGTGGATTCATCCAGACAGACAAATATGTGGCGCCTTGTCAATGGTCTCGGCATTGCAAATGTCGGAGAGGCGACAGCCAAACTCATGGCAAAGCATTTTGCAAATGATATGGATGCCATGAAGAAGGCAGATGTGTCAGCCTATGTTGAGATAGACGGAATCGGTCAGGTCATAGCAGAGGATATAGTCAGATACTTTGAAAATGAGAAGAATTGTGCTATCATAGATAGGTTGATGGTTGAGCTGACATTTGTGGATGAGACATCTGATACAGAGCAGGATCTGGCGGGCAAGGTGTTCGTCATAACCGGTTCGCTCACCCATTTTGACAACAGAAATCAGCTCAAGGAACTGATAGAGAGCAGAGGAGGTCAGGTTACAGGTTCTGTATCTGCCAAGACCTCATATCTTATAAATAACGATGTGAATTCCACATCATCCAAGAACAAGAAGGCGAAAAGCCTTGATGTGCCTATCATATCTGAGGAGGATTTCTTAGAATTGATTGGACAGTAGGGTAACTGCGGTAGATTACTTGGTGTGTGCTGCTGCATGTTTGCTTGGATAAGCAGTAAATGGAAAGGAATGAATAGAGATGCCGATAAGAATAGATGATGATCTGCCGGTTAAGAAAACATTGGAGGACGAGAACATATTTGTCATGGGAACAGGAAGGGCGCACAGCCAGGACATAAGACCCCTTGACATTCTGATACTCAACCTCATGCCGCTGAAGGAGGACACAGAGCTGCAGCTCATGCGAAGCCTGTCAAACACCCCACTTCAGGTGAACATCACGCTTCTTAGAACCATGTCCTACGAGTCCAAGAACGTGACAAAGGGACACCTTGACAGATTCTACGAGGATTTTGACAGCGTAAAGAACCGCAAATGGGACGGTTTCATCATAACCGGAGCACCTGTTGAAAAGATGGAATTTGAGAATGTTGACTACTGGGATGAACTCCGCGAGATCATGGACTGGTCCGAGAAAAATGTCACATCGACCATGCACATCTGCTGGGGCGCCCAGGCAGGACTCTACTATAGATACGGTGTGCAGAAGTTCGACCTTCCGCAGAAGCTGTCCGGCATATACGAGCATCACACCTTCCACAAGAGAACACCGCTAGTCCGCGGTTTCGACGATGTATTCTATGTGCCACACTCAAGATATACCGGTGTGTCCAAGGAAGACATTGTAAACAACGAGCACCTTGAGATTGTAGCCGAGTCAGACGTGGCAGGTCCGTATCTCATAATCGGTGACGGTGGCAAGAACATATTTGTCACAGGTCACCCTGAGTATGATGTTCTGACCCTCGACCAGGAGTACCACAGAGA
>JAEDGW010000055.1 GCA_016297325.1 Coprococcus sp. | reverse complement strand
TATGCGTCTGCGCCCTTTACTATGTCGTCTATGTAATCCGACATTCTCTGCTTTACAAATTCATCCTTCACATAAGGTATGGACAGATCAACCATCTTGATAACATCATCCCCCACCGTTATACGTGAGAGCTTTGGCAGCTTTTCAAGCTCCGTCTTCACATCCATACATCTCTGTACACACTGGTTTTCGAAATTCTCCTTGATGGCAACCATATCCTCAATGCCCTTCTCGACACGTTCTTTCTCAAGACGAATAAATTCTATGATCTGGAGAAGATTTGCCAAAAGCTCCTTCGCCTGTGCATATGTGTCAGGCACCTGTACATCCTGTCTGATCGTATTTGCCATCTCGAACACACCCATCTCGACGAGCGTATCCGCGGTCTGCCCCTTGAATCTCATGATCTCATTCTTTGCGCGATCCAGAGCCTTCATGCTCCTGTCGTACTTCATAAGGCTTGTCTCAAATATCTGGCGGAGCGTATCCATATCTTCATCAAGTACACTTCCGCTTGACACATCAATATTATTTGTGTCCACGATACGCTTCACATCCTTGTACAGATCCATCATGAAGCCGTGCTGCTTGTAGTAATCGCTGTAAGCTTTTTCTGCCTCCTTGTACAGGCGGTTCATGTCAGCAAGCACCGCATCCCCATTTGCAATGGCGGTGTCAGCGTCAGAGGCAGATATATCTTCCCTGCTGTAGGCACCCTCGCCGTACGTCCTGTTTATATTCTGGACAGCATACTCGATACTTCCCTCTATCTTGCTGTATGCCCTCTGATCTGCTTTCTGCTGCTGGGCAAGGGATGCCGCGATGAGTGTGAGTCTAGCCATCTCGTCATCCATCTCCCTGAGAGTATTCTCAGCCGTCGGATAAAGCTCCTCTGCGCTGTCAAACAGCGCCATGTCAAATCCTCTCTTCTCTATGGTCTTTCTTATTCTGTCCATAGATTTCTGGAGAGTTTCAAGGATCATCTTCTTGTCGTCAAGATCCGGCGCATGATCCTTTGCCACAGCAAGCATGGCCATAAATTCCTGCTCAAGCTGTTCATCGGATATATCCAGAATCTCTGCATATGTTCCAGAAACTCCATCCTGATTTCCTGCATCCTCTGCATTATCTAGCGATCCCGGGATTCCGGTTTTTGGCATATACGGCTCAAAATACTCTGTCCATTTGTACTGTATCTCTTCTATGTTCTTCGTTATCCCCGCCAGCTTTGCCTCTGTCTCCTGAACAGTGGCGGACCACTTCAGTACTTCTCCTGAAAGCTCAGATATCTTCGCAGTCAGATCGCTCTTCCTCTGTCTGTACTCAGCCAGCCTTTCCTCCTCAGGACGCACTATATCATTCAACTGGTCTATCATCACAAATGTCTGCTGCCTGTCGGCTTCCGCCTGCTGTCTCTGCTGCAGATCACCATAGCTCTCCGTGTCTGCCTTCACCGCAGCTTCCACATTCCTGATCGATGTCTTAAGAGTCTCAAGTTCATCCTTCTTCTCAAGCAGCTGCTGGTTCAGTTCACGCTCTCTGTCCTCAGCACCCGTGTATCTTATATCCACAAGCCTTGTGACAAATGCCAGATCCTCCTGATACGTCTCTGTCTTTTCATTTATGAGATCTATCTCCTCAGAAAGAGCAGATATCCTGTCCTCATTTGCCTTCTTCAGATCTTCTATGGAATCCTGTGACATGAAGAACTTCCTGTCTCTTCCTATCACCAGCATATTCTCCGCCGGAACATGCGCTTCCTCGTCAAGCTTCTCCATATCGTATACCATGACACACTCATTGCCTGTGTCTATGGAACCGAGATTTATATCATCCTCTATCTCCGCAAATCCCTTTGTGACAACGCTGTACGGTATATAAGGATTTGCCTCGAGTATATTCTCCTTCACATCCGCAGGGAGTGCCGACAGATAATCCGCACCGTGCATGGCCATGAGTCCATGTCTGGTGGATATATAATTGATGACCGCCTGAGCTCCGTCTGAAGGTGGGAACGGCCTGTTCTCCTCATAACACTTCTCAAGTCTGCTCAGTCTGTCTATCTCCTGCTGGCGTTTGATCGTCTCTGTTATGGTTCCCTTTATCCTGTCATTTATCACAGAGGTTATATCCTGTGGATCCTCCACGGAATACACCGCCATGATGCTGCCTAGCTGGCTGCCCGACTGACGGTACGACTCGGCATCAAGGTGTGCATCCTCGCAGGCTCTCACCAGCGCATCATACTCCGCCTGAACGGTCGTCAGCCTGTACCTGTCATCATACAATTTCGTCCTGCCATCAGCTATGGCTATCTCAAGTTCTGTCATCTTTGCAAGGGTCTGCTCAGACTCTGCCCTTGCGTCATCCAGCATCTTCTTTACATCGCCAACCACCAGAAGGTTCACACTGGCGGCAAGGCTGCTTATACGGGAACTGAGCTCCTCTATCTTTGCAGATGAATCCGCTATATTGTTCTCTGCAACCGCATTTGCTATCTCGCCCTCACGGAGCACTTTTTGACAATATTCCAGTTCGGAAGCCGCATGTGCATAGCTCTCCTGCGCCTCCTCCTTTGCTGACATAAGCTCCTCCAGCTTCTTCTCATCGCGCAAATGCCTGTTGTACGCATACTGTGACATCTTCTCGCTGGATGAACCTATGTTGTTCCTTATATTCTCAACGATCAGTTTGTTCTCCTCATACTGACGGCGGTTCTCCCTGTACACAAGGTAGTCATTTACACTTTCCTTGTAGCCTATCTGGGACTTTATATCCTGCAGCTTTTTCTCGTTGTCCTCTATCATGTGGGCAGTGTCTTCCATCTTGAGGTTCATGTCCTCAAGGCGAAGATAATCCCTGGTAACTCTCAGATTTGCCAGACGTCTGTTCTGCTCCTCCACACGGGCTGCGGCATCATTTTTCGCCTGCAGAAGCTCTTCCATGAGAGTGTCACCCTGCTGGGTGTACGACTTGCCTGTCACGTACACATCCGCCAGGCCTTTGCATATCTTATCATTGTCCTCGTACAGTCCTATGCAGGAATTGACCTTTCCCTCAAGCACATTTATAAGCTCTATCTGATGATCGTAATTGGCTATATCCCTCTTTCTCTGAGCAAGCACATTCAGCTTGTCCTTGATGTCAAGCAGGGTCTCTGCCATGGTGTCTTCCTCACCATTCCTGCCGGTCTTCGTGGCAAATGCCTTCTCGATGATCTCCTCTATGAGCAGATCCTCCACAACCTTCCTTGTGGTCCTGTAATTTGTCTCGAAATATGTTCTGACATGACCCTCTGTCTTGTTGATTCCCCTGATGATCTCCCAATGGCTTTCATGAAGTCCGTATCCGCTGATGAATCTCTGATACTCACCCTTCTTGTCAAATATGCGGACTTCCAGACTCATGTCACGGTGTCCCAGCTCTTTGAGATAGTTCTTTAATCCATTAAAAGTAATCCTCTCATTGCCCTCCGACAATGGAAGATTGACTATGTCGTTCTTGTTATATTCCTTATAAAAGATACAGTAATTAAAATATTCTATGGACGCAGTGTCCTTCTGTACCTCCCCGGCGTCCGCCGCATCCTTCGCCTTTCTCGCACAGAATCCGGTCGTCATATATCTGTAGCCGTCTTTTACATCCGCCTCATCGAGACGCCACTCTATAAGGGAGTGAATGACGGTGTTGCCACCGCCCGCACGGAAAAGCTTCTCCACAGGCTGCTTCTCATCCAGAGTACAGTTCGGTATGAGATTCTGAAGAAGCAGGAGCATGAGGATACTCTTTCCACCGCCATTTGCCAGATCGTACAGCGTGTTCTTGCCATACATCCTCATGGTGAAGTCATCATACTGCTGTGTGCCAAAGTTGTATTTTACATTGTTGACCCTTATTCTGTTGATACTAGGCATCCTCTTCTTCACCTCCAAGCAACTGGTACAGCCGTCCTCTGTACTCCTCAAAATAATTCTCCGACAAAGCCTTCATCCTGTCCGTCGGATAGTACCTGTCAGCATTCTCCACAAATAACCGCTGAGCCGACATGAAGTTGAATACCAGCTTCACATATCCTGCCCTTGACGCCTTGGACGCCCTGGCACTGTCACCCTCCTGATTGCCCGTCACCGCAGGAAGCTCATCCCATAGAAGTGCTATCGCCTTGAAACTGTCCTGCTCAACCTCATCAGTGGAGAGCACGTCAAGCTTCTTCGTTATGTCTGCCAGATATTTGCTGGTCTCATCTATGACATTCTCTGATTTCACGTATTCACGGAACTGATAGCTGGTCGAATCCTTATAAAAATACAGGAGAGTCATATACATGATGAAGTAGCACAGATACAGTTCCTTGTTCAGCCTGAGTCCGAGCAGCCTTTTCATATCGTCATTCGTATAGCCAAATACCCTGTTGCCCTCGCCCGCTGTTATATACAGACTGTCATTGTACTCATACAGTGACAGATTCATCTTCTTCATGATATTCATGACGATATCATACACCTCGGCATTGCCGTAGAACTCGTCATAGAGCGGCCCGTTCTCGGGATGCTTCTTGCAGATCTCCTCGCCTGATATTAATTTGGAATATATCTCTATCGCCTTGTCTAAATTCTTGCTTTCCATGTTATCTCCTGTGATATATCATTGTTAATTATTTCTTCTCAAACATAATTCCCGTCACATACATGTCCTCGCCGATCTGGATCTCCTCCTCCGGGTGGAATTCCAGGGTGAACGACATGCCCTTAAATGCGTCCAACGTGAGTTTTGGTGCGTACATCTCGCGGGAAAGTCCCGACCTGCCGCCATCAGCCTGATCTCCTGATACAGACGCCTCCAGCGTATTTTCATCGGCTTTCTTTATTCTATCTATATAGTCCACCAACATTCCCTCCAGCATAGTGTCCGGCTTCTTAAGTATCTCGTCCACACTGTACCTGTCTTTCTGGGCCAGATGCGTCAGGAATGAGTAATAGTCCTTGTTGCCGTATATCTCCTTGCCGAATTTCACCTCCAGGATTCCGTTGAATTCCTTAAGGCTCAGGCGTCCCCACTTATTTATCTGATCCAGGAGCTCATGGAACATCTTGGCGAAGTTCGCACTGATCTGCTCATCAAGCAGCTCATCCTCATAACGGAAATTCGGATCCACAGCTTCCTTCTTAACCCTTGTGGTCTTCGCATTGTCCTCTGATTTCAGCGTGAGCATATGGTCTATGGATGTCATGCTGAACGACTTCACTATCCTAGGCGCAAATAAAGGCGCCAATATGGTGAGCATCTTCTCCGGCTTGTCTTCCTTTATGACGGTCTGGAGCTGACCTGCAAAATCAAATGCCGGACGCAGTTTCTGAAGCTTTGCCCTGTGTATGATATTGTCCGAAATGTTCTGGAGTTCCATGGTACTGCTGATGAGGCTTCCATGCTTGATGATGGTTCTCTTGAGCTCCAGCTCCAACTGGCTTATCTCCTCCATGACCGCCGTATTGCCCCTGCCCATGTTGTCATAGCTCGCCTTGGTGATCGCTTTGTCCACCAGCGCCTTGTTCTTTGCAAACAGCTTCTGTTCATCGGCAAACCACTTTCCTACAGTCTTCATGTACCGTTCGTACTCCTCCGCCCCCTTGAACACATCTATGGACAGAAGATTTACTATGTCATCCTTCTCACGGATGAGACGGTTCACCTCACTGTTTATACGGCGCACCACCTCGATACCACCGCGGAAATTCTCGCCGACTATCATCTTCTCCAGAAGAAGCTGCTGTACATTTATCTTGCTCTCATCCTTGATTTCCTTCGTGTCGAGATAGAATTCGATGCCGTCAGCCGTGATAAAGTACAGAACCTTGCCGCCGACTATATGGCTGTCGATCAGTTTCACTCGTCCTGTCTTTCTCTGCTTTTTCCCCGGATCATAAAATGTAAACTCAAATGCCCTGCCGTCATTCTTTATCTTGTCAAATATATACATTATCAGGTCAGCTCTGTCAGCTTCATCTATCTCCACATCAAAATCCCTGTCCAGAAGCTGTCCCATGAATTCTTCGTATTCGTCATATGACACCTCGCGCTCATTGAAGCTGTTCTCCTGAATAAAAAAACGCAGAATCGCCATGGTTATATATCCCATGTCCAGCTCCGCATAGCGCCCCTCTTTATATTGGGCAAATGTCGTCTCAGACAGAACAAAAAAAGGATAATACTTCCTGAGATTCTGCATTCTTGCATTGTGTTCTTCAATTATATCGTTTATCATCACGTACTTAAGTGCCATATCTTCTCTCTGTGCTTTCGTAAAAAATCTTTAGTCTTCAGTATAACACGACAGATATATTGACACAAATATTTTACTTATTTTATTCAGTTATGCCGGCCACCGCCATCATAAATTTTGCCGCGCCCTCGCCGTCCTGACCTTTATCGTTAAGTCCGACATAGTAGACTTCATAATCAGTGCAGGCATCATTCACCACAAACTGGATAAGGACACTGACTTCACTGCCGCCGTATCTGGCATTTCCATCGAACTCAACGACATTTCTGCCGTCACTGGACGTGAACACCTGCCACTTCTCATCTGTGCAGTATCCGTCCAGCCCATCGCCATACGTGGTGTCATGATCGTCAAATATCTTCTGCTCTTTTACATATATGATCCTTTCATCGTTCAGATCAGCCAGATCTTTGCCAATATGTGCATCACCTATTCCAAACACAGACAGTATGACAGTGAGCATGATCGCAAGCACCTTGAAGAACCTGTTCTCACGAAACCGCTCCCACTTCTTCACATTCAGCGCAAATGCAAATATACCTCCGGCTATCGCACCTCCGATATGGGCGTAGATGTTCACATTTTCCTCGTTCATATATATCGCATATATTACGACAAGAACAATCGAGGTTATGAGCGTCTTTCGGTTCGGCTTATTTGTACCTATAAGTGTGAGGAAAAGCTCCGCACATATGATACCGAACACAGCACCTGAAGCGCCCACTGAAAAATGCATGTGACCGGGATCAGTTATATGATATGCATATATAGATACTATTCCAGCCACTATGCCCGATGCAAAGTAAATGATCGTCATACGCAGGCTGCCAAGTCTTCTCTCAAGCGATCCGCCAAACAAGTATAGTGAAAACATATTTCCAAACAAATGTCCTATTCCCAGATGAAGGAACATAGACGACAGGAATCTGCCATACTCTTTGTTCAGCTTTACGTATTCATAATTTAGTCCACCTGTATGTGCAAAACCGTCCACGCCCATACACATGATCCACGCTATCACGTTCGCTATGATAATAATGATAGTGATTATGGGGATACTGCGTTTTTCCCTGACAGGCTGTACACCTGCCCCCGCATTCATCTGATCCCCGCTGATCACATAGACCTGATCCTGCATCAGGTCGTCATACATATCCCCCTGGCTATTCCTGTAATCCTGTTCCATACTGTACCCCCTGTCAGGTGCTTACATCCTAGAAATCTTCATACTCAACTGTGCCGTCACTGTATGTTATGGTGTACCATCCATGTCCGGATCCGTCACAGTCATAGTTCTTTTCCCTGCTGACAACTGTTCTGCCTGAACCGTCGCCGCCGTCATCACCGCCAGGTTCTGACGTCTCCTGCTGTTTTGTTCCCTCCACAACGATCTGTGGTACAGGTTCTTTTGTGACCTTCTCACTGACAAGTTTCTTTTCAAACTCTTTTCCATCGACGTAAGTCACTTCATATGTCAGCTCCTTCTCGCCGTTTACGCCTTCCTGACTGACACGGCTCTCGCCTGTGTACATCTCGTCAGAATACTCGGTCTGTGTCTCGTATTCGATCTCCTCGGTCTCAGTTATCTTCTTCACATTTACACGCTCGATAACCAGCTTGTCACCAGATGTAAGGCTGGCGGTCTTGTCCTTGCTGAGACGATCTGTGTCGCCGACCGTGATATCCTGTTCCTCCAGCAGTTCTTCAACTGTTGATGCCGATGTGATCACCTCAGTGGTCTCACCATCTACAATCAGGGTTATCGGTATTCTGTGTATGATATTGATCGTCATTCCATTTGTGAGATACGCATCGATGCCATGATCCAGAACATCATATTCGCCGAGCTCTATTCCCGCTGACGCAAGGGCATCTGACACACGTCCTCCCATGACAGTCACTATCTGGGAGTTACCGTTGTCCTCAGTGATATTCACCTGATTCTTTCTCGATATGACTATCGGCTGTCCGTCTGACGGAACAGTCTCATTCTCTGCAACTGAAAGCTCGTCACCGGCGGACACAGTAAGCTCTGCCGCCGCAAGGGCATCGGCTACGGTACAGTCCTTCTCCACAGACACAACTGTGGTCACTCTTCCATCCTCTATATTCACTTCCATGGTATTGCTGCTTCCGCAGCCCGCCAGCAGGGCAAGCGGCAGAACGCACAGCAGTACATCTTTCTTATTTATAATCTTCATTCACTTCTCCCACCTAGCTCCACGCTTCTTGCAGCCACCAGCACAGGATTCTGGCCGTCATCCACGTACACGGACACATCTATCTTATCCGTAGTCACGGAATTCTTGTCCAGATACAGTCTGTAACCATAGTCGCTGTCCGCATTTGTCAAGCCAAATGCCTCGTAGACCTTTGTCTCATCACCGGATGTGATGGCTATGCTCACATTGCCATCTGCCCCCAGAATATCTGCGCTTATCTGGCCATCTATCTGCCAGAAGTTCACGTTGCTCTCTGCCTCACATACATCTATAACTGCACCGGTGTCCTCTCCTGCCGTTCCCACGGCATCTGTGAATCCATCCCTGCCCTCTACCTCAGGTCCCTGGAACACAGCCGGATCCGTTGCAAACTCTTTGATATTTCTCTGAACCTTCTCAACTACAACCACATCTGGCTCCTTATCCTGCATATAGCTTGCTATATTATAAGGAATGTTCTTCGAGAAGAATCCCTCCTCAAATGCATTTGCCATATATGGAAGCAGCGTATTGCCAAATGAGTCTCTGAACATCAATAGCGAACCCTTACCGTCTGGATTTGCGGTTCCTATCTGTATATCCTCAACACTCTTTGTATCCGTAGTATATGTATATCCAAATTCATCATCAATATACACGTTCCACTCGGATCTGCTGCTCACCGGATATATCATGGAGTTCAGATCTCCTACATAATCCTTCTTTCTTGTGAAATGTGCGGTCTCATAGCTGTCATGCTCCACGCCCGCAGCATCCAGAATACTGTTGTACGCCAGAAGCGCTCCCTCATTGTTCCAGTGGGAATCCCTCTTCAGGTACATGACCTCCGGCTGTGACTTGAGCACACTGTAGAGATCTACATAATTCACACCGTCAGCCACGAACATCCCTGCAAGAATGTCCATATCAGAGCCATCACTTACCTTGTGGCTGTCATAGTATGGCATGTTGTCGCCATACAGGGCATTTTTATTTGGCGGAACTGCCAGAACGAACTTTGCGCCCTGGGACTTTACATAATCCTGCATAAGCTTTATATTTCTGACACAGTTGTTCAGTGTCCTCTCAGACATCCTGTTCTGTCCCAGATAATTGTCTATGGTAGCTGTGTAGTACAGCCAGCCGTCAGTTCCTACGAGAACCGTGTCGACATTTGACTCGCCGAACACTCCGCTCTGGATGCGTGAATCGGCATCCACCAGATAGTTTCTGAATGCAAAGTGGTCGTTGAAATAAGTGCCGAGATCATTCAGGTAGTCCTTGTTGAAACTTCCATTCTCACTGACTTTCGGCATCTCTGCCATCCTCTTATTCTCAGTCGTCGTATCCGTCCTGAAAAAAGCCATTCCCGCAAATGGGACAGCCATCACACAGACGGTCAATACAACATATATGATCTTCCATGTCTTTTTCATCGCAATCTCCTATTCTGTGATAAACGCCCACGGGCATTAGAATCTAAAGTAAATAAATGGGTTGTATGTGTTTCCTGAAAGTCTCAGCATACACCAGCCAAGGAGTGCGATTGAAACAACATAAGATGCAGCCGAGATGACGGCTCTACTCTTCTCGCTCTTCTCAATCTTTCCGGAAGCCTTGAGTTTCTCATACAGCATCGGAACAGGTGCTGCAAGCAGGATTCCAAGGATCAGCATAACTATGCTGTACGGTGTAAGCACCTGCCATATGATACTCACAGCCTGTGCAGAGAAATTTGTTCCTGCGAACATTCTTCCTATCATGGTACAAGCCTGTCCCATATCGTCCGCCCTGAATATAACAAATCCTATGCACACGACGATCACGCAGTATATGTGTCCCAGAACCTTTGGAAGCTTCTTGAGCTTAGGAATGCAGTCCTCAAGCAACAGGAAGAATCCGTGATACAGTCCCCACACTACAAATGTCCAATTTGCACCGTGCCAGAGACCTGTGGTAAAGAACACGATTATCTTGTTGATACTGGTTCTGGCCTTGCCCTTTCTGTTTCCCCCAAGAGGAATGTAAAGGTACTCTTTGAACCATGTAGACAGGGATATGTGCCATCTTCTCCAGAATTCCTTGATGCTGAGAGAGCCATAAGGATGGTCAAAGTTCTCAGCAAAATGGAATCCTAACACTCTTCCGAGTCCTATGGCCATATCACTGTAACCGCTGAAATCAAAATATATCTGGAGCATGTATGCGATAGCCGCTATCCATGCGCTGATAACATTTATGTCGGACATATCCGATGTAAATAATATATCTGCTACCTTTCCAGCCGCATTTGCAATGAGGACCTTCTTGCCAAGGCCGAAGATAAATCTTCTGATACCGAGGGCAGTGTCGTCAAATGTCTGCTTTCTGTCGGAAAGAGCCTTGCACACATCATGATATTTGATGATAGGGCCGGCTATGAGCTGTGGGAAAAATGAGATATACAGAAGCAACTTGAATGGATCCTTCTGTGCCTCACAATCCCCTCTGTATACATCTATTACATAGGATAATGCCTGGAATGTGAAGAATGATATTCCTATAGGCAGTGTTATCTGCGGCAGAGGAATATCTATCTTACATATATCGTTGATCGTTCCGATAAAGAAATCAGCATATTTGAATACAGCGAGCACACCGAGGTTTGCCACTATATCCAGGACCATAACTGCCTTCTTCGCTACCGGTTTCTGTTCTGATCTGCCAATGATCATGGCAAGAACATAATTGACCAGTACGCTGCCCAGCATAAGGAGAACATACACAGGTTCTCCATATGCATAGAACAGCAGACTGGCTATTATCAGAAGTGCGTTCTTCACCTGAAGCCATGGCACTATAGAATAAAGCACCAGGACTACAGGGAGAAACACACATAAAAATTCAAGTGAACTAAATACCACTAATGATCACCAAGCTCGGAGTCTTTTAACCATCTCCATACTGCCCTTCCATTTTTTACGGTAAGTCGCGCTCTTGGTCCTATCACGCGGTGTGTTGGATAGTAATCCTTCATGAGAACATGGTAGTAATCTCTTGCCGGCCAGTTTCTCTGCATACTGACATCATATACTACCCACTCATTGTCCTCAGGTCTCCAGAGCTCTGTCCAGCCATGGATAGTGAATCCATCGCCCTGAAGATTTGTAACCTTTCCGCAGGTTACTCTTGCCTCATATCCGAGAACTGTTGCCACAGTTGCAAATGTTGCAGCACATCTGTAGCAGTTTCCATGATTGTTTGTAAGCATATCTATACAATAGTATGTGAATCTTGACGCATCTGTTGGAACTACATAGTCTCTCAGATATGGATAATTTCTTGACAGATATACAAAACATGCATAAAGCTTCTCTTCATTTGTCATGCTGTCATCTGTGTGCTGTCTTACAAAATCAACTGCCATCTGGATCTCTGTTGATGTAGACTTGCATCCTGTCTCATCCACGTAGAAATATCCTGTTTTGTCATTTCCAACTATCTTGTTCTTTGCCATCACTCCCTTGGAATCGAAGTAATAAACCTTTGAACCTATCTTGTATGATGTAACCTTTACAACTTCCCACTTCTTCTTGCTGTAGTTGTACTTTGTGAGCTTGCCTGACTTTGTGGAGAACTTCATCGTCACATATCCCTTGCTGCCCACATACACCTGATCTGTGCTGTTTACTGAATACCAGCCTGACTTCTTCACGATCACTGACTTGGCGTTGCACAGATATATTCTGCCATCTCTGAGCTTGCATGTAGTATTCTTCACAAGATTCCACTTGCCATTCTTGTATGACACGAACTTTCCGCTTGCTGTATTGTACATATATACAGCGATGCCATGGCTTGCAAAATAGTAATCAACTCCGCCTACCTTAATCCACGCATTTGTCTTTGCCACCCACTTCTTCTTGCTGTAGCTATATACATAGTATCTTCTCGACTTGCCGCTTGCAGGCATCTTGGTTGTCACATATCCCTTGCTGTTCACATACACCTTTGTTCCTGACGCAGCGCCATACCAGCCGGCCTTTGTAACCTTCTGTCCTTTTCTGTTGAAAAAATATATGATATTACCCTGAATTGTAGATATGCCGTTCTTCACAAGCGCCATCTTTGATGTGCGGAACTTGTAAAGCTGACTTGTGCCCTTGTTGTACATCATTGTAGCAGCACCGTTCTTCGCATTGAAGTAATATGTCACGCCGTTTACTGTTATGTAAGCGTCCTTCTTCATCTGCCACTTATTTGCTGAATATGTATAATATCTTCTGATCTCGCCCTTTTTTACAAATCTGGCTGTCACGATTCCGCCAGCTCCAAGGATATAGGTTGTGCCCTTGCCATCGCTGACATTTCCTGATTTTGTTGCGATCAGGCCTTTCACTCCTGCGTAGTGGAGTTTCTTGTCAGCCATCACAACTGACTTCTTCTCATATGCAGCAAACTTCTTCTGATCCGCATCGTACTGACTGATATATGTTCTGGTGCCGCTCTTTGCCACTTTGAACTGTACTCTGTGCTTGTTGTCCAGCTTTACTGTCAGTTTCTTTGTGACTGTAACCCAGCCTGTGCTTGTGACGATCTCACCATTCTTATAATAATAGTAATAACCATCACTTTTCCTGTAGAGTCCATCTGCATCTCCCTGAGTTGCCACTGCAGCTGCAGTTCCATAAGAATCATCTGCCGCTTTTACCGTAAGGCCAGAAGGCAGGATCGTTGTAAATGTGACCGCAAATGCCAATATCAATGCCAGCAATCTTATCTTTTTGTTTCCCGACTCTCTCATATATATTCCCTCCTCATATGTTCTACATCAGCCCTTTTAAAGTCGTGTTTGTCCGGGGAACCGATGTGATCTACCAGATTTTATTAAATGCTGATATACTATTTTGTATCCCGGAAATACGTTTCCTTTCTAAGAATAATATATCAGCATGTTTTGTCAATATTTTTTATTTTATTATGAAAATTTTGTGCAATTTTTATTTTACTGCAACTCGCCTTAATATTCCTCTACGGCTCGGATTATCGCCTCTCGTCCATCCAAATAATCTGCGGTAACTTTTTTAAGACCATGTTCCGTGTCGAGATAATATGAGTAAGCCTGATCCGAATCACCTGTTCCAAAGTTCTCTTTTGTCAGGCTGGTGCTGCATTTGTCAAGCAATGCCTCCACATCCGCATAGCTCACACTGCCCATATTGCTTATCACCTTGGGATTTCCATCCGAATCCAGTTCATAGTCAAGCTTTACATCCATCAGCTTATCAAGCGACTCCCCTGTAAATGAGTATATGCGCAGACCACAGCCCATTCCTACAGAAGCATTTGTAGTCTGCTGGACCACATATCCATTGTAGGTATATACACTTTCAAACGCACCTATAATAGAATCCATTTTTATCAGCTTGCCGTTCTTGTATGTATATGTATGGACTTCCATAGGCCCCGTTGATGCTGACGTGTAATAGCCGGTCATCAACTCAGGAATCCCATCACCGTCTATATCATACAGACAACCTGTGGTTCCCATAGTGGGATCATCTTTTGATTTTCCCACACTGTACATCTCATTTATATATGCTTTCTTCCAGGCCTCTTTGACGCTGCTTATATCCGTAGATATATCATTTGCATCTCTATCTGAATCTATGTACTGGAAGTCATCAAGGAATGACGTGACTATCTCATCACATTTGGACTTGTCCTTTGTGCTGTAGTCGATAAATATTCCAAGCCTTGAGGTCTTATCACGGCTCTGAAGCACCACCTTGTCGTAGTACACCCGCTCATGATTGTCGCCATGATATCCGCTGTCCACAGAGTATTCATCACCGCTGTCAGTATAAACCGATTCTACATTGTCAGTGGAATTAACGCCTCCTGGCCTATATTGCATATAATCTGACACATCCTGAGTGTACTCTCTCACTTCTATGCTCATATCAAGAGACTCGTTTTTAAGCTGGAACCATGAGCCACCCTGGACACCATATGTGACCATGAATCCGTCAGGGACAGTGAACTTGTTGCCATTGGTTGTCACATATTCAGTTGCGCTTGCGCTGCCGCCGCTTCCTATGTTGTTGTCCATGAGTTCCCCGGTGGTGACTTCGGTGGTGGCCTCGGTCTCTGTCTTATTATGACTTTCTGTAGTCACTTCCTTTGTAACCGAATCCTTTTTACCCTTTGAGCTGCCCTCCGCATTCATTGCAGAAACATCTATAGGCATACATACTCCATAGCCTGGCATTGATGGAAATAACTCAATCGGATCATCAGCGGAATCCATAATTAAATAAATTATAGCTTTCCCATCTGAAGATTTTTTAATACCATAATCACAATACGATGTACCCAAAAGGGTGTAACCAGGATATTTTTCCGTGTCTGTACTACTTTCTTCAATAATTCCATTCAATTCCACTATATCCCAGCTTAAATTACCGTCTTCCAATGTATAAGTGTCTAATAGATCACGGTAATCCGCATCATTGTTTATTACATATCCTCTTAAGTTTTCCATCAACTTCAAATACTCATTTATTCCCGTGTGGTCTTTCTCAAGCTCAGTACCCGTAACAATTTTGTCCTCATATGAACTCTGCCATATATTTTTAGAATACTTCGTAAATATACCCCATATAATATCCATACATTCTTCCGAATCCTTCAGATCAGACCACTTATTATAATATTGTTCTGACTTTAATGAATACCCCGTAACAGGTATACCTGCAATTTCGGACTTTATCTGACTTTCATCCTCTGGAGTGCTCTTTAATACTATAGTCTTATCAAACTGGCGTATATTCTGGGCATAGTCTCCAATATACCTGCAAAGATATTTCAAGACCCAGCTATTTCCTTTCAATGAGTCGTCATCATACTTTTCACGGACTGTCTCATCACCCATAACATATTTTTCATCATAATAATCCCATATATCCGCTGGATAAAGTGATAGCTTTTCATCTACGTATGCGTATTCCACATCATTTACATATATTTCTATCTCCTGCATCTTAAAAAACATAATGTCATAATATTTGTCATCTGGCTCACGTCCGAGTTTTTTCTTCAAGAGCTCATACGCTTCATCCATATATGATGCAATCAAATGATTGTCCGCCTTATAATATGCTTTCGAGATAGCTACATCCACTTGATTTTTTATGTCACTTTCTGCCATAGTTTCAAGCCATCCGGTAAATTTGTCACCACAAAGGTTATCCTCCACATTTGGCATATCTATTTCTTCAAATCTTTTATTTATTACGTAATCTACGGTGAATATATTTTCTTCATCTTTGGAATTATTAAAGATATTTTCAAATTTATCATCTACACATGCTCCATCATCTAATGAAACATAAAATGTCGTGACATTATCTAAATCCTCATTATCTTCATCATAATATTCACCAAATCCCTGAATACTCTTATCTGTTATATACAATTTATTATCCAGATACATCTCTACCAGGCAGTTGCATCTGACATTTTTTTTGACCGCCAGCTTCTCGACAGTTGCTCCGCATTTATAAAAATAAATATCATACTTTGGAACAACATCTCCATAATCTGACTTTGCGTATCCAAGAAAATCTGCAATAGTCATAATCCATTGTCCATCGCAATACTCCATGTTAGCACTGCAATCCAGATAAGGAGCGGTGTCTATACTTATAGTTTTTTCTTCATCACTATCAATATCTATATCTACAAAGTGTTCTACATCTCCAGTATGTTCTTCATAGAATTGGTCATAAAACTTTGATATCATGTCCATATCTACCGAATTGGAGCTTATCTTATCTTCCGTCTTTAATACACTACCGCATCCCGAAAGACCAAGAGCCATAACTCCGGCCATCATGAATGCCACAATCCTCTTTCTCAATTTTCACTTCCTCCTCTACTACGTCAGCCGTAATGTTGCCGCCGTCAACGACTGACCTTCGGGCTTCCCATATTTTAATATTGCCGCCGATTTTAAGGTCGGCGGCAGTTTGTCATAAATTACTCACATCTCAATAGTTTTCTATCATCTGCTTCAGCTCTGGCCCGGACTCAAATAGAGACCAGACGTCTATATAATCTCCAGATGTATCTATATGCCAGTAAGCATCTTCTCTTAAAGGTCTTATAAGTTTAGCACCATACTCAGCAAATACGCTCTCGGCTTCACCGCTATATGCCTCTTCCGGACTGTAAGTCTCGCTGACAAGAGTCTGTATGGATCCGTAAGACACTTTGCTTATCTCAATATGTAGATCACTCGGCATCAACATCTTATTTCCCTTTGTAAGCAGATAGCCATTACCTGCACAGATCTGAAAAGCAGTTCCGCCAAAGCTGCCAAGCTGTATCATCTCTGCATTACAGCATGTATACACAGACAATCCTCTCTCCATTGCACCAGTTGAATATGCTATGAACAACTCGGGAATTCCGTTCCCATCCACATCATACAATGTCCCTTGTATATCTGAATACGGCTCCATCAGCTCATCTGTCCACTCGTTCAGATATATCTCTTTCCAGTCTCTGTCTGTCAGGAAGCGTACACCGCCGCTCTCCAACTCCCGGAGCTCTTTTGGAAGTTTCGGCTTTTGGGGTTCAGCAGTTTCTGATTCTGATTCTGCTTCCGTTGCCGTCTCTGACACGGCTTCTGTCTCTGATTCAGTATCAACCTCTGTCTCCACTTCAGCTTTCTCCGCAGAAATGCTCTCTGTTTTAGGTTCGACATTTTTCTTCTCCAGCCTGAACATGCCACAGCCTGAGAGCACACACATCATGGAACATACCACCGTCAGACTACACAGCTTTCTGCCTATCATTTGCCATCCACACTTCTTGTACATTTGCTTCCTCC
>JAEDGW010000177.1 GCA_016297325.1 Coprococcus sp. | reverse complement strand
GTGCTGCAGGTGGTGCGGTTCTCTGTGCAGAGCTTCTGAAGGCTAAGGGATATATCACAAAGAAGTAATATTCCACTTCAAAGGGTGGAATAGAATATATAAATAAGCCTGTTTTGATGGACATGATATGAGATATATCAATCGCCATCGAAACAGGCTTATTTTGTCAATATCTTGTTGACAGTGCACAAAAGATTGTACTAAAATTGTAATATCTATAAATATATACATATGTGCAAAAAACAGAGCCACATATGGGATTAAGGGAGGTAGAATATGAGAAAAGGGAGAAAGTGGCTGTCGGCAGTTATAAGCACAGCCATGGTAGTTCAGTCACTGGCTGCCGTAGGTCCTGTGACGGTACAGGCGGCAGATGGTGTGTCCATTGACAATACCTTCAGCAATGATGCTGCATTTAGAAGGTATGTATCGGACAATTTCGATCTGAACAGTGACGGATATCTGGATGATGACGAGATCAGTGCAGTCACATCTATAGATATTCATGACATCGATACGTATTACGATCACAAGGCGGTTCAATATGTTGATGGTATAGAACTGTTTACGAATCTGACAAGTATCGATTGTAGTGGTCAGGGTATAAGGAGCATGGACATTCAGAATCTCACCAAATTGAAATATCTTGATGTGTCCAACAACATGATGAGTGACCTCACACTTCCATCAAAGGCAGATGACCTTATATATCTGGACATCAGTGGTAACAATATAACCAGACTTACATCTCTTGCAGATTATGACAATCTGACACATCTCGATGCAAGCAATACGAACCTTGAGGAGATAAACGTCAAGAGCATGAAAGGTCTGACATACCTCGGTGTGAGCGGCCTTTCATTGAAGACACTTGATCTCTCAGAGAATCAGCAGCTTGATACAGTATACTGCAGAGCTATGTCTGGTCTCTCAACTCTTGATCTGTCAGGCCATACGACTCTTAAAGCCGTATACTGTGATGCCGGATCACTGAATATTGCCGGTTCGATAACAAAGCTTGATGTATCAGGAGATACAGCACTTGAAACTCTCAATTGTTCAGCGAACAACCTTTCAGATCTGAACATAACAAATACACCAAAGCTTTCAACACTTAATTGTGCAAACACAAAACTTGATTCACTTGATGTGACAAACAACAAAGCGCTGACAAGCCTCACTGTGGATGGCACAGCACTTGGTTCACTTAATGTATCAAACAACACTGCACTTACAAGCCTGTCTGCTGCCGATGCAGATCTGACAGAGATGGATATAACAAAGCTTCCATCCCTCAGCTATGTAAATCTCGACGGCAACGATCTGACCAGTATAGACATATCCAAGAACACTGCTCTTGATACACTTACAGTCAGTGACAATAAGCTTGAAAGTATAGATTTAACAAACAACAAAAACCTTCGTGTCCTTGAGGTGAACAAGAACAGACTTGTATGTATTGATATATCAACATGTCCGAAGCTTTTGGATCCTGATGCAGGTGGTTCATTCAGTTGTACAGGAAACAGCAGGGACATCACACTTGACAAACCTAACTATGACCTGGATCTCACAGCATACAATACAAAGTATGGCTTCCATAAGGTATATGCTAGCAGTGACATCAAGACATGGAATGATACAAAGCAGGATTATGAGTATGGAAGAAAGAGCACAACAATAGGTTATGCCGGACTTGCGCTCGGTGAAGATAATGGTATGTCATATGATGTGACAGGCGGTTCTATAAACAATTACCACCTCACAGCCAATCTTGACTCTACAGAGATAAAGTACAAGTATTTCTGCGGTATTGGAACACGTACAGTAGATTTTACTCTTAACATACTCAATCCACTTGGAGTTGTTGTATGGTATTCTCTTGACGACGGCGTTCACAGTGCCGGTGATTCAACTCTGAAATTTGTTGTAGGAAGTACAACTACACTGACTGCAAAGGACAGATCCGGCAATGCGCATGAGAATATTACATGGAGCTCAAACAACAACAAAGTTGTAGCTATCAATTCAAAGACAGGAGAGCTTACATGTAAGGCCGGTGGAACAGCTCAGATAACCACAAACCTTAACGGAAGACCTGTCGGTTACATAAACATCGAATGCCACAACCCTGTAAACAAGATGAGCTTTATAGACAGGGACAGCAAGAATGATGACGGAACAGATATAATATATGGTGACAACTCAGTCATCAATATGGAATGTGGAAGATATGCAAATTCAAGCATGAAGAATCTGTCTGCAAAGTTCTACAACACAGACGGAGAAGTTAAGTCTGAGTTTGCAGGCTATACATGTGTTGTATCAGACTCAAGAGACAACTGCGACAATGTGACAAGCGATGTTGTTTCATTCAGGAATGGTCAGATCACATCAGTTGGACCTGGTGTTGCATATCTCCATTTCACATCAAAGGACAACCCTGAGACAAAGATAGTTATACAGGTAAATGTTATACAGAGAGTTGACAGCATCCAGATATCACAGAGAACACTCTCAATGATAGCAGGAAGAACATCAACACTCACAGCGACATTCAGCCCTGCAAATGCTGACAATCAGAACGTGACATGGGAGTCAAGCAATGACGCTATAGTATCTGTTGATCAGGATGGAAAGCTTACAGCACATGCTCCTGGAACTGCAGATATCACATGTATCGCGGCAGATAATCCTAGCGTATTGAAGAGCAAATGTACTGTTACCGTTCTTGCAGCGGTGTCAGGCGTAAGCATGAGCCAGGAGGAGTGCACACTGATACTTCCAAACGACAGATCAGTTCAGCTCAGTGTGAATATTGATGGAGACGGCTCAACAACATACACAGAGAAGTGGGTATCATCAGATCCTGAGGTAGCAAGGGTTGCAAGCAATGGTTATGTAACTGCTATGAAGAAGGGAACTGCGGTCATCACATGTTATCTTGCAGATGATCTTTACGCAATATGCTCGATCACTGTAAAGCAGAATGTTACGAATGTAGAACTCAGTGTGGAGAAGACCACTCTTATTGTCGGAGATAAGATACAGGCTGTTGCAAAGGTTACACCTGAAGATGCTGACAACACTACACTCAAGTGGTCATCAAGTGATGAGAGTGTAGCAACAGTTGACCAGAATGGTAATATCACAGCAGTAGATAAGGGTTATGCCATGATCACAGCATCAGCTACTGATGGAAGTGAGAGATATCGTGCTGTGGGTATTCAGGTCAGAAAACTTGTGGCTGATGTCAAATTTGAAAAGAATGAGCTGGTTACATACGTTGGAAGAGCAACCTCTATGGAAGTCAGTGTGACACCTGAAGATGCAAGTGACAGAAGCCTTATATGGGAGTCAAGCGACACTGAGACAGCAACGGTGAGCGGTGGCCCTACAATGGTATCTGTAAGAGGCGTGAAGCCTGGTGAGGTAACTATAACAGCAAAGACAAAGGATGGCAGCGATATAGTCAGAAGCTTTAAGGTTGTTGTACGTCAGCAGATCACAGGAATAACATTTGCTGAACCAAAGAAGACAGTTAAGGTTGGTACACAGTTCAAGTGTGATTACACAGTATTGCCGGAGAATGCAGACAGTCTGGATATAGACTGGTCATCTACAGACCCAACTATTGCAACAGTAAGCAAGGATGGTACGGTAAACGCTATAGGAAGAGGTATGGTTGTTATAAGCGCAGTTCCAGCAGATGGAGTCGGAACACGTGCATCATTCACACTGAATGTTACCCAGCCTGTTACTAAGATTACTCTTAACAGCACAAAGGTAACACTTTCAAAGGGTGGTACATATTCACTCGTTGCAAATGTAATCCCGGATAATGCAAATGACACATCTGTTACATGGAAGACATCAAACTCAAAGGTAGCTACAGTTACCAATGGATTTGTGACAGCGGTTGCAAAGGGAACAGCAGTAATAACATGTAAGGCAAATGATGGAAGCGGCAAATATGTCAGATGTACTGTGACAGTTGTACAGCCGGCAACATCACTCAAGCTCAGTGTAACAA
>JAEDGW010000176.1 GCA_016297325.1 Coprococcus sp. | reverse complement strand
CGCATCAGCGTGCTACCTCTTAATATGTCGTCAAGCGTAAGCTTGATGACAGTGCGCGCATCAGCGTGCTACCTCTTAATATGTCGTCAAGCGTAAGCTTGATGACAGTGCACGCATCAGCGTGCTACCGCTTTATATGTTGTCAAGTTTAATCTTGCAAATACATGCAAAATGGTGCATTATATTTTAAGTATGATATAAATAGAAAGGTTTACATAATAATGTATAAGATACTTTGTAAAGATGGAAGAGCAAAGAGGGCTGAATTCCAGACCGTTCATGGAACGGTGCAGACTCCGCTTTTCATGAATGTAGGAACAGCGGCAGCGATAAAAGGAGCTGTGGCGACCACTGATCTCAAGGATATTGGATGCCAGATAGAGCTTTCAAACACATATCATCTCCATGTGAGACCAGGTGACAAGATAGTCAAGCAGATGGGTGGTTTACATAAGTTTATGTATTGGGACAGACCGATACTCACGGACTCAGGTGGATTCCAGGTGTTTTCACTTGCTGGACTCAGAAAGATAAAGGAAGAGGGCGTTACCTTCAACTCACACGTTGACGGTCGTAAGATATTTATGGGGCCTGAGGAGAGTATGCAGATACAGTCAAATCTTGCGTCTACTATAGCCATGGCATTTGATGAGTGTGCACCTGCTCTGGCAGACAGGAAGTATGTAGAGAATTCTGTTGCAAGGACTGCAAGATGGCTTGTCAGATGTAAGACGGAGATGGAGAGGCTAAACAGTCTGCCAGATACGATCAATAAGAATCAGCTACTTTTTGGAATTAACCAGGGCGCAGTATATGATGATATCAGAATAGACCATGCGAAGAGAATAAGTGAGCTTGATCTTCCTGGATATGCCATCGGAGGACTTGCTGTCGGAGAGACGGCAGAGCAGATGTACCACATACTTGATGTGACAGTGCCGCACCTCCCTGAGGACAGACCGACATATCTCATGGGTGTAGGAACTCCTGCAAATATACTTGAGGCCGTTGACAGAGGCGTTGACTTCTTCGACTGTGTATATCCATCAAGAAACGGACGACACGCCCATGTGTATACAAAGCATGGAAAGTTGAATCTCAAGAATGCCAGATTCGAGACCGATGACAGACCTATAGAGGAGGGCTGTGGATGTCCGGCATGCCAGCATTACAGCAGGGCATACATAAGACATCTGTTAAAAGCAAACGAAATGCTGGGTATGAGATTTTGTGTCTTGCATAATTTGTATTTTTATAATAATATGATGAAGGAAATCAGAGAGGCTATTGAAGAAGGTAGATATCAGTCATACAAGAAATCGATGCTTGAGAGCCTAGCTGGTGGAGAGCAGTAGGTATCATGCATTTACATGGTGATATAATATCTGTAAATAATAAACTATAAGGAGAATATGGAATGAATTCACTTTCAACTATTTTAGCAAACCCAAACCCAAATCAGGGTTCATCTGTAATGTTCATCGTTGTGTACATTATCATCTTTGGTGCGATCATCTATTTCATGATGATCAGACCTCAGAAGAAGCAGCGAGTTAAGACACAGGAGATGCAGAATCGTATTGAGCCGGGTGACAATATCATGACGACAAGCGGATTCTACGGAACTGTACTTGATGTTGTTGACGATACAACCATCATTGTTGAATTTGGAAATAACAAAAACTGCCGTATTCCAATGCACAAGAATGCAGTAGCTGAGCTTGAGAAGCAGGGCAGTGCAGTCGTAACTGAGGATGACAAAGATAAAGATAAGGATAAGAGCAAGGACAAGGGAAAGAATAAGATATAAATTCTGACTTTGTACACAGAAAACAATTACCGGCCTGCAAAGGCCAGATTCGGATGCCGTGTATCCATGAAAGTGGATGGGGCAAAGGTCTGGTGATGCGGAGCCGGTATTTTTTGTGCATGGTTCGTGCGTATTTAGCTTAGATTTATTTGACTTGTGTCTATTTTGAAGAGATCATGAGGTCATCTACAGCAGTAGTCGTAAATGTCATGGTAGACGGATTCCGTGATCCGCAGTCCTCCGCGGCCGCTTCCGATAGATATATCCGGTTTGGCAGCGCCGTGGAAATCAGAACCTCCGGATATGAGCAGACCGTGTGCTCTGGCAATCTCCCTCAGTTTTCCTGATTCATAAGAGTTGTTTGACGAATGATACACTTCAAGCCCGGAGAGACCACATGGTTTCAGGTCATCGATCATTTTTTCAATCTGGCTGTATCCAAAACCGTACAGAAGAGGGTGGGCGATAAATGCTGCCTTTCCGTATGTTCTTATGAGCTCTATGGCGTCCTCTGCCGGAATGTCGGGAGTAGGGATGTAATATTTACTCTTTTTTCCAAGGTATTTCTTGAATGCCTGATTCATGTCACGGCATACCCCTTCAGCTATAAGGACTCTGGCAAAATGTGCTCTGGTGACGACTGTGTTTGGATTGCCGTGCTGAAGTTTCTCCATGGTCATATCTATGCCGTCGGCGCGGAAACGCTGGCACATGGCTTCATTTCTGTCAAGTCTTCCCTGCTTGATCGCAGCAAGGCGGGAGAGAAGGTCGGGATTTTTGTAATCCATATAGAAACCAAGGATGTGGATCTCGACATTCTGATATATGGCGGACATCTCTATACCGGGGATGACGGTTATATGGTGATCTTCACTTGATGAGAAACGGCTGTCTGATTCGGCAGCCTCTTGCCTGACCAGTGTTTTATTGAAATTTTCAGCATAGCTTATGGCATTTGCCACGCCGTCCACAGTGTCGTGATCTGTGATGGCTATTGCTGCCAGACTCCTGTCTATTGCTAACTGACACACTTCAGCGGGTGTGCATGATCCATCTGAAGCTGTCGTATGAAGATGCAGATCTATAAATCTCATTTGTGTACCTCCTGATGCATTTATAATAATTCCTGAAATAAATTATACTTCAGGCTGATTGGTTTGTTATATATATTTTGTTGATGTTTTGACCAGCCGTGCTGATATTTAGACATATAACATTCTTATTTTAAAATATAAAGCAGGGGATATTCAAGCCATAAAGCCACGTTAAGCAGCCTTATCAAAAAAATTCTCAATAAGGTGTGCTGTACTTGAGAAAGTACACGCAAATGCGACAAAAATTTTCAATAAGCTATGGACTTACTAACCGTTTTGTGAGAAAATACCACTGATGGTTTGAATTAGAGAATTCGAAACCGCTTTTAAGAATTCATATTTTGAAAGGAGTTTCACAATGATTTACACTAAGGAAGTTGAAAACATGTGCCCTGTTGCAAAGGGTGCAAAGCATGAGCCAGCTCCTATCCCAGAAGAAGGAAAGTGGGTTTACTCAAAGGAAATCAAAGATATCTCTGGTTTTACACATGGTGTAGGCTGGTGTGCACCACAGCAGGGTGCCTGCAAGCTTTCACTTAACGTAAAAGAGGGCGTTATCGAGGAGGCCCTTGTTGAGACTATCGGTTGTTCAGGTATGACACATTCAGCAGCTATGGCAGCTGAGATTCTTCAGGGTAAGACAATTCTTGAGGCTCTCAATACTGACCTTGTGTGCGATGCTATCAACACAGCAATGAGAGAGTTATTCCTTCAGATCGTATACGGACGTACACAGAGTGCATTCTCAGATGATGGACTTGCAGTTGGTGCCGGACTTGAGGATCTTGGAAAGGGTCTTCGTTCACAGGTTGGTACAATGTACGCAACAAAGGCTAAGGGTGTTCGTTACCTTGAGATGGCAGAGGGCTATGTAACAGGAATAGCACTTGATGCAGATGACGAAGTTATCGGATATCAGTTCGTTTCTCTTGGAAAGATGACTGACTTTATCAAGAAGGGTGATGACCCTAACACAGCTTGGGAGAAGGCTTCAGGTTCATACGGACGTGTTAAGCCAGAGCAGGGCGCTGTTAAGATCATCGATCCACGTAAAGAGTAGTCAGAGAAAGAGGAAAGGAGAACGAGACAATGGCATTATTTGAATCATATGAAAGAAGAATAGACCAGAT
>JAEDGW010000175.1 GCA_016297325.1 Coprococcus sp. | reverse complement strand
TAAGTCTTCATGAGGAGGATCCTCTGTTCATAGACCAGCCGGGTGTGAATAAGGGCAAGGTGTCAGAAAAGCTTGGCTACGGCGGCGCATCATGTACGGCAGAGGATGTGATGGTTGCCAGGGACTGTGTGCTTGCACTTCATACGGGAGCATCTGTGTGCATACAGCATATCAGTTCAGGCAATTCGGTTGATATCGTGAGAACTGCCAAGAAGCTTGGTGCAGATGTCCACGCAGAGGCTACACCTCATCATTTCACACTGATCGAGGATGCTGTACTCAAATACGGCACACTTGCAAGGATGAACCCGCCGCTCAGGACAGAGAAGGACAGGCGCAAGATCATAGAGGGAATCCAGGACGGAACTATAGATATGATAGTTACGGATCACGCACCTCACAGCAAGGAGGAGAAGGACAGACCTCTTGACAAGGCACCGAGTGGCATCACAGGACTTGAGACATCACTGGCACTTGGAATCTATTCACTTGTGCAGCCGGGATATATATCACTTATGAAGCTTATGGAGCTTATGAGCAGGAATCCTGCCGAGTTCTACCGAATGGAGCCGGGTAAGATAGCAGAGGGAGCTCCTGCAGATCTGGTCATATTTGGCGAGAACGAGATGTGGACAGTGGACAGCTTTGCATCAAAGGCTGTGAACAGTCCATTTGCAGGCTGGACACTTCCAGGTAAGGTTCACTACACCATATGCGGCGGTAAGATCGTGTATGATGCAGATACATATGATGCGGCACATGCTGAATAAAGAGTAACGCTTGACGGCAGATTCGGAGATGGATGATTGGTATGGAAAAAGAGAGAAGACATTATGTATTTCGTGGCAGTGTTCAGGGCGTAGGTTTCAGGTACAGAGCTTCGCATGCGGCTTCGATGTATGGTGTCACCGGATGGGTGTGCAACAGGTATGATGGTTCGGTTGAGATGGAAGCCCAGGGGCAGCCGGAGGCCATTGATCAGATGGTGGCTGTGCTCAGGCGGGACAGATACATCTTTATAGAGGATATGGATGTCAAAGTCATTCCCGTTCAGGAAGACAGTGGATTTCATATCAGATCGGGCTGGTAGATCTTTATATAAGGAGTGACAACATTGGTTAAAATAGATCTGATAACCGGATTTCTTGGTTCCGGAAAAACAACATTTATCAAAAAGTATGCAGATTACCTTGTGAGACAGGGACAAAATATTGGAATACTTGAGAATGATTATGGCGCAGTGAATGTGGACATGATGCTACTTCAAGATGTCATGGGTGAGAACTGCCATGCAGAGATGGTGGCAGGTGGATGCGGCGAGGACTGCCATAAGAGGCGTTTCAAGACAAAACTTATTGCCATGGCTATGAGTGGTTATGACAGGGTTATAGTGGAGCCGTCAGGTATATTTGACATTGACGAGTTTTTCGATGTGCTTCATGAAGAGCCCCTTGACAGGTGGTACGAAGTTGGAAATATCATCACCATAGTTGAGGCTGAGCTTGAGAAGAATATGAGCAGACAGTCCCGATATGTGCTTGCATCTGAAGCTGCCAATTGTGGGATCCTGGTCATGAGCAAGACTGACGGAGTGCCAGAGACGGATATACATTCCACGGTCAGCTATGTGAACAGTGCACTTGAGGAGTTTAAGTGTAAGAGACGTTTTGGTGATGACGTGATGACAAAGAGCTGGGATGATCTGACGGATGCTGATTTTGCGGAGCTGATGAGATCAGGATACAAGTTAAATGATTTCGTCAAGGTATGGTTTAAGCAGAGCGATGTGTATAACTCAGTGTATATCATGAATAAGAATGTTCCTGAAAATGAGCTTGAGGGTATCGTCCGTGATATATTCGCAGATGCCAAATGTGGTGAGGTGTTCAGGATAAAGGGATTTTCAAGAACAGATGAGAATACCTGGATCGAGATAAATGCCACAAGTCAGAAGACTGAGATAAGACCGATAGAGAATGGGCAGGATATTATCATAGTGATAGGTTCTGACCTGCATGAGGCGAATATTCTGAAGTATTTTGATTGATCACTGAAATGGAGATTTTTGTATGGCGCATGGGGCTGAGAAGAAAAAGAAACTGAATAAAGAACAGAAGCTTCAGCTCCAGATAGACAGACTGAAGGAACAGGCCCAGATAGACCTGGAAGGTTATGTGACGAGCAGATCGGCACTCAGGGCGACACGAACGGATCTTGTTGATGAGACGAAGAAGTATGAACATTTGAAAGAAGATTATGCAGAACTTCAGGACCATCACGCTCCGTATAAGGTGCTTTTTTATAAGAGAAAAAAACTCAGAAGATCAAAGCATCATATCAAGGAACTGAACAGGGCAAAAAAGAAATTCCGCCGGGATATGAAGGAGCACCGAGATGGTGTCAGGAGGAAGACGGTAGCCAACATATTTGCATTTCTTGCAGCACTTGCGATGTTTGCTATGATGATATGGAGGCTTTACCAGCTGGCCCAGGGCGTGTATTACCTGTCGATGTATATTGGCGGAATATCATTTGAAGCGTTCATGGTGGCTGTGCTCAGGCAGTTTCTTCTGATAGGCTGTATAGCATACGGTCTGGCAGTCATATGGCAGTCGCTCCAGGTGTGGGGCATGAAGCATGACGACTGGCTTGGAGCTATACGTATAAGTGTAAAGAAGAAGGCTTACTGGCTGATGATACTTGGGGTTCCGCTTCAGATCATGAGCCATGCGGATATGCTTACAAATGGCCTGATGCTTGTAACTATCATAAGCCAGATGGTTATGGCGTCGCTGCTGTCCACGGCGCAGACGGGAAGAAAACTTGTAAAAGTATTTTCGTGTCTCTATGTTGGAAGTGTATGTGTGATAGCTCTGTATGGACTTATATTCTGCAGAAACTTTGAACTGCCATCTTCTGAGACGGGTACTAGCACGTATCCTGTGGACAATAAGACTTATTTATCACAGATATGGGAGATGACGTCGGAGTCTGAATTTTACAATATGGCCATGTATGGTAAAGGAAGAGATGACGAGTATGGCATGACTGTGATTCCGGGACTTGACTATGCAAAGACTATCAACTGTGAGACGAAGGAGATTGATTGCTGTACCTCCATGACTCCGCAGGGGCTCGCAGTGACAGACAAGTATACTTATGTGAGTGCATACTGCGGAACGAAGAAGCACAGATCTGTAATCTTTATGATAGATACCCATACCGGTGAATATGTGAAGACGATAGTCCTCAAAGATACTACTCATGCAGGCGGACTTGCATATGACACTTTGAATGGTGTTTTATGGGTTTCTTCCTATATGTCGGTTGAGGAGAATGATAAGAGAGTGAGACATGCATCTATCTCATGTCTGACGCTTGATGCTCTTGAGGCATATGATCTGGATGAACTTGGAAAATCCATATCATATAGAAATACATGTGCTGTCATGTTCCCTGCAACATCATTTATCACGATCTATGACAGACATATATATGCCGGTTATTGGCAGAAGGACAAGAACAGCTACAGCATGGCGGCCAGCTATGAGATAATAAATGGAGGAACCGCCATATCGGATGAGGAGGATGATGCCTTCTATATACCGGGAAGAGTTCAGGGACTTCAGGTGTATCGTGACAAGATCATCTTCTCAATATCCTATGGACTAGATGAGTCAAGGGTAGAAGTATATGACACAAATAAGGGGCAGATCTCAAGTGTAAACTATGGGGCTGAATCCCCGGGACAGGAACTTAAACTTCCTCAGAAGCTGGAACAGATCTATTCTTACAACGGCAGATTATACTGCCTGTTTGAGTCAGGCAGCTTTGCCTACAGGTTGACAGCTCCTGTGTGTATGGACAGAGTTGTGAGCCTTGATGAGTCTGCTCTGGTTCAGAGAAGGTAATAGATTAGATATAAAATATGAGTGATGAAATATATAGTGTATTGTAGATAGATTTGGGAATTTACAAGGAGTGGAGGATATTTTATGGGAGAAGAATTAAAAAAGAATGGAATGGGACCGGGGAC
>JAEDGW010000054.1 GCA_016297325.1 Coprococcus sp. | reverse complement strand
CTATCTCCCTGCAACTGCTTCTTAAGCCGATCTATCTCTGCCAGCGCATTTGCCAGCTCTGCCTTGCTCTTGTCAAGGAGAACTGTCTTTTCTTCTATAACATTGTCCTTCTCTGCTATAGCACTATCCTTCTCTGCTATAACACTATCCTTCTCTGCTATAGCACTATCCTTCTCTGCTATAGCACTATCCTTCTCTGCTATAGCATTGTCCTTCTCTGCTATAGCTTTCTTATTCTCATCTATCTGCTTCTGCATCTCTTCTATCATGTAGTGCACCGTATTCTCATCAAGTATTTTTAGTGCTTCCGAAAACATATTGACCACCTCCGCAGGTTTGTCCAGATAACCTGCCATATCCACAAACACACTTTCCAGATATGGGTAATCTGTCACCAGCTCATTCAGTCTGTCTGTACTGTCTACTGATAACAGGGCAAGCCATCCGTTTAACTCATTTATTACCTTCTTATCTTTAGAATAGTAACTTTTATCGAATACGTCAAGCGCTATGAGGTAATAATCCTGGAGCATGTTCATCTCAATTCCTGTGTCAAATATTGTTGTTCCATGATGGACATATGTGTCTTTATACTCTTTTCTACGAATTTCTGCCGGACTCTGTTCAAATATGATTATTGTATACACTTTCTTCAGATCACTATATGTGAATTTCTTCCCTTTCTGCTCCTTGACTCTGCTATACTGACGCAGAAGAAGATCAGCAGAATAACACGACATCCTCTGTGCCGGGAAAAGATAGGATATCTTCTGTATCTCTACATTGGCAATCGAGCCATCCTCTAGTTCAACAACTATATCCATTATTAGAAGTGAAGTCCCCTGTAACAGGCTTTCTTCCATATTTTGAATCACTTGACCATGCATCAAAATATACATAATCTCCAGAAACAGTCACTATGCTCAATGGGAACAAACCAGTTAATTTTTTCTTTTTTCCAGTTGCTATATCATACCTATATAATCCCTTACCACTACTATTACACTGTCCATAGTAATACGATTTTCCGTCAAAAGGACGGCCAACTGCATTACAAAATCGCTCCATACTTGACACGCGGACTCTACACTTATAGCTCTTCTTTCCAATCTTTGCAGTAATAACCGCACTTCCAGTCTTTTTTGCTGCTATGAGTCCATTGCTTCTAACTGTAACCACCGTTTTATTACTCGTATACCACTTTGGTTTGCTCTTTGTTCCAATCATTTTCAAATACATCGTTTTGCCAATATCCAACACACAACTCGTCCGATTAAGTCTGACTGTCGCCGCCTGAACCTGAACGATCCCCGAAGCACTGCCACTTATCTGTGGCAACAAGCTCTCACCTGACAGCATAAGCACCACTGCCAAGACAAAGCATAAAATCCTTCTTCCTACTTTCTTTTTTGTTTTCATATCTTTGTACCTCCTCATTTTTTCATGCCATCCACAGATATCATATTTATATATATGAATGAACTATCATACATCATATTTATCAATCAACTGTCCAAATTTATACACTTCTATTGTCCCATGAGTTGCTTCCATTTCATCACAAATATTTCCATAATCATCATAATAATAATGTTTTTCAGAAATACCATTACCTAGATCCAGTTGTCTAGATGATTCTGTTTTTTTCATCTCATCGGATTTCGTTTTCGGTTTATTCATTCCATCATCCGTAGTCCTTTTGACAAGAAATGACTCAAATATCATATGTCCATTCTTATCCCATACTTGTTCATGACCTGTTCCACTCTCTTCGTCCTTAAATACTTTACGTATATATTCCCCTTCATAAAAAGTTCTGACATCCATACAGATTTCTCCTCATTTCTTAATTATTTACATCACCAACTCCCCAAAAAATCGCTTATAATTTCTGTAATTTGGCTCACTGCAACGCTAACTCGTTGCAAAATATTTTAAATGTAACGTTTTTTATCATCTGACTTCTATGCTCACATAAAATAGAATATACTTATAAGAGGTGTTAATATGAGCATGAATCCTATATTGAAAAAAATAAATTATTATATGAAACTCAGGAATTGGTCAATTTACAGATTGGCGAAGGAAGCAGATATACCTTATTCTTCGCTCAATTCAATGTTCCTTAAGAACACACAGCCGACCATTCCAACATTAGAGAAGATATGTGCCGGCATGAACATCACCATGTCTGATTTCTTTTCAGATAAGCACAGTGATGAGATTCCTTTTGTGGAAGTATCCGAGGACGAACAGGAACTGTTGAAACTTTACAATGGTCTGTCTAAATCTGACAAAGATCGTTTTCTCCTGTATGCCCGTGGATTTGCACACAAGCCACCACGTAATATGTAATTTTATAAAACAGAAAACCCTTGATAGCCCCATAAAAACTATCAAGGGTTTTCTGTCTTTTATTATAATATTTATATCCTATATATTCAATTCCGCCGGTCTTCATACAGACTACGCAGCTGGTCGAATAGACAATATACTAATAATTCTACCCTTCACACAACCCAACTATCATCACTTCCATAGCGGCGTTATCCATCACCTGACCTGTCTTCAGTTTATAATCCATATCCTGACATTCATCTACAATCTCCTTAAGACGGCTTTTGGTGTACTCCTTGCATTGTGCCTTATAATTTTTCACCGCCCATACCGGACACCCTGCGATCTTCGCAAGATTTGCATCCGGGGTTGAATCGGCCAGTGCTAGTTTCACAAGGAGCAGCTTGTTGAACTGACGCATGATACAGGCATTTATCATGATTGCGGATTCTTTATTCTCCAGAAGGTCGTGATACATACGGCTTGCTTTGTCCTTCTGCTTTGCAATTATGAAATCTATCATCTGATATACCTTGCTCTCCGCATCCTGGCTGCACAGCATATCCACATCATGCTCACTGACCTGTTTGGTATCTCCCGCATAGCTGATCATCTTGTCAACTTCATTCTTGATGCAGTTCATATCCATGTGCGCTGCCTCGATAATCTTGTATATGGCGGTATCAGTGGTTGCGACATTCTCATTCTTGAACATGGACTTAACCCATGTGATCATCATCTTCTCATCCGGAGTGACAAATTCAAGTGCCTCGCCCTCCTTGTCGACAGCTTTGAACAGCTTGTATCTGCTGTCCACATCCATCTCCACAAATATTACAACTGACGTATCCTCTATCTCGACAAGTTTTTTTGCGAAATCCTCGTTACTGTTCCTGAACAGGCCGCTGTTCTCCACCAGCACAACTCTCCTGTCCGCAAAAAAGGGCATCTCGTTGCAAAATGCAAGAAGTTCGGATGTGTCGACACCGTTACCGGCAAATTTCATAAAATTCAAATTATCATCCTTGTCAGTCAGAGCCGCGAGCAGCTTATCTCTATATTGATTTACCAGATACCTCTCCTCACCATACAAAAGATATATCTTTGCAAATTCCCCTGACTTTATATGTTGATTTATGACCGCCATCGCGTTCTTTTTTTCTTTTTTCTTAGTTGCAGCCATTTCTTTTCTCCTTCATCAATCTCTATATGATCAAACTTGTCACAGTTTCTATACCGCATCTGCCTCTTTCAGTCTTTTGCAGGCGATATAATTTTTCAGATACAATGCCAGTTACACCATAATTACATTATACATGGCGCATCTGACATTATTTCCTATATATTCTGATAACACCAGCTCATATCTGACCTGTTTTTATAATCACATATTGATTATTTTTATAATGTCACTTTGGTTTTATAATCACCTACAGATTGTGAGTTTATGTATACTCACACCAATAAACACAAATCTAATTATAACGGAGGTTCAACATGGAGACAACAGAAAGATATAAGTTAAATAAGGAACTTGCCCAGATGCTTAAGGGCGGAGTTATCATGGACGTTACAACACCTGAGCAGGCTAAGATCGCAGAGGCTGCCGGTGCATGTGCAGTTATGGCGCTTGAGAGAATCCCAGCAGATATCAGAGCTGCCGGTGGTGTATCACGTATGAGTGACCCACAGATGATCAAGGGAATCCAGAACGCTGTATCAATTCCTGTTATGGCTAAGTGCCGTATCGGACATTTTGCAGAGGCTCAGATCCTTCAGGCCATCGAGATCGATTATATCGATGAGAGCGAAGTTCTCTCACCAGCAGATGACGTATATCATATTGACAAGAGACAGTTCAAGGTTCCATTTGTATGTGGTGCCAAGGATCTCGGCGAGGCTCTCAGAAGAATCAACGAGGGTGCTTCAATGATCAGAACAAAGGGTGAGCCTGGTACAGGTGATATCGTTCAGGCCGTAAGACATATGAGAAAGATGAACAGCCAGATCGCTGAGATCGTCAGCATGAGAACAGATGAGCTGTACGAAGCAGCTAAGAAGCTCGAGGTTCCTTACGATCTCGTTCAGTACGTACATGAGAATCACCGTCTTCCAGTTGTAAACTTCGCAGCCGGCGGTGTTGCTACTCCAGCAGATGCAGCTCTCATGATGCAGCTCGGTGCTGAGGGTGTATTTGTAGGTTCAGGTATCTTCAAGTCAGGAGATCCTGCAAAGCGTGCTGCTGCCATCGTTCAGGCAACAACAAACTACAATGACGCAGATCTCGTTGCAAAGCTTTCAGAGGGACTTGGCGAGGCTATGGTTGGTATCAACGAGCAGGAGATCGCAATCCTCATGGCAGAAAGGGGTAAGTAATATGCAGGTTGGTGTATTGGCAGTACAGGGAGCTTTCGCAGAGCATGAACATGTACTTTCCGAGCTCGGTGTATCATGCATAGAACTTAGAAATGCCGGAGATCTTAACAAACATTATGACTCTCTGATCCTTCCTGGCGGCGAAAGCACAGTCCAGGGAAAACTTCTCAGAGACAGTGATATGTTTGACACTATAAAATCTCAGATTGAAGGCGGCATGCCGGTTCTTGCTACATGCGCAGGCCTGATCCTTCTGGCCCAGCACATCGAAGGTGATGACACTGTACACCTTGGCACACTCCCTGTCACAGTAAAGAGAAATGCCTACGGCAGACAGCTTGGAAGTTTCCACACCGTATCAGAACTCAAGGGTATTGGTGAGGTTCCTATGACCTTCATCCGTGCACCTTATGTTGCTGAAGTCACTCCTGATGTCGATGTTCTTGCTACAGTAGATGACAAGATCGTTGCAGTTAAGTACGGTAAACAGTTTGCACTATCTTTCCATCCGGAGCTTGACAGCGATTACAGGATCCATAAGGCATTTATAGAAAGCATTTAAAACAGCTACAGATATAAACAAATAAATCCTGCAGGATATGAGCAGATGACCATCTTAGTCATCACATATCCTGCAGGATTTTTTATTCAACATCTTATTCAATATCTCAGTGCCAGACTTTTAAGTTGAAATGCAAATACTTCACTGTCCCATTTAGTTTTCGTATTTGTCTTATTATATTTATCTATGACCTCTTAAGTCCCTCAAAATCTTTCATACTTTCGTGCTCAGGAAGGCTGTTTAGTGGCTCCTCTTTTTCCTCTATCTTCTCAAGCATCTCCTTGTACTCATTGTCCTTTATATGATTTCCTATGATCTCGGCCACATCAGTCACCGTTACAAATGCAGACGAATCAATTGACTTTATAATATTCTTGAGCTCTCCTATCTCAAATCTGGTGAGTACACAGTACAGCACAGTTTTATTGCCGCTGATCATACCCTTGCCCTGCATGATAGTCACTGTACGTCCAAGCTTCTTGTATATCTTGTCAGCAACCTCTCTGGCATCATCAGTTATGATCATGGCCGCCTTCGCCTGTTCCAGCCCGGACTCCACCATATCGAGTACCTTTGATGTGATAAAATATGCAAGCAGACTGTACATGGCTCTGTCAAATCCAAACAGGATTCCGGCCACACCATATATGATAAGATTCATTCCAAGCACAAGCCTTCCAACCGGCCAGTCCTTCTTTTTATTCAACATGATCGCCACAGTCTCAGTTCCATCAAGACAGCCGCCAAATTTGATGATTATTCCAACACCGAGTCCGAGTATCACACCTCCGAAACACACAGCAAGAATGGTCTCTGAGGTTGCATTTTCAAGTGGCTTAAATATCTCAACAAATACGGAAAATACAGCCATGGAATATCCGGCCTTGACTATGAACATACGGCCAAGCTGTCTGGATCCTATAATAAGAAATGGAACATTTAAAACGATTGTGAGAATACTGAGTGATATCCCTGTCAGATTATTGATCATGATTCCTATACCGATGACTCCTCCGTCAAGAATGGTATTTGGAACAAGAAATTCCTCGATAGCAAATGCAGCAATAACAGCTCCAAGGGTCAGCATTACAAATTCAAGCAGGCATTTTAGTTTTTTTGTCATACTTCATCATCCTTCCTATGTTGTTTTTATCTGTATCTCTCTATCTTCGCCCCTCCAGGCTCTATAGTGACGCATACAGCTCCACTATCTATTGTATTCAAGGTACGTGCTCCACAGTCCTCAAGTCTTTTCAAAGTCTCATCATGCGGATGCCCGTATCTGTTATCCCTACCAGCCGATATGATCGCATATGAAGGTGATACTCTGCTTAAAAACTCCTCGCCACTGGAATATCTGCTGCCGTGATGCCCTACCTTCAGGATGTCAGCACCAACGTCTGCTCCGGATGCTAACAGCTCATTTTCACCGGCAAAACCGGCATCACCCGTGAACAATATTTTCTCCCCGCAATACTCCAGCATCATTACCGCCGAAAGGTCATTTGAGTCTGTTATATCAGTTTCATCCCCAGGATGCAAGACATCCAGCCGCATATTTACCATATCATTGCCACAATATATCTGGGAACCTGTCTCCACATATATGATATTTACGCCTTTTGACATGGCCAGTTCTATTAGTTCAGCCAGATCTTCCCGCACTCCATACTTTGGCAGGACAAGTTTTTCAATAACTATTCCCGTGTCATCCGTCTCAAGAAGATATTCCACTCCCGACATGTGATCCTTATCTCCATGTGTCACAAATGCGTAGTCGATATGTGCCGCACCAAAGTACCTGATCACCGGAGCCATGACATATTCTCCAACCTGTCCATTGTCAGAAGATCCGCCATCTATCAGTATGTTCATTCCCATTCCAGATCGTATCAGTATACCATCTCCCTGACCGACATCCATAAATACCACCTTAAATGACCTGTCTAGGACTTTATACTCATATGCACATCCAGCCAAAGCACATCCAAATGCAAGTGCTACACCAATACATTTTCTGATCCACGGTCTCTGCCGGATAACACCCACGCAATACGGCAGTATTTTACCAAGTCTTCCTGCAGCGCCGCAGGCATCACAGCCGGTAAAAACCATTGATAACAGCCACAGCACAAGTAAAATCGTTACATAGTATACACATACCATAGTTACGGATATCCCACCTGTGTTGACATTGTAACCGGGAATATATGTCATAACCCTGCAAGCCCATCTGTAAAAATCGAGTATCCAGCCAACAGGCACTGCTACATACATGCCAGCCCCAGCAGATACCATGCACACTCCTATGACTGCAATGCTCACAAACAGGATAAATGATACAAGCGGAACCACTACAATATTTAGCAATATTGAATACGGCGGAAACTGATAAAAATAATAAATGATAAGCGGAGTCGTCGTCAGTGATGCTGCAAGGCTTACCAACAAACCATCCAGCAATCTGCTTCTGATCCGCACCAGACTTTTAAGAGGCGGCAAAAGCACTGCCAGACCGCACACAGCGGCAAATGAAAGCTGAAATCCTGCATCGAGAACAATCCCCGGATCAACAAGTGCCTGTATAATAAATGCCACACCTGCCGATGTCAGCATATCAGAACTGCGGCCACACATCTGTCCGGTCATCGAAACCATCATCATGACCGCAGCCCGGAAAGTAGAACTCGCCATTCCTGTCATCATGCCATATAGCAGGATAACCGTGATGGCTGCCACTCCGGACACCACGTATGAACCCATAAGCCTCCGCAGGAGCTTGAACAGGGTCATTCCTATGATGGCAATATGGACACCGGATATCGCAAGTATATGCGCGATCCCATTCATCTGGAAAAGCCTCTTTGTATCCTTATCTATCCCTGCTTTATCCCCCAGAAGCATAGCTTTGACCACAGAAGAATCAGACTCTGAAAAGCATTTTTCAAGTGCTCTCCCTGCCCTGATCCTGAATTCATATAACATCTGCCGGATCAAGCTGCAGTCACCATCCGACTGCTTTATCGACACATCATTTCCTATTATATATATGCCCTTATTTGCATAATATTTTCTGGAATCAAATTCTCCCGGATTGGTCGCTTCATCAGGTCTGGTAAGACTTGCAACTAACTCCATGCTGTTTCCAAGACGAAGTCCGCTTATGTCATCCATATACAGCAGCATCTTCATTCTGCCCGTATATGTATATTCATATCCTGATACTTTCATATCTATCCGGCTGGCACTCACATACACCTGCCATCCCTGCCGGCTCTCCCTGATATCGCTGACGGTGCACATCAAAACACCTTCAGCTTTTGAGTCCAGATATCCCGCAAATTTTCTTTGTTCATTGAGCCTGGCCACATTCATATAACCGATCACCATAGCCATAAGGAATATCGCCAGGACCGCTGACATATAAAAAGAAGCTGCCCCCTTTTTACCAAATAACACTGATAAAACCGGTGCAGCCATGATAATAAGACCTGCCATTATAACTGAATGTCCAGTCACCAATGCATACGCCTCTCCAAGCGCAAAGCAAACTGCTATCCAGAATAACGGTCTTTTTATTTTATTGTCCTCCTAAAAATTATCTAATCTGCCTGTACATATGAATAATTCACTGTAAAGTTCTTGCTGAGATCAATATTATTCAGCCTGTCATTTGTGTTTGCTGCCACTATCTTCACAGAGTCAACACTCTCCAGTCTTGCCAAAGAATCAACTATTGAGTATATAAGCACCTCGTCATCCACTCCATCTGTTCCCTGAACAAAAGCTTCATTGAACGTCACAGTACATTCTCCCTCTGCTGTCTCCACACTCTTCACAACTGTCTTTGAATTGAATGGTATAACTGTCCCATCATAATTCGTCTTCAAGCAGTCCAAAACCTGTTCCTCCAATGTCTCAGCCGAGGAATAATCAAGCATGACTGTTCTCTCAACAAGGTGCTGTCCTGTACTGTCCGGCATATATATCTTTGTCTCTATCTCGGAACTCATGATGTCATTCATATCCGCAAATGAATCCTCTGTAAGTTTCTCTTTCACAACATTTGATTCATTTACGAGATCCACCATCTCAAATATAACCGTGTCAACAGAATCAACCTGGCACAGCGTCTTCACAAATGCCGCCTTACTGAGAACCATCGAGTATGAGTTTGTCATCTCCCAGTCAACGCTGAATATAAGGTTAAGTGTGCCTTCTCCATCAAATGTATATCTCTGATATGTCATACCATGCGGCACCGGCATAAACGAATCAGAACCGTTCCCCTCCATCAGGTCAGCCATGATCATATCAATGACATTCTCTGTGGAAGACATCTTGTCCAGCTTTATCTTCTTTGGTATGTAGCCTGTAAAGTCCGAATTGACATAGTACAGGAGATATTCACCTGACTTCAGGCTTGGCGAAGCAGTATCGCCCTGAGACGAATCTTCCCCGCATCCGGTCACAGCCACTACCATACACACGCACATGACAATCACCAGTATTCTTTTTATCTTATCCAACATAGCAACCCTTTCACTGCTGTAGATCGATAGGTATCTTCACCGTGAATGTTGTTCCCTTTCCCGGCTCACTGTATACATTTATCGTACCCTTGTGCAGAATGATGATATTCTTTGTTATGGCAAGGCCAAGACCTGTTCCTCCGGTATCACGGCTTCTTGCCTTATCAACCCTGTAAAATCTTTCAAATATATGATTTATGCAGTCCTCAGGAATGCCGACCCCCGAATCTGCCACTTTTATATAGAAGTTTCGGTGATCCGCATTCAGCGATACCTTGATCCATCCACCGTCTACGTTATATTTTATTCCATTCTCTATCAAATTGGAGATTGCAAGAGTAAACTTGACTTTGTCTATATTCGCATGAATATCCCTAAAACTCTCAAATGACAGATCTATGCTTCTCTTCTCTGCAAGAGGCTTAAGTCTCTTCAATATCAGCTCCATGAACTCATTCATGTCCACGCTCTCTCTGTTAAGACTGTCAGGCCCCTTATCCGTCTTGACAAGTGTCAAAAGATCGCTGATGATCTCAGCCTCCCTGTCTATCTCCTGGACTATGTCTTCCATGAACTCTCTGTACATCTCAGCCGGCACATTGTCCTGTGTAAGCAGTGATTCAGAGAGCACCTTCATGGATGTGATAGGTGTTTTAAGTTCATGTGACACATTTGACACGAATTCCTGTCGCGACTCCTCAAGAAGCTGTGCTTTATTAAATATGTCATTTATATCCTTAGTGAGTTCCCTTGTCTCGCGGAACATACCTTCCTGGCTCATCTGCTCAAGGCTTCCGCCCTTCATGCCTTCAATCTTTACACGCACGCTGTTCACGTCTCTGACTGAAAGCTTTGCAATGAAAAATGCAGCTACAAGTCCAAGTATAAGTGCTATGGCCAAAAGGTATGTGGCACTCGTCATCATATGAGTCTGACTCGCTGAAATAGCCTCTTTAGGAACAGCTACAACCGCAACAGCATCCGTATATCCCTCGCCATTTATCACCGGAATTATCTTCTTATACACATCATCCAGATCATATACCAGACCGTCTTTCCCGCCGTTCATCACGTCAAATATCCCATCATCAATGACATATCTGCCATCATCTTTACTATACGAGTCAAATAAGACTTTATATCCTGTATCCACCACAAGTATACGTCCCGACAACGAATAAGCCATGGTCTTTATCTCGCCCACGGCTTTATTCTCATCGCCATCTGAATTGTACCTGTTGACCACATAGCCAACATAATCCGCACATTCAGATATATGTTTGTCAAAATTCCGCTTGTTTCTGACTATCTCCGTTCTGACTAGCGCCCACAGCACCGCATACGATAATATCGCAATGCTGAGAACTACCATGATAGATACGACAAATCTCTGGCTGACCCTGAATTTTTTCTTTGACTTCACGGCTGTATTCTGTTGTTCTCTGAGCTCTTCTGACTCACCAGCTTCATTCTTAGTTCTTTTCATATCAACCCTTGAAGTAATATCCTACTCCCCATTTTGTGTGAATATATACAGGCTCACCTGGATTATTCTCTATCTTCTCCCTGAGTCTTCTGACATGTACATCCACCGTTCTGGCATCTCCAGGATATGAATCACCCCAGATAGTGTTCAGGAGTTCATTTCTCGAATATACCTTATTTGGATGAGCCATCAAAAGCTCCAGCAGATCAAATTCCTTTGCTGTAAGATTGAGCTCCTTGCCACCTACAAACACTCTTCTGCTGTCAAGTTCTACCTTCATACCGTTTATCTCCATAACATTTGAAGGTTTTGCCGGAGCCTGCTTTCTGTTGCTTCTACGAAGTATAGCCTTGATCCTGGCCTTTACCTCAAGTATATTGAATGGCTTGGTTATATAGTCATCTGCGCCATATTCAAGTCCCATTATCTTGTCCATATCCTCGCCCTTGGCTGTGAGCATAATGATCGGAACACTCGAAAACTCTCTGACCATCTGGCATACTTCTATACCTGTATATACCGGTATCATAATATCCAGAAGCACAATATCATAATCGTTATTCTTTATCTTCTCTATAGCCTCACCGCCGTCATATGCAGTATCAACCTCCATGTCATCCTGCTCAAGGCTGAACTTCAATCCCTTGACAATCAACTTTTCATCATCAACAACCAGAACCTTTTTCATAATTGTTCCTTCCTCCGATCATCATCTACTCTACTGTTATATATTCCTCCAGACTGTCATATATGCTGTCTCCTATACCACTGACATTCTTCAGATCTTCCTTGCTTCCAAATCTGCCATGCGCCTCTCTGTAATCAACTATACGCTGGGCTCTCGTCTGTCCTATGCCCGGAAGCTCGGTGAGCTTTTCAGCATCCGCAGTGTTTATGTTGACAAGACCACTTCCAATATCAGCCGAACCAGGATCCGAAGAGGACTGATCTCCATAATACTCAGCAGCCTCGCCCTCTCGCGGGAAATATATACGCTGTCCGTCCTGCAGCCTGTCAGCAAGATTCACCGCATCCGTATCTGCATCATCCGCAAATCCTCCGGCAGATTCGAGAGCATCATTGACCCTCGCACCAGACGGCAGTTCATATACTCCTGATCTCTTCACTGCACCACATACGTACACCGCCAGGCTGTCGTCTTCTCTGACAGAATCTGTTTCACCCAGTGCTTTTTCACTGCTGTCAGCATTCTCCCCCATCCCTGTGTCTTTTCCTGTTGTGGCAGAACTTTCAGTATCATCTGAACTGGCATCTGATTTATTGTCAGTGTCATCTGACTCCTGCACATTACTCACAACCACCTTTTCAGAACCACAGCCGGTACACATCATTCCGAAAATACACACGCATATACACGCAATCTGTCTAATTATTTTATTTGCCATGCCGACACCTCCTGTGTCTGCACAGAATTACACAGATTCATTGTATCTAAACCCCATCTAATTTACAACAATATATTTCTATTATATTTCATTTTTGTTACTTTTTTCACAAATAAGCCTTTTTAACCACCATTCATTGATACTTTTTACAATACATACAAATGTAACAATTTTGCATCTATTTACGTCTTATATATAACAAAAAACAGTACATGACCATCTGTCAAATCATTTATTCTGCACCATTTTCAGGCACATTCAATATGATTTATTACAGATGATCATATACTGTTTATTTTAAGTGCACGCTATTCACATGCGCTATACTATATTAAGTCCTGTTCTATACATTCCAAATGTAACAATTTCTAAAACAATGGCTCCTTGAGGATAGCAGTTCCGATACCCTTCTGAGTGAAGAACTCAAGAAGCAGACAGTGCTGAAGACGTCCGTCAAGTATATGTACTCTTGAAACTCCGTTCTCCATGGCTGCGATACAGTTGTTAAGCTTTGGAAGCATACCGCCACCGACAACGCCCTTCTCTATGATGTCCTTTGCCTCATGTATATCCATCTCTGAGATAAGTGTTGACTTGTCTGTTGGATCAATGAATACTCCCTCGATATCTGTGAGGAATACAAGCTTCTCAGCCTCAAGAGCTGTCGCAACTGCACATGCAGCGTCATCCGCATTGATGTTGTAATCCTCGTAATTCTCATCCACACCTATAGGTGCTATAACAGGGATGAAATCATCCTCGATAAGTGATGTGAGGATGGATGTGTCAACCTTTGTTATCTCTCCCACATAACCTATATCCTTGCCGCCAGGGAACTTCTTCTTGACTGTGAACATACCACCGTCCTTGCCGCTGATCCCAACAGCTTTAAGTCCGATCTTCTGCATGAGACTTACAAGGCTCTTGTTGACCTTACCGAGAACCATCTCTGCGATCTCCATCGTCTCTGCATCTGTAACACGGAGACCGTTGATAAATTCAGCCTCCTTGCCGACCTTCTCGACCCATTTGCTGATCTCCTTGCCACCGCCGTGTACGATGACAGGCTTCATGCCGACAAGCTTCAGCATGGCAACGTCCTTGATAACGTTGTACTTGAGATTCTCGTCAAGCATAGCGCTTCCGCCGTACTTTACAACCACTGTCTTGCCCTGGAATTTCTTGATATATGGCATAGCCTCTATCAGTGTCTGTGCCTTCTCAATTACCTGATCTACTGTGTAATCACCTATAACCATTTTTCTGTCCTTCTTTCTTCTATTTTTTATATCTTCGTTTTATCTATCTTAGGTTTATCTCACTGGATTTTACTTTCTATAGTCCGCATTTATTTTGATGTAATCATATGTGAGATCGCAGCCCCACGCTGTGGCCGTCTCATCCCCCATATTCATATGTGCCTTGAGCTTTATCTGCTTCTCTGAGAGTATGTGGCTTGCTTCTTTCTCATCGTAATCAGTAGTCACTCCATGCTTTACGATCTCAAGATGTCCTGCCACACTGGCTATCTCTATATCCACCCTGTACGGATCAAACTTCACGCCGCTCTGTCCCATGGCGCATACTATTCTGCCCCAGTTGGCATCAGCTCCGTACATGGCGCACTTTACAAGATTGGATGCTACTATCGCCTTTGCCAGATGTCTTGCCGTGTCCTTATCCGGCATGCCCGACACATCCACCTGAAACATCTTGGTAGCACCCTCGCCGTCCGATGCTATCGCTCTGACAAATGCCCGGTTGATATATCTTATAGCCTCGACAAAAGCAGGAAAGTCGTCATCGGTCTCAAGTAATTCATCATTGCCCGCCATGCCATTTGCAAATATCATGACAGTGTCGTTGGTGGACATATCTCCGTCCACTGACACCATATTGTATGTATCCACCACATCGGCCTTCAGCACCTTGCTTAGCAGCTCTGAACTTATATTCAGGTCTGTCGTGATGAAGCTGAGTACAGTTCCGAGGTTAGGATTGATCATTCCTGATCCCTTACACATGCCTCCGATGGTGACCTGCTGCCCATTGATCTCAAGCGTAACTGCTATCTCTTTCTTGTAGATATCAGTCGTCTTGATCGCCTCTGCGGCATCCACTCCAGCATCTATGGAATATGACAGCTCAGGCACCAGCATATCTATACCGCTCTGTATGACATCCATCGGAAGCCTCATTCCTATGACTCCTGTGGAAGCCACCGCAACCATGGCCGAATCTATGCCGAGGCTCTTACCTACATGTGCCGCCATGGCCTCCGCATCATGGATTCCCTGCTCTCCGGTGCAGGTATTTGCCACACCGCTGTTTACCACCAGCGCCTGACACATTCCCACGTTCTGGCAAAGCCGTCTGTCATATATGACCGGAGCCGCCTGAACCATGTTCTGTGTAAATGCTCCCGCCACATGAGCAGGAACATCGCTCACCAGAAGCGCCATATCCTTTTTCAGTTTATTTCTTCTTATTCCAACGTGAAGTCCCGCCGCCCGAAAGCCCATAGGTGCTGTCACGCCTCCAGGAATTATCTTCATACTACCACCTTATTCCCAGAATATTTTTTCAAATACTGCAGACAATATATCTCATACGCCTGCATACATATCTATCTACTACTATCTGCTTTATGGGAAAACAGGAGCCATGCGAAGGCCCTCAGCCTCGTCAAATCCAAACATGATGTTCATGTTCTGTACAGCCTGACCAGCAGCACCCTTTACCAGATTGTCCAGTGCGCCCATGGCGATGACTCTGTTTGTTCTCTCATCTATCTTGAAGTTGACATCCACATAGTTGCTGCCCTCGACCCATCTTGTCTCAGGACATACATCCTTGTCGAGAACTCTGATAAATCTCTCATTTGCATAATACTTATCGTATGCAGCTCTAACTGTATCGTAATCAACCTTCTCCTTGAGGTTGGCGTACGCTGTCACAAGTATTCCTCTGTTCATAGGAACAAGATGTGGAGTGAAGTTGATGACTATCGGACTGCCATTTGCATATCCAAGCTGCTCCTCTATCTCAGGAGTATGTCTGTGTGTCGTAACTCCATAAGCCTTAATGCTCTCATTGACCTCACAGTAGAGATTTGCGATCTTCGCCCCTCTTCCCGCACCTGATGTTCCAGACTTTGCGTCAACGATGATTGAGTTGGCGTCAACCAGACCTTCCTTAACAAGTGGATAGAGTGAAAGGATAGAACACGTTGTGTAGCATCCCGGATTGGCAAGAAGTCTGCACGTCTTTATATCCTCCCTGTTGATCTCACAGAGACCATACACAGCCTCGTCAATAAACTGTGGGCTCTTGTGCTCTATCTTGTACCACTTCTCATAAGTAGCGACATCCTTTATTCTGAAATCTGCACTCAGGTCTATGATCTTGACCTTGGACAGTATCTCCTCATTTACAAGTGATCCGCACAGTCCCTGCGGTGTGGCGGTGAATATGACATCAACCTTTGAAGCAAGCTCCTCCATGTTGTCATCCATGCACTTTGCATCCACGATCTGGAACATGTTGCCGTATACCTGATAATACTTCTGATCTATAAAGCTTCTTGATCCATACCATACGATCTCCGCTTCCTTATGTCCAAGAAGAATCCTTACTATCTCCTGTCCTGCATATCCTGTTGATCCGATAATTCCTACCTTAATCATAACTGCCTCCATATATATGTAAATTTTTAGATATTCTTTTTTCTGCCAAGTTGCACTTTGTATTCCATACTAATATGTAATTCTATTCTTACACATTTGCCATATGGCATACCCGGTTTGATTGTATACCCACTTAGTCTGCCTCGTCAACATGCATATAATCAGCATGTGTAATATAGGTAATAATAGATTTTATACATAATAATCTATGTCTAACTGGTTAATCTCAGGATATCCCTCTTACCCAATCAAACAATATATTACTCTTCATGCAAAATCTTTTATAATTATACATTTTCATTGTATATTATGCAATGGTTTTTTTGAATATTTGCATATTTGTCAAAAATATACGGTTTATCAGCATTTTTAGCACTATTTTGCTCTGTATTTATGCATATTTTCCATGCATATTATACGGTGAACAGATGAATATTTTGAAAAATCGCTTGCATAATATACATTTGCGTTGTATAGTTCATGTAGGTGAAAAATAGTATATATAATGTAATTTTTCAAAACACTATATTTATAGGAGGATTTATTAAAATGGCTAAAGAAAAAGTTGTACTGGCTTATTCAGGCGGTCTTGATACCACTGCCATCATCCCATGGTTAAAGGAGACATACGGATACGATGTTATCTGTGCATGTATAGATGTAGGTCAGGAGAGCGAGCTTGAGGGACTTGACGAGAGAGCAAAGTATTCAGGAGCTGAGAAGCTTTACATCATCGATGTTGTAGATGAGCTCTGCGATGAGTACATCATGCCAACAGTTCAGGCTGACGCTGTATACGAGAACAAGTATCTTCTCGGTACTTCATTTGCAAGACCTATCATTGCCAAGAAGCTCGTTGAGGTTGCACGTAAGGAAGGCGCTGTTGCCATCTGCCACGGAGCTACAGGTAAGGGTAACGACCAGCTTCGTTTTGAGCTTTCTATCAAGGCTCTTGCACCAGACATCAAGGTTATCGCTACATGGAGACAGCCTGAGTGGACAATGCAGTCACGTGAGGATGAGATTGCTTTCTGTAAGGCACACGGCATCGATCTTCCATTTGACGCAAAGCATTCTTACAGCCGTGACCGTAACATCTGGCATATCAGCCATGAAGGTCTTGAGCTTGAGAATCCTGCAAATGAGCCAAACTATGATGACCTTCTGGTTCTCTCTGTTACACCTGAGAAGGCACCAGATGAGCCTGAGTACATCGATATAGATTTTGAGAAGGGCTACCCTGTAGCACTCAACGGCAAGAAGATGAAGACTTCAGATATCATCCGTGAGCTGAACAAGCTCGG
>JAEDGW010000174.1 GCA_016297325.1 Coprococcus sp. | reverse complement strand
TATTACTTCTTCTTATTAGCAACAGTCTTCTTAGGACCCTTACGAGTTCTAGCGTTAGTCTTAGTCTTCTGTCCACGAACAGGAAGTCCCTGTCTATGACGCTTACCACGATAGCAAGCGATCTCCTGTAAACGCTTAATATTGAAGCCTATCTCTCTACGTAAATCTCCCTCTACTACCTGAGTTGCCTTGATAACTTCGCTGAGTCTTCTAACCTCATCGTCAGTCAGATCTGCGCAACGTGTATCAGGATTAACGTTTGCTTCCTTAAGAATACGCTGTGATGAAGGAAGTCCGATACCATAGATATAAGTAAGACCAATTTCAACACGTTTCTCTCTTGGTAAATCAACACCTGAAATACGAGCCATTATAATAACCTCCGTAAAATCTTCTTTTAAGCTGAATTCACAAATGTATCCCATAGCGCATAACTATGGGGTGAAATGCATACACCGTAAGCTTCAACTAAATTGTATATTTCTATAATTGTTATTGGCATATCTCTGTATGCCACAGCCGCTTTTAAATAATACAGTACATTAGATATATGTACTGACTCACGAAAAAAAGCATACTTCCGGATGGGCTATCATCCATATACTTCCTTTCCTTTTTTGATTAACCCTGACGCTGCTTGTGCTTTGGATTCTCGCAGATAACTCTAACGATTCCCTTTCTCTTGATAACTTTGCACTTATCGCAGATAGGTTTTACTGATGCTCTAACCTTCATTAGAAACTCTCCTTTCAAAAAAAGTCCGCTACGAATTAGCATTCTATCATTTTAATCGATAAAATGCAATAGGTAAAATAACTTTTTTTATTATTTATCTCTCCATACGATTCTGCCCTTTGTCAGATCATATGGTGATAACTCGATTGTTACCTTATCACCAGGAAGAATCTTTATATAGTTCATTCTGAGTTTGCCACTTATATGAGCAAGAACTTTGTGACCATTCTCAAGTTCTACCTGAAACATTGCGTTTGGAAGTTTTTCAACTACTGTTCCTTCTACTTCAATTACATCTGCTTTTGACATTTCAAAAATCCTCCTATTAAATATATGAACTTATGAGTTTTATATAATATCACAATGGAATTCCATCTGCCTTTGACAGTATCACCGGATCTCCATCAGTTATAAGAATCGTGTTCTCATAATGTGCTGCAAGTGATCTGTCTGCCGTGACCACTGTCCAGCCATCATCAAGCCATCTGACATCATAATCACCAAGAGTTATCATCGGCTCAATCGCTATGGTCATTCCCGGTTTCAGCTTTGGGCCTCTGCGGCTCGTCGCATAGTTTGGAACTTCAGGTTTTTCGTGGAGATTTTTTCCAACTCCATGTCCAACCAGATCTATCACAACTCCAAGGCCACATTCATCTGCATATGATTCTATCGCAATACCGATATCTCTCACATGTTTTCCTGCCCGGGCTGCCGATAATCCTTCAAAGAAGCTCTGCTTTGTGGCTTCTATGAGATATTCGGATGTATCAGCGATCTCTCCAATTCCGTATGTTCTTGCTGAATCCGAATGATATCCCTTATATATAACACCTGCATCAAGACTTATTATGTCTCCATCCTTTAATATTCTCTTCTTTGATGGAATGCCATGTACAACTTCTTCATTAATAGAAGTACATATAGATGCCGGATATCCCTGATAATTCAGAAATGATGGCTCACACCCATAACTGCGTATGACCTCTTCTCCCAGCTTATCTATATCATAAGTTGACATACCCGGTGCAAGTGCCTTTCGCATTTCCTCATGAGTTATGGCGAGAATTCTTCCCGCCTCTCTCATAAGTTCAATCTCTTCCTGGGATTTTAAGGAAATACCCCACATTTTTACTCACCTAAGATATCAGTGATTGCAGCGAACACATCGTTCATGTCAACTGTACCATCAACCTCTTTCAGAATTCCCTTATTCTTATAGTAGTCGATGAGTGGCTGTGTCTGCTCATGGTATACATTAAGTCTCTTCTCTACTGTCTCTGGCTTATCATCATCTCTGAGTATCAGGTCTGCTCCACATGCATCGCACTTACCCTCTACCTTTGTTGGGTTGTATACAATGTGATATGTTGCTCCACATCCTACACATGCACGTCTTCCAGACATTCTCTGGATGATGTTCTCATCAGGTACCTCAACATTTATTGCGTAATCAACAGAATCGCCAATTGCTGAGAGTGCCTTATCAAGTGCCTCAGCCTGTGGAATTGTTCTTGGGAAGCCGTCAAGGATATATCCCTTAGCACAGTCGTCAGCCTTGAATCTATCTATAACAAGATCTACAACAAGCTCGTCTGGTACAAGAAGTCCCTTATCCATGTACTCCTTTGCCTTTGCACCAAGCTCTGTTCCATTCTTTATGTTTGCTCTGAATATATCTCCTGTTGAGATATGTGGAACGCCATACTTTGCTGCGATCATCTTTGCCTGTGTACCTTTACCAGCGCCAGGTGCGCCTAACATGATTATCTTCATATATTATCCTCCTGATTCATTATTCTGTATGAATACACTCTTTTTTGTTTACCTTCTCTATAATACACGCATAGGGACTGCCAATGGCGGTCCCTTACGTATTATATAATATATATCGGACTATTCTGTAAAACCGCTACCTTGACAGATATGAATAATCCATCTATCAGATAAGTAAATATCTTACGCTCCGCTATATATCGATTTATATCATCACATCACTATTCTAGTCTAAAAGGAATCCCTGATAGTTCCTTACCAGCATACGTGACTCAACATTCTTGATAGTCTCTATAACAACACCTACAACGATGATAAGTGATGTTCCACCAAATGAAACATTTGCATTGAAGAAACCACTGAAGAACATTGGGATACATGCAACTATGATAAGTCCTATCGCACCAATAAATATGATGTAATTCAGTATTTTATTTAAATAGTCCTGAGTCGGCTGACCTGGTCTGATACCTGGTATAAATCCGCCGCTCTTCTTCATATTGTTTGCAATCTCCATAGGATTGAAAGTAATCGCTGTATAGAAATATGCAAAGAAGAATACGAGTAAAATATATACGATCAAACCAATTGAAGCCCATGGATATGATGGGTTAAACCAATAGCTCTGACTCATTCCCTGTATTATCTTAGCTCCAACACCTGATGTCTTTATGTTGAACAGATTTACTATGATCTGAGGAACAGACAATATTGATGATGCGAAGATTACCGGAATAACTCCGGCTGTATTTACCTTAAGAGGAATATGTGACGACTGACCGCCCATAGTCTTTCTGCCTCTTACTGTCTTTGCATACTGTACAGGTATCTTTCTCTCTGCGCCCTGAAGAGCACATACGAAAACTACTGTCACAACAACCACTGCCAGAATGATGAGACCTACAAGAGTGAATCTTACAAAATCTCTACCCTTCATGAACTGTGTGTACATGTTCTTGAAATCGTTTGGCATTGTCGAAACAATGTTGATCAACAGGATTACTGAAATACCGTTTCCGACACCCTTTTCTGTTGCTCTCTCACCAAGCCACATTACTATGGCACTTCCTGCTGTAAGAATTACAACTATAGAAGCGACTGTCCAGAAATTGTAATTATCTATAACTCCCTTATTACCAAATCCAACTACAAGTCCCGCACTCTCAAGAATAGCAAGACCAACTGTCATATATCTTGTGATAGCTGTGATCTTCTTTCTTCCATCCTCTCCATCCTTCTGCAGTTCCTCAAGTGCCGGTATGGCGATCGTAAGAAGCTGTATGATGATAGAAGCTGTGATGTATGGGGTTACTGACAATGCAAAGATTGACATCTGCTCGAATGAACCTCCGGTGAATGAACTGAAGATATTCAGTGAATCACCAAGTGCACTCTTCATATATTCTCTTATAGCGTCTGCGCTTATTCCCGGAACGGTAATCAGACTACCAAGTCTGACTACCACGAGAATAAAAAACGTATACAAAAGTCTTCTTCTTATATCCTGTACCTTAAATGCATTGATTAAGGTCTTGAACATATTACATCACCTCTGCTTTTCCGCCAAGAGCTTCAATTTTCTCAGCTGCTGACTTA
>JAEDGW010000053.1 GCA_016297325.1 Coprococcus sp. | reverse complement strand
AGCTTGCTCTGCCGAACGTAGCTTGCTCTGCCGAACGTAGCTTGCTCTGCCGAACGTGGCATACTCAGACCATAACACATAGTTTTTATCTTTTGTATAGAAACATCCATATCTGAATACAATTTTTTATCTTTTTGCAGGAATTCTCTTCAAAACAGCACAAAACCAAATTTTATTTTATCTTTTTTACGATTCTTTACAAAAAAGATAAAAATTTATAGCTTTTCAAGATGGCAGCCACTGCAAACCGCTACCTCAGGCAAGTTAAATCTTTTGTCTGCCATCCATTCCCTACATTGCAATGCTCATCATATCATAATGTCGCCGTTCGTAAGCGCAATGATCTGCGCTCGCATCAGCGTGCCTCATTATGTCATATATTTCGTTATCTAAATCTATCTCTCAACAGATATTATGTCATTTATTCCGTTGTCTGATTCCTGATAAAATACTTTTATTTTATCTCCGCTCTGTATAAATATCAGCGACTCGTTCTCTGAGAAATCCTGCTTGTATACATTGCCATTTTCATCTGTGATGTACACATATGTCGTGTCTTCCATGTTGATGTATTTGATATCAGCTACCGTGATCTGTCTGTTCGGTATGTCGTCTGTCATGCTCTGTGTGCTCTTCAGTCCGTTCTCCGCCAGAAGCTTATTGTACGCCGCAAGCGCATCCTTCTGGGTAGTGCCTGTAGCTACAATATTATACTTCTCCACGTCGACAAGCGCATACATCTTAACCAGACCACCGTTGTCCTTTAAGACCATGATGTAGGTTGGTATTCCGCCAATGTTGATGAGTGATGGGAATGAAGCCTTATAACCAAGATGCTGTACCTGTCCCTCTGCTGATGCCATGGCTGAATATTCCTCTGCACCTGCCACTTTGTAATATTTGCTCTCTCCTGTTCGGAGGTTCATCATGGCAAATCCTATATTGGACTCGTCACCATTTACCGAAGTGACACCTGTGTATACCCACACGTCTCCATCCATAACCTTGTAACCGTAATCATCAGTAGTTCTCTTACATCCCTTATTGCCAAATACGCTGTTCCAGTAACCGCCTGAGAGCTCGCCGTACCAGTCGTATTTCTGGCACACCAGGTCGCCATCATATACACGGTCCACCCAGTGTGGAACATCACTGACTTCATGATACTCTGTATCGCCCGTACACGGATCGCATATAACCACGCCCTTTACATCCTTTGCACCGAAGAGTCCTGCATGCGACTCAAGAACCGGACAGATGTAATATGGATTGCCATCGTCATTGAGCTCCAGATAGAAACCTTCAAATATATATGTCGGATAAGCCATCTGGACATGTCTGTACAGGTTCTTGTTGAAATACGCTGAAGGTGAATACACTATAGGCTTTTCAGTCTGTATATAGTGTGCCTCATTCTTTACCGGATCCACAAGGACATAACCCGGGATTCCGTTCTTCCTGTTGTTCATATATTTGATGAATCCCGCATAGTTGAGTGCTGCAACCTTCATCGGCGCGCCATTGTAATCTATAGTGCTGTAATTGCCGCTGACCTCGTACTGGCTGACCACATCCGAGAGTGAACCGACGGCTCTCTCACCTATGATCCTCGCTGTGCTTGTATCCATCAGCGCAATGTCATTTATCTGCCTGCTCTCCGGGATATCCGTCTGGAAATCTCCGTCCTCTATGTTGATGAGGCTTGCGTATTTTGATGCGCAAAACAGCTTGGATGACGCCGCCATCATGATAAGAGCAACAACTATAATTATGCCAACTATCCATGCGGCTGGCTTCGTCGCCTTTGTCACGACACTCCTGTCATCATTGCTCTCAACTGTAAAATCAAGTGTACAGAATCCAATAAAACCAACTGTAATTGCCATCCACACCCAGAAACTTCTGCTCTGTATATTGATCGCAGGCGTAGCCACATAATAATATATAAGCTCTCCCACTATCAGCACGGCAAATGCTATGACGTTCCATTTGCCGAGTCTTCCAGGAGGCTTGGCAAATATCTCCTTTGCTGTTCCTGTGCTCTTCTTTTTCTTTGTCTGTTTACCCATGTTGCCCTTCTTTCCGGCTTTCAACGATCTGATTTTCGATTTATTTTCAACTATCTAAACCATCTGGATCGCATCTGCCATTAAATGCTTTACTCCATATGTCTGCCCCATATATTATCATCTATTCCTATAAAAATATATATCAAACCAATATATATTATGCGCCATATCGTGCTGCCAGTGAGTGGTTATATATATGATTCCCCTGATCGGCATATTCAGATCTATCCCCAGATATACCACTGCTGCCACCTGTCCTTGTTTGCAGACCTACTTCGACAGGCGCCGGAACTCCAAAGGAGCAACCCCATAACATTCAGCAAACGCCCTGGCAAATTTGCCCTGATTCTCGTACCCCACCGCATTTGCTATATCTATGACCTTCATGTTCGTAGATTCAAGCAGATCTGCAGCCTTCTCCATCCTCCTCCGCCTGAAGTATGAGAGATAAGTGTCGCCCAATATTCCTTTGACGTAAAGCTTGAAGCTGCTCTCACTTATGCCAAATCTGTCCGCCATCTCCTTTGCGGTGATCCTCCTGGACAGATCCTGCATGATTATGTTCTCCGCCTCCCTGACTATACTGATCTGTGATCTTGTAAAATATGTATCCGTCTCGCCCTCACTCGGCATATCGAGCAGTTCATGGAGCAGCCTTGCCGTCATGTATCTCAGATATCCCGGCTCCGGATCGTCTTTTCTGCTCCACTCTTCATTCACAAGAGTATGCATGACATCGCTCATGCGGTGGATATAGAGACCTTTGTCTCCGCAGAACATCTTGTCTATATGCTCAAGGTCTATCCCCAGCAAGGACATCAGATCGCCTCCGTCCATCTGTGAAATGATATTCATATTAATATAGAACTGTATTCCCTCGTACAACCTTCCCGGGTAATAAAAATCCTTGGTTGGCAGGATGTTGCTGACGCACACCTGGTTCTCGCTCACTATGGCATACCTATTTCCTGCTAGCGACACATCGCATCTGCCCGCTATACAGAAATTGAGTATCAACATTCTGTCAGAAAATACTGAGCTGTCTCTCTTCATCCAGCTATTTGTGTATATCTGATTGAATGACATGGTGATCCCGGGCGCAAGCACATACGCATCCACGCTTCCTTCATTTCCCTTATCAACATAAAAATGAGTCTGATCTGTTTTGTAATTATCCGCTTTCATGCGCACATTTTATCATCAGAAAATCCAAATAACAATCAGTTTGGCAAATTTATTGCTATTTGGATTCAAAATAACCATATAGATTTTACACACATCCCTTCATTTGCTAGTATTCAAGGAGTTTATTTGTTGTTAGATGTATCTAACTTTCTACCATATGGATGCATTTACCGACAACATACTGATTTGACCTAGAAACTTCGGTGCTTATAGGTATAAAGATCTTTAAGAAGATTCAAAAAACTACTGTATAAAACAAGGAGGAATTGAGATGAGCATGGTCACACTGTCCGAGGCTGCGCCCGGAAAAAGCTACCTCATCAGAGAGATAAAGGATGAGTCCAGACTGGTAAACAGACTGTCATCTATGGGGCTGATGTGCGGAAGCCAGATTGAGGTATGCCAGAACAATAAAAAGCAGCCCGTTCTGATATTTGCAAGAGACACACTGGTCGCCATAGGAAGAGGGGAAAGTACGAAAATCATTGTAGGAGGTGCGGAAGATGAGTAACTGTGATGCATGCACAGCAAACAAAAAATGCAACAACAATAAAAGTCATGGTGCCAACAGCTTTTACCGCAGAGACGCTGGCACGCCGGTCATAGCCTTGCTTGGACAGCCAAATGCCGGTAAATCCACCATATTCAATATGATGACAGGCTCGCACCAGCATGTCGGAAACTGGCCGGGTAAGACTGTTGACCAGAAGGAAGGGGAGTTCAAATGGAACGGCAAACGCATGATCCTGGCCGACCTTCCGGGAAGTTATTCTCTGTCCGCAGGTTCTGACGCGGAGGTCATCACAAAAGATTACATAAACTCGGGAAATGCCGACCTTGTCCTCGTTCTGGCGGATGCGTCACAGCTCAAGCGAAGTCTGTATATGCTGGCGGATTTTGTCGGAAGCAAGGTTCCCGCAGTTCTGATACTGAACATGATGGATGTCGCAAATGGACAGGGAATCGCAATCGATACCAGACTCCTTGAGGATAAGCTTGGACTCCCTGTGGTGCCAATGTCAGCGATACAGAAGAAAGATTATCGCAAGCTTTATGAGACCATAGAAAAAAGTCTGGATCAAAAGCCGGTCATCAATGGCGATACCATGGCCTCCGCCGAGAAAAAGATAGCATTCATCGATACTTTGCTGGATGGAGTTCTGACCACTGCCAAGACCAGCGCGGACGCCTATTCCAAATTTGACCGGATAGCGCTTTCACCTGTGAAGGGCAAGATCATGGCATTTGGAATTATACTCGGCATCTTCCTGCTGTCTATGCTATTTGCTGGAGTTGCCGCCGGAATACCGTCGCTGCTTCTGACACATATCGCCGAACTACTTCGTAAATTCATGGCAAATGTAGGAGTACACCCTCTTCTCATATCACTTATATGTGATGTGCTTGTAAACGTACTCTACTTTGCCCTAATGATGGCATCATTTGTCCTGGGAATAACCCTTGGCTTCAACCTGATGGAGGAGACCGGATACCTTGCGCGCATCTCCTTCCTGTTTGATCACACCATGTCCAAGGTGGGACTCCAGGGCAAGACCATCATGCCATTTTTCATGGGACTTGGCTGTACTATAGCCGGAACCACAGGTACACGAGTAGTTGACAACTGGGGACAGCGTGTTCTCGCCATCGCCATGTCGTGGGCAGTTCCATGCGGAGCCACACTCTCTGTTGTACCGACCATAGCCATGGCTCTGTTCGGAAGCACCGGCGGATTCCTGGTGGTTGTATCCATCTTCCTGTTCATGTTCCTCATGATGTGGCTGGTATACAAAATATTTGGCAATTCGCTCTCACCAAAGGAGGAGCGTGTCGGACTCATCATGGAGCTTCCGCCTTACCACAAGCAAAATATCCGTAACACTTTATATGTGACTTTCCAGAGAACAATTGATATATTCCTGAGAGCAATCAGGGTTATCTCTCTGGTTTCCATAGTCTTCTTTGTACTTACATATGGATTTGGAGGAAATCAGGAGAGCAGTATTCTGTATAAGCTGGGCAAGCTCATTGAGCCTGTTACCATGTTCTTTGGGCTCAAATGGCAGGCATTTCTCGCTTTCTGTGCATCGGCGATCTCTAAGGAATCTTTACTTGGAGTGCTGAACACACTGTACGGAGCAGGTGGAAATCTCGTCAGCTCTACATTTGGCGCAAAGACAGCGGGCAGCTCTGCAGACATATCCAATATCCTCGCAGCCAACTTCACAAAGGCGGAGGGACTTGCCTTTATATTTGCCATCAGCTTCAACATGCCTTGCATCAGCGCACTCGCCGCTACTGCAAGGGAGACACACTCAGTGAAATGGACTGCTAAGATCGGCGTGTTCTACACGCTGGCAGCGCTGGTCATCTCATGCATTGTTTATCATATAGGTCTGCTGGTGTTCTAACGTAATAAAGCACAGGAGTTTTTCTCCTGTGCTTTTGTTATCCTTTTGCCTGCTTTAATAGGGCATCCTGCAATACTTTTGAAAAATTTATATGATTCTTTTCCCCATAAGTGTTAAGCCATGCAGGTATCGTAATATTCTTACGCACCGCCTTACTTCCATATTTTTCAGAATACGCATCCATATCTAAAACTAACATATTTATAAAACTATCATCATCTGTTTGTATGTCTTTACGCTGTGAAGGACTTGGTATATTATTTCCATCTTCCAGCTCTCCCAGAATCCATCCACTGGCAGCATCCGTAGCCATCTCAATGGCATCTGCCAAATCATCTCCCTCAGTTACACAACCAGGAAGATCAGGAACCTCTACTGTATACCCTTCCTTTTCCATACACGGAGAAAAAATAGCCGGATATATTAATTTCATCAGTTCCACCCTCTTTCTACTAAAAATATATGTATAAGCCTAATCACAACATTTGGATGCAAGATTATCGTAATCCTGCCTGCTTAAGTATTGAGTTTGCGGTTTTAATATCCACATCCCCTCGATGATTAGGTATTGTTACTTTTCCTTTTTTATCTGGATGCTTGTATTGTTTATGCGATCCAACTTGTTTTACCAAATACCAACCGTCATCATTAATTATTTTTTCCAGTTCCCTGACGGTCATTCAATCCCTCCTTTTTATTTGTATTATACACATAATGCGCATACTTGTCAATACGTATACGCATTATGTGTATTTATCTTCTCTATCCACTTCACAGCCTTCGCCAGTCTCTTCCCGGAGTCTGCAAAATGTCCACCTGGATTTATCTCATATATGACATCATTGTCTTTTTTGAGAAGTTCATAAATCTCCTTTGTACGATCCGCCACAGTTGCCATGAGTCTGTCGGTTGTCCTTGATTCCTTACCACCAAGGCTGATGTATATATGTTTGCCCGTAAGTGTCGGCTGGCTATTCACATATTCTACAAAACCCGGATACCACATTGAACCCGAACACGTGGCGCATCCGGCAAATATATCCGTCTGGTACATTGCCCAAAGTGCAAAAAGCCCGGCAAGTGAGTAGCCCATGATATAAAGAGGTCTGTTCGATTTGCATCCAATATTCATCTGTGGTACAACCTGCTGTTCTATATAATCCAGCGTCCGGCCTGCCTCTCCGGCAAATGATCCATCAACCTCATCCGATCTCCACGGTGAGAGATCCCTGTTCCAGTCATCTATCTGTATGGCAGCAAGTGTAAACTGTTCTTCGCCTACCAGCTCTCTTATGGAATCCGCTGTGTGCTCCAGATCATCTACCCTGTGCGGATACATGACCCAAAGTATGATCGGCCCATTTTCCGAAGATATAAGTGTGTGTATCTGCATGTCTGTTCATCTCCTACAGTGTGTCGGCTATGTTCTGTACTTCCTCCACTGATATGTTCAATTTCTCCGCTATCTCTTCTATCGGAATCTTCACATCCAAATATGCCCTCACTGCACCTTTTAATTCTCCTCTCGCCTCACCCCTGGCTTCCGCTCTGTCAAGCACCTCACACATATTTCTCAAACCTCCTTTGTTTCCGCTAACCTGATCCGGTGTAAGATAAGCTATCTCAAATATATTTATTTTATAGTCACTGACATATGGTTTCCACTCATCCGTTATATCAAGAATGTCGTAGAGAGACCGCCCCTTTATCCATCTTTTTTGTCCGAAATAAAGCACAATTGTAACAACTGGGTATATTTCTCCACTCTTCACAAGCAATTGCCTTTTATATGCAGCCCCATCATATGATATAACACGCAAAGCCTCCTTTGAATCTACATCTGTCTGATGTTCAAATCCAATGAAAGCTATATGTACATTCTTTCCCTTTAGAACCTTTGATACATCTCGCTCTTCCTGATGGATCTCACCATCTGTTTTATACTGGCTTTTATCCTTTATACTCTCCAGCATATTCTCATCAACAATTGGTTTTCCATCGAATAACAATACATTTACTATATCTGCAAATACATCATTATAATCTGCCAATATCTTTTCTGCTATGTCTTTTTCTCCCATGCATAACTTCCTCCTCTTATTTCTGTGAAAATCAAGGAAACCAATAGAGGATAATTGCATGAATTTATACCAATATCTTTTATAATTATACTATAGCAAAACCTGAGCGGCAACATACCTCCACCGTCTCCATATTAAATTAAAATGTTTGGTGATAATCGCAGTGAATACTGCAAAGATCAGTTTTTGAATTACACACACAATGATGAAAGAAATATAACACATAGATTTTAGAAAATACAATTAAATAAATATAAACAATAAAAAACCGAACCCATAATTTCATACCAGGACAACGAATTGTTACCGGAAGAACTTTTAGATATAGTGAATTACATAAACAGGATCATTAAACATATTGCGGATGGCAACGAATATGAGGAAAGGTTGGTGAGTATCATCTGTGGGTAATCAATATACTCACAGGTGATTTTTTATTTACATGCATAGCGAACCAAAGTCCATGCTGACACAAAGTCTTTATGGCTGTCGCTAAAACTTACGAAACTCGAAAAGTATGTCTCTTATAGTTGACTTACTATATATCTTGTATTATATATTATAATACAGATAATACAAAAGGAGGACCACCACATGATCATAGAGCTTGACATGAGCAGCGATACGCCCATCTATGTGCAACTGCGCAATCAGATAGTAAAGGGAATCGGCAAAGGCGAGATACAGCCGGGCGAAAAACTTCCCACTGTGAGACAGCTTGCGGCGGATGCCGGCGTGAACACCATGACTGTGAATAAGACTTATCAGATACTCAAAAATGAGGGATATATCAGAACTGACAGAAGGCTCGGGGCATTTGTATCGGAAAATATCAATATGAACGCCGAGTTCCGTGACAAGCTGGAGTCAGAGTTGGAACTTCTGTCTGCCGAGGCAAGCATAACCGGAATTAACCGGAAAGATTTTCTCAAGTTGTGCAATCAAGTATATTCCAAAATGAAGCCCCCGACCACCGTAATATAACACAACTGATTTACATACCCATAAACCAGTATAACTATCACTAGAGTAAATGTACTCACTCAACAAATAAGCGAACAAATACCCATCTAAAGCACCAGAAAGGAGCCGCGTATGAGCATAGCATTATTTATCATATTCCTGTTTATGAACTCCTTCATACTGCTCATAATGAAGTTCGTATACGCAAATAATTATTCGTATACCGAGGGAATGCTCCTGGGCGTCCACATTCCAAAGGAACACAGCGAAGACGAAGCCGTCCAGAGTATCGTCACTACTGCCAGACGCAAGATGAACCGGATTCTCTGGATAAATCTCATTCTGGGAACCGCCCTGTGCTTTGTCGTGTTCTGGGAGATCATTATATTCGTACTGGCATACACAATCTGGATGATCGCATTTTGTTTTCTTATAACATATGCAAATAATTCTGCTCACAGGAAAATGTATGCCCTGAAGCTGGCAAATGACTGGATAATACCTGATCAGAAAAAGAAGCGTTACATTGATACAAATCTGTCAGCCCAGATCGGCAAAAGCGAGATCAGTTTCAATTATCACGGAATAATACTCCTTGTGGAGCTTATTTGCCTGCTGCCATTTGTAATAGGAAAAGGTGCAACCATATCAACCACAATGATAATAATGGGCCTCTGCTCTGTCCTGATATCACTGACATCCATGATATTCCACATATATGTGAACAGACACGAGCGAATTGTATACAGCTCGGATCCCCAACTCAACCAGACCATAAACAAGACCATGAAGATATACAAAGGACTTGCAATGCTGCTCCTATCATTGATAAATGCTATTGCATGGATATATGTTGCCGTTGACTTCCTGATCCACTGCATATCATCAGCCAGCAAGTCCCAGCAAATTTCGCTTTCTGATATTCTGAATTTCAGAGGTGCACTTGCAGATGTCTCACTATGCAGTTCCGCATTCTATGTCTACATATTTATCCAGACACTGGCGGCCATCGGACTTTTTGCTCCTCTCCTCATGGCACAGAGCAGAAAACGCGAGCTGCTGGCAGCCGACACCCAGCCTCTGTATGTGGATGACGATGAATACTGGAAAACCGGATATTACTACAACCCTTCCGACCCCCATGTGCTTGTCCAGAACAGATTGCAGAGCGGAAATTATACATTTAACTATGCCACCCGTGGCGCAAAGATTTTTACAGGACTTACATATATCCTTATCACCGCCTGCATCGCCTGGATGATAGGCGCACTTGTGCCGTTCATAAACGTGCATATTGACACTCAGCTTGATTCCAACAAGCTCACAGTCTCAGCCGCCATATACTCGTCAGAGATATACTTTGATGACATTGAGGAGGTTCAGCTTCTGGATGAACTGCCAGATGATGATTTTGTCCGCACAAACGGAGGTGCCACCGATGAATACCTGATTGGTCATTTCAAGAGCAGCACCTACGGCAAATGTGAGATGTATGTATACGTAGACTGCCTGCCCATCATCATGATAAAGACAAGGGATGAAGTGATATTTATGAACACCAAGGATTCTGATGATACATATTCTATATATAAATCTATAAATTCACCTAAAACACCAAAGTGAAGTGAAATAAAACCACCATGCATTTACCAATACATGGTGGTCTTACCTACATTATCTAATAATATTCAAAGATTCCCTGTATCACATCCGATACTTCCATTATCATTCTGTACGGAATCCTGTCTACCCGGCTACAACCTCTCACCGACGGATCTATCAGCTTAATCTGTTCACATATAACTGTTCCGTCTATGCCATCATTTTCTCAAGAAATGCTCCCTGTTCGGGTACTCCTGCCTGAATGCCGCCAGCGCAGCCTTCTGAAGTATGGCAAATTCCCTGTCCATGTGCAGCATATGTGGTGCGTCAAATGCTATGGAGCTTATCTGATCTGCGATCTTCTTCGCCACGCCCTCATCCGAGAGCTGACCCATGCCAAATGCTATGGATGTGAAGCCTCTTCCGCTCCTGCTCACATCAATAAATCTGAGAAAAGCGTTCTTGAGTTCGTATAGCAGCATCTCCTGTTCCTCAGCACTTCTCTTATCCGCATCGAACAGACATAGCTTGCTTATGATCTCAACAGCCTGTTTCTTCTTCTGGCCTCCGATATCCACCGAGCCACCCTCTGATATATATTTGAGTTCCATCAGACACCCGACAAATGCATCGTTCTTCGGTTTTCTCTTGCCATATCTGGCCGTCCATAATCTCTGACGGAACGCATCAGCCGAACCGGCACTGCCACTGGAATTATCTGAACTGTTCTTTTTTAACAGCTCAAGTCTCTTGTCCGCATCCGTCTCACTATAAAATTCTTCTATCCAGTTATTTTCCATATGCATCCTTCCCGAATATATAATTAAATCTATACCTATCTGTGCAGGAAATCATCCACACTGTCAACGTCAACCTTCTGGTACGGTGACACATAATACTTCTCATCCTGAAGTCTGTGGCTGCTCAGAGAATTGCCCTTGAACAGATCAACTGCCAGTCTGGCCATCTCACCAGCCTGATCCTCCTTGTCGTTGTACACAGTTCCCTGCATGGTTCCCTCTTTTATCGCCTGAAGCGCATCATCTAGGCCATCTATTCCGAATATAGCCGGCCATTTGTCCTCACTGATTCCAGAATTTCTGTAAGCCTCTGCTGCTCCGAGTGCCATTTCGTCATTGTTTGATATAACGAGTTCTACCTCATCGCCATATTGACTTATGAGCTGGGTCATTCTGTTCTCGGCCTGTCCCCTGTTCCAATCAGCAAACTGATAACTGAGCTTTTCGAGCTGCACGCCATTTTCTATAAGTGTCTTGACCGAACAGTCAGTTCTGCTTATGGCATCCTGATGTCCTGCCTCGCCTTCCAAAAGCACATACTGTATCTTGCCGTCTTCATTGCGGTCAACTTCTGGATGATTTTTTATATATTCTGCAGCGATCTCCCCCTGCATGTCTCCCGATTCCTTGGCATCACACCCCACATAGTAGAGTTTATCCCACTGCTCAAGATCCTCATGCACGGGTTCCCTGTTAAAGAATATAATAGGGATATCATTCTGTCTTGCAACCTTTATGATATTTGCCGGTGCTGTTCTATCTACCAGATTGACACACAATACATCACAGCCCGCATCGATCATCTCTGCCACGATCTCATCCTGCTCTCTCTGGTCATTATCACCATTTCTCACAGAAACTATTACCTTCATGTTGCTGTTCTCCATGGTTTTGAGCTGGCTCTTTAGTTTATCTGTCATCGCATTGATAAATGGATCATCCTGAGTATATGTGACAACACCTACCCTAATGGTTTTATCAATTTTACTGTCACTACCGCCGCAGCCTACAAGTGCCGTCACGCATATAACGGCCAGGATCAATGCAATTATTCTATTCCTCTTACGATCACTCATACGAATACAAAAACCTTTCTACATCTTCAGAAAACAAATCTTCTCTGTAAATAGTCTTGATATGTTCCTCATGGCTCTGCATGGTATACCATCTGCTGTCCAGTCTTTCGGCTATCTCCTTTACGCTGGAATATCCCACGCCATAACCGTCAGGTACCACTAGACAGGCTATATTCCCGGCATCCAGCAGCGCAACGGATTTTACACTTGTTCCCATTCCATATATAACGGCTCCATTGTACAATCCGTCCACGGCATTTGCACCGAGCTCATCCAGAGCATATGTGTCCATCACCACCATATAGTCAACTTTTCCAAGCAGGTTCACCATGCTGCAGATGTCCTGTTCACCGTCTCTGCTATACTCCCAGCGGATCTCGCAGCCACTGCCGTCCAGAGCATCCTTGAGTCCGTTTTTCTGGCTTACACTCTCCTCAGTGTCAGCGAAACCTGTCACTACGCCGACAGACTTACCCTCAAGCCCGCCCGCATCCTGCCTGAGCAGCTGCTGACCCAGAGTATACCCGATCTGGTAATTGTCAGGTTTTATAGTGACATACCCTGATGGGGACGAGCTATCTTCCATATATACATCCTGCGTTATCAGCACAAATGGTATATCTCCTATCTGGCTTAACATATCTTTTGTGTCTTTGCCTGGTGCCGGGCAGATTATAAATGCATCCACATCATTTTCAATCTGCTCATCGATCAACGCCTTCTCGTCCTGCGCAGATTCTATATCATCCGTATTGCAGATAATAAGGTGGAGACTGTTCACTTTTGCCGACTGCTTGAGTCCATTGATCAGACCATCCCATCTCTTGTCACCCGAATTCTGGATTATGACAGCTACTCTCTTCTCCGGGACATCCTCACGGAATATCTGATGTATGAAAATACCGGCAAATACTACAAGTATCAATTCTGCAAGCAGGAAAGTTATCTTACTTCTCTTCATGTGTCACCTTCCCCCTTTCAAAATCTCGATTCTCAAGTCTTTCCCTGTTCTCCTCCGTATATGGAATTGCCGGGATATGGATAACTATTCTAGTTCCCTCATCTGGCTCACTGTACACCTCAAGGCCATACTCGTCTCCAAACATTAATTTTATCCTCGAGTGGACATTTATCACTCCAACTCCTGAACCATGCTTATGAACCTTATTGTTATCCACAAGTATGTTCTGAGCCACTTCCTCGCTCATACCCATACCATTGTCTTCAACAGTGATATATATATCATCACCCTTCTTTTCACCACGGACAGTTATCTTGCCTCCATCATCCTCGTCCATGTTGCCCACACCATAGTAGATCGCATTTTCAAGGATTGGCTGGACTATGAGTTTTACGGTACAGTAGTCATTTATCTCTTCATCTATGATAAATTCTGTCTCAAATCTCTCCTTGTACCTGACCTTCTGGATGTTCATATAACTTCTGCTGTGCTGTATCTCATCGGCTATCTTTATCACCGTCCTGCCCTTGGACAGGCTTATTCTCAGAAGTTTCGCCAGCTCAGATATCATGAATACAGCGTCCGTATTTCTGCCTGCCTCAACCATCCACGTGATAGACTCCAGAGTATTGTACAGGAAATGCGGATTGATCTGGCTCTGGAGCGCATCCATCTCGCTCTTTCTTCTCTCATTCTGCTGCCTGATTATCTCCTGCATCAGAACTTCTATCTGCTCATAGGATTTCTTGACAGAATATCCCAGATGTCGTATCTCTGATGAACCACCGATATATATCTCCTGAGTTCCACCAGTTTCATAGGATTTGACTGATTCATTCAACTTAAGTATAGGCTTGGATATCTTCTTCGTTATCAACCTGTTCACCCATAGAAGCATCATGAGAAGTATGATGATTATGGTTATGATATAATATCTGTATTGGTTTATATTTGTGGTCTGCACACTCTCCGGTATCACGCCGACAAGCTTCCATCCGGTATATGCTATACTGCTCACCACCACATTTGCTTTGCCATTGCCATCTGAAAGCTCATAGGTTCCATCTTCATATCCCGCAGCCTTGCTGCTGTTTTCAACAAAGAACCCTCTGTCTATCTCTGATCTTCTAGGATGATATATTATATCTCCGTCTCTGTTACACAGATAATAGTAAGCATCACTGGAAGTAGAATTTATCCTCTGAAGGGTCTCCTCTATCACAGAGTATTTCATATCTATCAGAAGAACGCCATTGCCCGGGATATCTCCATAGTTAATATCAACGGATCTGCTGAGTGAGATCACCCAGTAATATTTGCTGGAACCGTCGACAAACAGATCCTGGATATGAGGAGTTGAATAATGCATGTTCTCTATATCTTCTGATGCATTTTTATACCAGCTCTGATCCGATACATCTACATCATCTTTTTGCACAGCCACAGGTTCGGCGGTCACAAGATTTCCCGAATTGTCATATAAAGCCATGCTGTGTATCTTATCAGCATTTGTCTCATATAGAAGGCTGAACTGTCTGCTGAACTCCTGACTGGATATGTCATACTCCTGGATTATGTTGTAGTTTACCGCATTGGATATCTGTCTTATGTCTGCCAGATTGCCATCCATCTTGTCAACTGCACACTCCACCATACTCTCAGCATTCGATACAGCAGTCTGGTTTATGGCCATCTTGAACCTGTTATATAACAAGAGTCCCATGACAACAGTCGTCACTATGGTAAGTGTTGTCAGAACCGCCATGATGATGGACTGGATGTCAAATCCTATGAATCTTCCGTGATGAAACCAGCCTTTAAGTCTTGTCCTGACAGAATATTTATTTTTCTGCTTTTCTTTGTCTTTCTTCGTGATCTTCAAACTGTTCCCCTTATATAAATACCCGACTATTTATCTGACAAATGTTCCGTCCTGTATTTTGACGGAGACATTCCAAATCGCTTCTTGAACACATAACTGAAATAATTGGCATCCTGATAACCAACCTGCTCGGCGATCTTGTAACTCTTCTCATTTGTCTCAATAATGAGATTTGCAGCGTTGTCCATTCTGAAATCTGTCAGATATGTGATAAATGACTTTCCCGTCTCCTTCTTGAACACTGATGAGAAATACGAGTTGGACACGCCAAGCTCTGAACACACTGTATCAAGAGACAGATCCGGCTCCATATATCTGTCTACCACAATACTCTGGGCATCTGTCACCATTCTTCTGGATGTATTATTTCTGGCATTTTTCAGCTCATCACTTATGGCTGTGGCCGTCTCGACAAGCCAGGATGTCAGGGTGCTCTCGTCCATCTCCGGAACCTTCTCATATGGGTTGCTCACACCTGAGAAATTGTCAAAGTCTATGAAATTATTTGCGCAGAATCTATAGAATGTTCCAACCATCTCCATGAGAGTGAGCTTGTATCTGCTCATTGTCTTGGAGGTTCTGTGAAGTCTCTCTATTTCGTTATTCACAGCTGTCTCTATGTTCTTCCTGCTGCCTATATGAATCGCCTTTATAAGGTCATGCATATTTGCATCCTCATATTGGATATCTATCTTCTGCTCCTTTGGGGCCACCTCGGCTATGTTTATCGCTCTCTGTGTTCCATACAACACTCTGTAGGAAACTGCCTCCCTGGCGCCATCATACGAAATGTTGATACTTAAAAGGCTGTCACAGACTCTTCCTATTCCGGCTGTCACAACCGCTCCCATAACTCTGTATGCCCATCTGCAGAACCTGTCACAGGCATCTGTCAGATCCGCCATGGCATCCTCTGAATCAATCTCAATAATAAGCACCGTATTGCCAAGGTACGTGAACACCTTACATTTCCACGTATCGGCTATTCTATCCTTGATCTGCTGTTCAACCGACATAGATAAAAGCAATGGATTCATTCCCTCCGGCACATGATGCTCCGATGTGTGAAAAATTGCACAGCAATATAACGGACCTTTCATATCTATACGATATGCGTTCAGGAATTTTTCATAATCAGACTCGCTGACACGACCCTCGATGAGAGAGACGAACAAATTTGTCTGTAAAACCGGAAGGGAAGCGTTGAAGTAATTCGCAAGCTTCTCAACATTGAGTTTTTCCTCACGTTCCCGGTCAAGGGTCGACTTAAGCCTCTTGAGACAATCCGAAAGCTCCAGCGCATTTATCGGCTTGAGCATATACTCCTCAATCTCAAGGTGCACTGCTTCCTTTGCATATTCAAATTCATCAAAACCGGTAAATATGATTATATGGATATTCTGATAGTCCTCGTTGAGTCTTCTCGACAACTCAAGTCCATCCATATAAGGCATTTTGATATCAGTTATGACTACGTCCGGCTGCAGCTTCTCCACCAGTTCAAGTGCTTTCACTCCGTTGTTGGCACTGCCCACAACATCAAATCCAAGCATATCCCAGTGGATCTTTCTCTCTATAACATCTATAACCTCTTCCTCGTCATCGACAAGGAGAACCTTGTATCTATCCATATGTCAGGAATCCTTTCTACTTTCTATTACTTTCTTGATTCTGGAGATCTGCCGCTTGCAACACTCAGCTTTATTTGTCGCCAAACCAGCTTATCTCCCCGCAGGTTCATTATACCAAATGTGGGCGTGAATATGTTATTTTTTATTGTCAGCGGTGAAGCTTTGAGGCTGCATCTATTGTGGTAGTTTGACCTTGGCGGTCTTAGCTCGCTACTTTAATCTTAAACCATTTTCACTTTTTGACTATTTCTTTTATTTTAGCTACAATTTTTTATCTTTTTGAAGCAATATTGCAGATTAGAGTACAATCCTCTTAATAATTTTATCTTTTAAGATATTTTCCATCTAAAAAGATAAAAACTTATGCACTTTTTGCACTGCGCCGTCCACCTTTATCATACGCAAACTACCATTTTTTTGCGACACACATATTTGTCCATATCTCGCACATCATCCGTACCTTGTACATCACTCGCAGAAGCATACAAATAAAAAGCAAGCTGAAATGCTGCAAGTAGCCCCCACCCAAGGAATTCACAATACGTAAATATCTTCAACAACCAGCCTTCTGTGCATGCGCCTGCCACTTTTTATGCATGCCGCTGGATCGGTAGCTAGACGTGACTGAACTTCAATGATTTTTGCTAAGGCAGAGTGCGCAACGCCCTTATCGCGCACGTCGCCGCATGCAGATAAAATCATTGAAGCGAAGGAAGCGGCTGCGTGATCAAGCGGCATGCATAAAAAGTGGCATAGCTGCACAGAATGCGTCCGTCAGCCAGGCAGATACCGCGGCCGCTGGCACAGCCGGGCGGCACGCCGCCAACCGCAAAAGCCGCCCAATCAATCCTGCAGATAGTCCGGGCGGCTTTTATATAAAGGTTTTGTGAGCTATAAAATTTGTTGTTCCTTACTTCTTCTGTACATACTTGAGACAGTCAAGAGTTACAGCGGCAAGGATGATGATACCTTCAAATATGAACTGAAGGTTTGTATCAATACCAAGAATTGTAAGTGAGTAGGTAAGTGATGTGAAGATAAGAACACCAGTTACAACACCGGAGATCTTACCGATACCACCTGTGAATGAAACACCACCAACAACGCAGGCTGCTATGGCGTCCATATCCCAGCCCTGTCCATAAGCTGCACTACCTGAACCAACCATTCTGTTACACTCAAGCCATGA
>JAEDGW010000052.1 GCA_016297325.1 Coprococcus sp. | reverse complement strand
CACAGGATAATCAGGATGCCGTTGATATCAACGTAGTACAGGGTGAGAGACAGTTCGCAAAGGACAACAAGAGCCTTGGTAGATTCAGACTTGATGGTATCGCTCCTGCAAGACGTGGAGTTCCACAGATCGAGGTTACATTCGATATCGATGCAAATGGTATCGTAAACGTATCAGCCAAGGATCTTGGAACAGGAAGAGAGCAGCACATCACTATCACATCAGGAACATCACTTTCAGATGATGATATCGATAGAGCAGTTAAGGAAGCAGCAGAGTACGAGGCTCAGGATAAGAAGCGTAAGGAAGGCATTGAGGCAAGAAATGAGGCTGATGCACTTGCATTCCAGACAGAGAAGGCACTCGGCGAGGTAGGAGATAAGCTTTCAGATTCAGATAAGGCTGGCGTAAAGGCAGACCTTGATGCACTGAGAGCGGCTATAGACAGCTCAGAGGCAGAGAGCATGACAGATGCAGATGTTGACAAGATCAAGGCTGCAAAGGATAAGCTGATGGAGAGCGCACAGAACCTCTTCTCAAAGCTTTATGAGCAGAACGGTCCTGGAGCAAATGCAGGAACAGGCGCAGGCACACCAGATTTTTCAGACGGTGATGTGGTAGATGGAGATTTCACAGAGGTTTAATAGATTGAGGATGAAAGGTAAAGGCTATGGCAGAGACAAAGACCGATTATTATGAAGTCCTTGGTGTTACCAAGGGAGCCTCTGAAGCCGAGATCAAAAGGGCATACCGAGTGGTAGCAAAAAAATACCACCCGGATATGAACCCTGGTGATGAGGAGGCTGCAGAGAAATTCAAAGAAGCCGCTGAAGCTTATTCAGTCCTCAGTGATCCTGAGAAACGTGCAAAGTATGATCAGTTTGGCCATGCAGCATTTGACCAGAACGGTGGCGGTGCCGGTGGATTTGGCGGATTTGATTTCGCAGATATGGGAGATATCTTTGGAGATATCTTCGGAGACATGTTTGGTGGCGGAAGCCGTCAGAGAAATACGAATGGCCCTATGAAGGGCGCAAACATCAAGACTACCATCAGAGTTGCTTTTGAAGAGGCCATATTTGGTACTCAGAAAGAGCTGGAACTTCCTCTGAAGGATGAGTGTGATGTATGTAAGGGAACCGGTTCACAGCCGGGACACCAGCCAGAAGTGTGTGGCAAGTGTGGTGGTAAGGGACAGATAGTTACCACACAGCAGTCACTGTTTGGTGTTGTACGTAATGTTCAGACATGTCCTGATTGTAGTGGATCTGGTAAGATCATCAGATACAAGTGCAGCAACTGTGCTGGTACAGGATATGTAAAGAGCAGAAAGAAGATACAGATAGCTATTCCACCTGGAGTAGATAATGGAACAAATATCCGTATAAAAGGAAAAGGTGAGCCGGGAATCAACGGCGGTGAGAGAGGAGATCTTACAGTTACTATACTTGTAGATCGTCATCCAAACTTCCAGAGACAGGAGTACAACCTCTATTCATCAGAGCCTATCACATTCACACAGGCTGCACTTGGCGGAACGATAAAGATCAACACCATCGAAGGAGAGATCGATTACACGATTCCACCTGGAACACAGACAGACACCAAGATCAAGCTGAAAGGAAAAGGTGTTCCTAACCTTAAGAATCCGACACAGAGAGGCGATCACTATGTAACGCTTGTTGTCCAGGTACCTGAGAAGCTGACAGAGGAGCAGAAGAAGATCCTCAATCAGTATGAGCAGGCAACACTTGTTGAGACAAGACCTGCTACAGACTCTGCAGGCCCGTTCACATTTGGTGATCACAAGAGAAGAAAGAAAAAGTAGGTAAAAAATATATGAAATGGACGAAGCTCACAATTAGTACAACATGTGAAGCTGAAGACCTCATTAGCGCCTTCCTCGAAGAGGAAGGCGTTTTGGGTGTTCAGATAGAAGACAATATTCCGCTCACAGATGACGAGATGAAGACCATGTTTGTGGATCTTCTGCCGGATGACATGGCGCCAAATGATGGAACGGCAAAGGTTTCCTGCTTCCTTGATGACACATTTGATGTGGACGAGATGAAGAGCAAGGTTTCTGCGGAACTTAAGAGACTGTCAGAATTTCTGCCGGTTGGTTCAGGGGAGATGACTGAGGAGGAAAGCAGGGAAGAGGACTGGAGAGATAACTGGAAAGCGTATTTCAAACCGTTCAGGCTGTATGACAATATAATTATCAAGCCGACCTGGGAGGAGATCCCGGAGGATGCATCTGAGGACGACATAGTGATAGAGATAGATCCGGGAACGGCATTTGGCACGGGTTCCCATGAGACTACAAGACTGTGTATCGGACAGCTCAAAAAATATATGAAGGGCGGAGATACGATACTGGATGCGGGAAGCGGAAGCGGAATACTCTCTTTTGTATGTGAGAAGCTGGGAGCAGACCATGTACTTGGAATAGATATAGATCCGATCGCAGTTGATGTGGCCGGGGAGAATAGGGACATCAACGGGATTCCTGCGGACAAGGTAAGTTTTATCTGCGGCAACGTCCTTGAGGATGATAAGCTGGTGGATTCCATAGGTGCAAATTATGATATAGTTGTGGCAAACATCCTTGCGGATGTCATCATACCTATGTCTGCTGTAGTACAGAAATTCATGAAGGATGATGGTATCTTCATATCATCAGGAATCATAAATATCAAAGAAGAAGAGGTCAGACAAGCACTTCTTGCAAACAATTTTGATATAGTTGACACAGTGTATATGAATGACTGGGTGAGCTTTGTAGCAAAAAAACATAAATAAATGTTTGATTGTTTGCTAAGAATATTGTATAAAGGATATCGAAGTATCCATTACATGGCAGTGATATACTGTATGGATACATTGATATGAGAGGACTATTCAAAAAGGATGAACAGATTTTTTGTGGATATGGACGGCAGAGAAGCCGGTACAAGTATCACCATAACAGGCGGAGACGTAAATCACATCAGGAATGTTCTGCGGCTTAAGATTGGCGAGCAGATTCTGATAAGTGATGGAAGAGGACGGGATTATTATTGCAGGATATCAGATATTGACAGCGAACAGGTTGTCGCAGATATAGAGGATGTATGTGATAATTTTGCCGAACTTCCCGTTGAGGTGACGCTGTTCCAGGGTTACCCGAAATCGGACAAGATGGATCTGATAGTACAGAAGATGGTGGAACTTGGCGTGCACAGAATAGTTCCGGTATTTACGGCCAGAACTGTGGTGAAACTTGATGCGAAAAAGGCTGCGAAGAAGACAGAGAGATATAATCTGATAGCAGAGGCCGCTGCAAAGCAGTCAGGAAGAGGTCTTGTCCCGGAGGTACTTTCTCCGGTTACATTTGCACAGGCGATAAAGATGGCATCAGAGCTCGATATGAACATAATCCCATACGAGGAGGCTGAGGGACTTGAATATTCCCGAAGAGTCATATCGGATATACAGGGAAAGAAGAGCCTTGGCATATTTATTGGCCCGGAAGGCGGATTTTCCAGAGATGAGGTAGAGCAGGCCATGGCGGCTGGTGCAAAGAGCATCACACTTGGACACAGGATACTGCGCACTGAGACTGCAGGACTTGCGGTTATGGCTATAGTTATGTTTGAGATTGACAGAGATATTTAGGATATTGTAGAGCGAGGAAAAATGGAAGCATATTTTGATAATTCGGCGACGACTCCAGTATATCCGGAGGTCAGGGATCTTATGGTGAAGATAATGGAGGAGGATTATGGTAATCCGTCTTCACTTCATATGAAAGGCGTTACAGCTGCGAGATATATAAAGGATGCCAGAGAGTCTCTTGCGAGAGAGATGAAAGTTATGCCTAAGGAGATAGTTTTCACTTCTGGTGGGACTGAGTCCAACAATATGGCTCTCATAGGCGGAGCGCTTGCAAACAGACGCGCAGGCAACAAGATCATCACGACATCTGTTGAACATGCATCTGTTGGCAGTACGATGGATTTCCTGGATGATATGGGATTTGACGTTGTAAGGATAGGCGTCGACAGCAGCGGACAGGTTGATATGGATCAGCTTATGTCTGAGGTGGATGATGACACTATCATTGTCTCGGTTATGTATGTGAACAACGAGATAGGAGCAGTCATGCCGATCGCTGATATAGCCAGACAGATCAAAGAGAAGAATCCGAATGTGCTGTTCCATGTGGATGCTATCCAGGCATTTGGAAAATACAGGATCTATCCGAAGAGAATGGGAATAGATATGATGTCCATAAGCAGCCACAAATTCCATGGACCAAAGGGTGCAGGCGCATTGTTTATAAAGGACAGAGTCAAAGTGAAGCCTATTATATACGGCGGCGGACAGCAGAGCGGTATGCGCTCGGGTACGGAGAACGTGCCGGGGATAGCGGGAATGGCTCTTGCGGCGGAGATCACGTACAATGGACTTGAAGAGAAGATGGAGCATATGAGAAAGCTCAAAGAGCATCTTATCTCAGAGCTGACACAGATAGATGATGTGTACAGCAATTCAGGCGATGCACCTCATATAGCGAGTATCACGTTTAAGGGTGTGAGAAGTGAGGTCATGCTGCACGCTCTTGAGGAGAAGGAGATATATGTGTCTTCTGGTTCCGCGTGTTCATCGAACAAGCAGCATGCCAGTGGCACACTAAAAGCTATAGGACTTCCGCAGGACAAGCTTGAGTCGACACTTAGATTCAGCTTTTCACCGGAGAATACCATGGAGCAGGTGGATTATGCAGTTGAGTGCTGCAGTCAGCTCCTGCCGATACTCAGACGATATGTGAGGAAGAAATAGACACTATACAAAAGTTATTTGCGGCATGGGATGACAGGAGAAACTAGCGGGCATCTAAATAAGGAGGACATATGCAGTACAAGGCATTTATGATAAAGTATGCTGAAATAGGCACAAAGGGAAAGAACAGATATATATTTGAGGATATACTCTGCAAGAATATCAACAGAAAGTTAAAGCCATACGGTGATTTTTTCATCCGCAAGGAGCAGGGAAGGATATTTGTGGAGTGTAAGTCGGATTATGACTATGAAGACGTGGTAAATGCTCTTGGAAAGGTATTTGGTATAGTTGGAATATGTCCTGTTGTTGTGGAGGAAAATACCGAGTTTGAAAATCTCAAACAGAAGGTTATAGACTATGTGGATAAGGCTTACGACAGAAAGAATTTTACGTTCAAAGTGTTTACAAGGAGAAATGATAAGACGTATCCTATGACATCCATGGAGGTCAGCGCAGAGCTTGGACATTTCCTTTTAGAGGCTTATCCTGATCTTGTGGTGGATGTGCACTCACCTCAGGAGATAATAAATGTGGAGATAAGAAAGGTTGCGTATATCTATTCGATAACTATACCTGGACCGGGAGGGCTTCCTGTTGGAACAAACGGCAAGGGCATGGCACTTCTGTCAGGTGGAATAGACAGCCCGGTTGCAGCGTATATGATCGCCAAGAGAGGTGTGGTTGTGGAAGCGGTATATTTCCATGCGCCTCCTTTCACAAGTGAGAGAGCAAAGCAGAAAGTTATAGATCTTGCATGTCTTGTTGCTGATTATGCAGGAGCCATCAGACTTCATGTCGTCAATTTTGCTGATGTGCAGATGGCGATATATGACAACTGCCCTCATGAGGAGCTCACGATCATCATGAAGCGTTATATGATCAAGATCGCTGAGGAATTGGCAGAGAAGAATGATTGCCAGTGTACGATAACAGGTGAGAGCATAGGCCAGGTATCAAGCCAGACCGTATTCAGCCTTAATGTCATCAATCAGGTCAGCACTATGCCGGTGTTCAGACCATGTATAGGTATGGATAAACAGGAGATAGTTGATATCTCAGAGAAGATAGGAACTTACGAGACATCTATCCTTCCTTACGAGGACTGCTGCACTACATTTGTAGCAAAGCATCCTGTCACAAAACCGATCCTCTCAGCTATAGAGAAGTCGGAGGAGAAGCTTACCGGAATAATAGAGCCTTTATACAGGAAGGCAGTGGATGCTGCTGAGATAGTCATGTGCAGGGCAAAATAATATTGCAGATCTGACATGCGGTAAGAGACTGTGATAATAGAGTAAAAAGCAGTAAAACAAAAAAGAGGTGCTGCAAATACAGCATCTCTTTATAATTGTTCTGATTCGATAAATGTGTGCTTTGATCGATGGATTACTCTGCAAGATATGGCTTGAGAGTAGCCATGATCTCATCTAATCCGCTCTCAGCGTGAATGTTGAGCTCGATAGGCTTTGATATATCAAGACTGAATATACCCATGATCGACTTTGCGTCGATTACGTAACGTCCTGATACAAGATCAAATTCTGCGTCGAACTTAGCTATGTCGTTGCAGAAGCTTTTAACCTTATCGATTGAGTTCAAAGAAATCTTAACAGCTTTCATATTTAGTCCTCCTAACCCTTGTTAGTAATATAATTTATGTACTGTAACCATTATATTTTTATAGATTATAAAAGTCAATATAAGGAGTGTAAATTTGATGTTAAAAGGAAGATCAGTAGCTGCCATGACACTGGGCTGCAAGGTTAATCAATATGAGACAGACAGTATGTTGGACATGCTGAAAAATGCCGGGGCAGAGATCGTTGATTTTGACGAAAAAGCTGACATATATATAATAAACACCTGCTCTGTGACGAATATTGCGGACAAAAAATCCCGCCAGATGCTCCACAGGGCAAAGAAGAGAAATCCGGATGGGATCGTCATAGCCGCCGGATGTTATGTACAGTCAGCAAAGGAACTCCTTGAGCAGGACGAAGCAGTGGATATAGTGATCAGTAACAATAAGAAGAAAGATATCACTCAGATAGTGATTGATTATATTAATGTGAGAGAAAACTCTGACAGGCCAGTTCATGCTGACAACTGTGCCGTGGAGTGTTTTGTTGATATATCAAAGGAATCTGAGTACGAGGAGATGGGCGGACATGCACCGGCAGAACATACCCGTGCCTATGTCAAGATACAGGATGGATGTAATCAGTTCTGTACATACTGTATCATTCCATATGTCAGAGGAAGGATAAGGAGCCGTGAGGAATCTGCAATAGTTGACGAGATAACCGCTCTGGCGGCATCAGGGATAAAAGAGGTGGTGCTTACCGGTATTCATATATCTTCATATGGTAAGGATAAGAATTATGAGGGAGCACTCATAGATCTCATTGATGCTATCTCAAAAATCAAAGGAATCAAGAGAATACGTCTTGGATCTTTGGAGCCGGGTATCATCACAGAGGAATTTGCACAGCGTATTTCGGCAAATCCAAAGGTGTGTCCGCACTTCCATCTGAGCCTGCAAAGTGGCTGTAATTCGGTGCTTAAACGTATGAACAGGAAGTACACATGTGAGCAATACTTAGAAAAATGTGATATACTTAGAAAGGTATACAAAGACCCTGCGCTCACCACAGATGTGATAGTGGGATTCCCGGGTGAAAGCGATGCGGAGTTTGAGGAGACTGTGAAGTATCTGACTCAGCTGAATCTTTATGAGATGCATATATTCAAATATTCACCGAGAAAGGGAACTGTGGCGGCAGCCATGGAGAATCAGGTATCACCGGATGTGAAAAATGCAAGAAGTGATGTCCTGCTTGAGCTTACCGCAAAAAACAAAAAGGCATATGAAGCTGGATTTGAGGGGCAGGAGCTGGAAGTCCTGGTTGAGGAAGTTGTCAGAAAAGACGGCAGTGTGTATCTGAGAGGTCATACGGAGAGATATATGGACGTGCTTATAAATGTGGGCGCCGCCGAGATGCCGGAGAGCTTTGTCAACAGTTTCGTGTATACAAGATATACCCAGGATGGAGAATTATATCTTATCTGATCGGGATATGTTCCTTTACATTTATAAGAAATTATATTAGAATGGGAATGTTATATAGATGGCTCGCGAGATAATAACAAGATGAGGACGTGATTTGATGAATAATGAAAGTACACAGAATATTGTCCCTGTGAAAGATACCATAGTGGATGTGCGTGAGATCATAGGGAAAGTATATGAAGCACTTGCTGAGAAAGGATATAATCCTGTAAGTCAGGTAGTCGGTTATGTGATGAGCGGTGATCCGACATATATCACAAGCTACAAGAACGCAAGAAGCCTTATAATGAAGGTCGAGAGAGACGAGATCATTGAGGTTTTGTTTGAGGACTATATTGAGAACAATTTTAAGTGATCGGGATAAAGGATAAACATGAGGATACTAGGCTTAGATTATGGAACCAAGACAGTTGGCGTGGCAGTGAGCGATCCGCTGAAGATAACGGCACAGCCGGTTGAGACTATAGAGAGAAAGTCGGCGAACAAGCTCAGACAGACGCTGGCACGTATTGAAGCGCTCATACAGGAGTACAGTGATCAGGGTTCCCAGGAGACTGTAGAGAAGATCGTTCTGGGATATCCTAAGAATATGAACAATACCGAGGGAGACCGTTGCGAAGCAACACAGGCATTCAAGGAGGATCTTGAGAGAAGAACCGGACTTGAGGTGGTTTTGTGGGATGAAAGGCTCACGACGGTTGAGGCAGAGCGCATACTTATCGAGAGCGGCGTCAGAAGAGAAAACAGGAAAACGTATATCGACAAGATGGCTGCTGCGGTCATACTTCAAAGTTATCTGGATTCCCAGTGCGGCGGTTGATTGTGAACGAATAGGGTGCGGATTGCACTGGAATATGAGGTAAGCATGGCAGAAGACAGAAAAAACAGCATTATATTTGAGACAGAAGATGGTACAGAAGCAGAGTTTTATGTGGTTGAGCAGACTACTCTGGGCGGTGTGAACTATCTGTTTGTCATTGACAAGTCGGATGACGAATCTTTCCTTATTCTCCGTGAGAACAGCGGAGCTGACACGGATGAGATGGCGGCATACGATATTGTGGAAGATGAAAAAGAATTGGAGGCAGTCATCAGAATTTTTGATGAGTTGCTGGAGGACGTTGATTTGGAGGTATAAAATTGAATAAGAACAAGAAAGAGTCAGTGAAGATCATTCCTTTGGGCGGTCTGGAACAGATTGGAATGAATATCACTGCGATAGAGTATGAGGACTCTATCATAGTCATTGACTGCGGACTGGCATTCCCTGAGGATGATATGCTTGGTATAGATCTGGTTATCCCGGATGTGACATATCTTAAGGAAAACGCGGACAAGGTCAGAGGACTTGTAGTTACCCATGGACATGAGGATCACATAGGAGCTATTCCTTACATTGAGAAAGAACTCAATATGCCTATCTATGCGACAAAGCTTACGATGGGACTGATAGAGAACAAACTGAAAGAGCACAACCTTATGAACAATACCAGAAGAAAGGTTGTGAAGTATGGACAGAACATTAATCTGGGCGCATTCAGAGTAGAATTCATAAGAACAAACCATTCCATAGCCGATTCTGCGGCACTTGCCATATATACACCTGCAGGACTTCTCGTCCACACAGGAGATTTCAAGATTGACTATACACCGGTATTTGGAGGAACAATAGATCTTCAGAGATTTGCGGAGCTTGGCAAGAAAGGTGTGCTTGCACTTATGGCAGACTCGACAAATGCAGAGAAGGAAGGTTTCACACAGTCTGAGAAGACGGTTGGAAGAACATTTGACAACCTGTTCAATGACAACAAGGATCACAGGATCATCATAGCCACATTTGCATCGAATGTGGACAGAGTACAGCAGATAATAAATTCCGCATATAAGTACGACAGAAAAGTCATAATCGAGGGCAGGAGCATGGTGAACATCATCACAACTGCCTCTGAGCTTGGCTATATAAATATACCAGACAACACGCTTATAGACATAAGCCAGATCAAGAACTATCCTGATGAGAAAGTTGTTCTCATAACAACCGGAAGCCAGGGAGAGAACATGGCGGCGCTCTCAAGGATCGCGGCGTCGATACACAACAAAGTGGCTATCAAACCTGGAGATGTGGTCATATTCAGTTCACATCCTATACCGGGAAATGAGAAGGCTGTATTTAAAGTTATAAACGAGCTTGAGGCAAAGGGTGCACACGTTATATTTGAGGATACCCATGTATCGGGTCATGCATGCCGTGAGGAGCTGAAGCTTATATATGCGCTCACAAAGCCAAAGTATGCCATACCTGTACACGGAGAGTACAGACACTTAAAGCGTCACGCAGAGCTTGCGGTCGAGATGGGAATCCCGAAAGAGAACGTCAAGATCATGACGACAGGAGATGTGCTTGAAATCGGCGAGGATGTGTTTGACGTGGTAGGCAAGGTGCCTGCCCAGGGAGTATTCGTCGATGGACTTGGAGTCGGAGATGTGGGCAATATAGTGCTTAGGGACAGACAGCTTCTGTCGCAGAACGGACTCATCATAATAGTCGTAACTTTAGACAGATACAGCAATCAGCTTGTGGCAGGTCCGGATATCGTTTCGAGAGGATTTGTCTACGTGAGAGAATCTGAGACTCTGATGGAGGATTGCAGGATAACGTGTCAGGAGGCTCTTGACAGGTGCCTGAGCCGTGGTGTGACTGACTGGGGAAAGATCAAGTCGGTCATCAAGGATGATATGGGAGAATTTCTGTGGAAGAGGACAAAGAGAAGTCCTATGATCCTCCCTATAATCACAGAAGTGTAGAAGGGTGATAATATGACAGATACATTGGAACTGAGCAGACAACTGAATGCGTGCATAAAGGATTCTGATGTGTACAAAAACTATCAGTATTGCAAAGACAAACTCAGACAGAAGCCTGACAAATTGCAGCAGCTCATGGAGTTTCGTAAGAAAAATTATGAAATCCAAAACAATGAAATGCTTGACAATCCATATGATGAAGTGAATAATCTATTCATGGAATATGATTCTATAGTCCATGATACTATAGTCAACGATTTTATAAGGGCTGAACAGAAGCTTGTGATGATGATGAAGCTTGTGTATGAGCAGATCGCTGACGATCTGGATTTTGACATCATAGAGGAGGACACTCAGTAGTAAGCACACTTGCTGGGATGTATTTGTGAACAAGGAGAATAAATGTTATGGCTATTGATAGTGCAAGAAGTATGAAGAAGGTGCTGAGGTTTCTCACAGGACTTCTCATAAATGTATGTATATTGTTTGTGTTGGTCAAAGCGTTTTCATATTCATACGATTTTGCGTACCAGGTATTTGCGACGAAAGCGATGGATCCGGGAAGTAACAGAAGAGTTGCGGTTCAGATAGTTCAGGACGAGTCACTTCTTGATGTTGCGGATTCGCTGAAGAAAGCAGAAGTCATAGACAACAAATATGCGTTTATACTCAAGGTGAGAATAGGCGGTTATGCAAGCCAGATCAAAGCTGGAACATATCAGCTTGCACCGAGTGATACGAACAAAGAGATCATAGATATAATAACCGGAACGGCGGAGAGTAGTTCTGGTTCTGGTGGAAGTGACAGCTCCGAGGAGAGCAGCGAGGAATAGATTATGGTAACAGATGAGAGGCTGGCATCGTTTATCAATTCCTTTAATACAGACTATGATGACGTGATAACGTGCATCAGAAAAGAGGCAGAAGAGAACAGAGTACCTATAATCAGACAGGAGGCCGGAGAGTTTATCAAGATGCTTATCTTGATGAACAGGCCTAAGAGGATTCTGGAGATAGGTTCGGCGGTAGGCTTTTCTGCCATTTTTATGAGTCGGTTTATGGATGACGATGCGCATATAACAACAATTGAGAACTATCCTCCAAGGATAGAGGAAGCAAAGAAGAACTTCGCAAGAGCGGGGGTCGAAGACAGGATAACCCTCATGGAGGGCGATGCCCAGGAGATACTTCCGGGACTTGACGGGCTGTATGATTTTATATTTATGGATGCTGCAAAAGGCCAATATGGCTGTTTCTTCACGGAGTCAGTGAGACTTCTGAAGCAAAATGGCATATTGCTGTGTGACAATGTGCTTCAGGACGGCGATGTGCTTGAGAGCAGATTTGCAGTGACCAGACGAAACCGGACGATACATTCAAGGATGAGAGAGTACCTGTATGGCCTGACACATGATCCGTGCCTGGATACGGCGATTCTCAATATAGGCGACGGTATGAGCCTGAGTATGAAAAAGGCTTAAGGTTTAATGATGCATTAAAGATCAATGATGCGTTGGAGGAGAAGATGATGAGAGATAAGAAACCAGAACTGCTTGTTCCGGCAGGAGGGCTTGATACACTTAAGGTTGCTGTGGACTACGGTGCAGATGCTGTGTATATAGGAGGACAGTCATTTGGACTTCGTGCCAAGGCTGATAACTTTTCTATAGAAGAGATGAAAAAAGGTGTGGAGTATGCACATGCACACGGCACAAAAGTATATGTCACTGCGAATATATTTGCACACAACTATGACCTTGATGGCATGAAAAAGTATTTTGGTGAGCTTGGCTCCACAGGTGTGGATGCTGTGCTTGTGTCTGATCCGGGAGTGTTTACACTCGCAAGGGAGATCATGCCGGATATGGAGATACACATAAGCACCCAGGCAAACAATACCAATTATATGACATATAAGTTCTGGTATGAGCACGGCGCAAAGCGCGTTGTGTCGGCCAGAGAGCTTTCACTTGCTGAGATAAAAGAGATAAGGGCGAACATCCCGGATGATATGGAGATAGAGTCATTTATTCACGGTGCGATGTGCATATCGTATTCCGGACGGTGCCTGCTGAGTAATTATTTTACGGGCAGGGATGCAAACCACGGAGCCTGCACACATCCTTGCAGATGGAAGTATTCCATAGTGGAGGAGACTAGACCCGGAGAATATATGACTGTGAATGAGGATGACAGGGGAACATATATATTCAACTCCAAGGATCTTTGCATGATAGAGTATGTGCCTGAGATGGTCGATGCGGGCATAGACAGCCTTAAGATAGAGGGGCGAATGAAGACCGCACTGTATGTTGCAACTGTGGCAAGGACATACAGAAAAGCAATAGATGATTACTTTGAATCAGAGGAGAAGTACAGGGCAAACATGGACTATTACAAGAGTGAGATAGCAAAATGTACTTACAGACAGTTCACAACCGGGTTCTATTTTGGAAAGACTGATTCGGAGTCACAGATATACGACAGCAACACATATGTGAAGAATTACACATATATTGGTACTGTGAGACAGGTCACAGAAGAGGGCCTTGTATGCTTTGAACAGAAGAACAAGTTCACTGTTGGAGAACATATTGAAGCTATGGGATTTGACGGCGAAAATATAGAGTGCGTTGTGGAAGCAATCTACAATGAAGATGGCGAGAGCATGGAGTCGGCACCGCACCCGAAACAGCAGCTCCGGGTGAAGCTTGACAAGGAGCTTGAGACAGGAATGATAATTAGAAGAAAAGAGTAAAAATGGGATGTCTGGATCATTGGTCCAGGCATCCCTGTAGTTTTTTTAAAGCTTTCTTTTCAATCCTGGACACGTATGATCTGGATATGCCAAGAAGTCTGGCTGTTTCCTTCTGGGTCATGGGTGGGGCACTGCCAAGACCGTATCTGAGGCTTATGATCTTCTGCTCCCTTTCTGTGAGGAGTTTTGTTATACAGGAAGGAAGAGCGGACAGATGGTCGCAGTGTATCATTTTGTCCAGAGGACTTATTCCGCCTTCGCTTATGATATCCATGATGACGATCTCGTTGCCCTCCTTGTCGGTGCCGATCGGTTCATACAGGGATACTTCCCGGGATTTTTTCTTTTCCTGGCGCAGAGTCATTAGAAGCTCGTTCTCAATGCATTTTGCTGCGTATCCTGAGAGTTTGCAGCCTTTGTCAGATTTGAAGGTGTCTATGGCCTTGATCAGTCCGATCGTACCTATGGAGATGAGATCCTCCGGATCCCTCACGGCGGAATTGTATTTCCTGGCAATATGGGCAACCAGACGGAGATTGTATTCGATCAATGTCTGACGGGCGTGCCTGTCGCCTTCTGCACAGAGCTCTATATACTTTTTTTCTTCATCGGGAGTTAGAGGAGTTTTGAAAGTTTCCATGATTATTAAATGCTCCCCGCCTGTTGTCGAAAAGAGTCGAATTACCTGAAAAATGTATATTCAACCTGATAATATCTTATGTTCATTGTGCAGAAATAGTGCATGTACACATGTTAAAGGATCATTTTTCTGATAAAAATACAAAAAAATATGCCAAAATATGTACAAAATGTTTAAAATGTGAAAATACTGTGATATAATACTTTTGGTATTTTGAAAAACTAGGTGGATTAGGAATAAAAGGAGAGATAAGAGGAGGTTATACAGAGAATGCGATTAAGCGTGGGACGTAAGAAGATCAGAATTGGAGATGTTCTTGTAGCGGCAGGAGCGATAACGGAGGAACAGCTTCAGGAAGGACTTGCAAAGCAGAAGGAGACTGGCAGAAAGCTGGGTAATGCGCTTGTTGATCTTGGGTTTATAAGTAACGATATGCTGATCACCGTGCTTACAACTCAGTTGGGAATAGACTACATAGAACTCAAGGGTGCCAAGATCGAGGAGAAGGTCATACATATGGTGCCGGAGAGCATGGTTACGAAGTATCAGGCTATTCCTATAGAGATCGATCCTGACAACCCGAATATCCTCAAGGTTGCCATGGCGGATCCTATGGATATTATGGCTATGGATGATATAGGACTTGTGACGAACCTTCAGGTTGAGCCTATGCTGGCATCTGAGGAAGCTATCAAGTCGGCCATAGACAAGTATTATGGAAGTGCACAGGCTATGGAGGCTGCTGAGGCCTACAGACAGGAACAGCAGAATTCCCTCGGTGGCGGTGACGAGGAGGAGGGCAACGAAGAGATAGACAATTCTCCTATCGTTCTCCTGGTTAAACAGATAATAGAAGGTGGAGTAAGACAGAGAGCGTCTGATATCCATATAGAGGCTCTTGAGAACAGCGTCAGAGTCAGATACAGAATAGATGGTGCGCTTAAGCAGGTTATGTCATATGACCTCAGTATCCTGGCTGGTATAACAGCCCGTATCAAGATCATTGGTGGAATGGATATAGCAGAGAAGAGAAAACCTCAGGACGGTCGTATCACTATCATGGTAGACAGAAGAGAGTTTGATGTCCGTGTTTCTATCCTTCCTACAGTTTTCGGAGAGAAGACGGTTATGAGACTTACATCCAAGGATGGTCTTACCAAACCTAAGAGTGCCCTTGGTTTTGATGCTGAACAGGAGAAAGTATTTGACAATATCCTCAGCAATCCACACGGAATCATCCTTGTAACAGGTCCTACAGGATCAGGAAAATCAACAACACTTTACACATCACTCAGTGAGCTGAATACAGAGGATGTTAACATCATCACTGTTGAGGACCCTGTCGAGGCGAATATAAACGGTATCAATCAGGTTCAGGTTAATAACAAGGCGGATATGACATTCGCGGCAGCTCTTAGATCTATCCTTCGTCAGGATCCGGATATCATCATGATAGGAGAGATCCGAGACGGTGAGACTGCAGGAATAGCCGTACAGGCCGCTATCACAGGACATTTGGTTGTATCGACACTGCATACGAACTCAGCTGCCTCAACCATCACCCGTCTTATAGATATGGGAATAGAGTCGTATATCGCTGGTGATGCCGTAGTTGGAGTTATCGCCCAGAGACTTGTGCGAAGACTGTGCACTACATGTAAACAGCCTAGACTTGTGGAGGATGAAGAGAGAGTTCAGCTTGGCGTTCCAGCAGATGAAGAGGATGTAATCATCTATGAGCCACAGGGATGCCCGCTTTGCAACGATACCGGATATTCAGGACGTATCGGTGTGTACGAGATGATGCCGGTTTCAAGGGAACTTCAGGCGGTTATTGCATCAGGTGCGACAGCGGATGTTATAGAGAAGCAGGCCCTCAAGGAAGGAATGCTCACACTGAAGATGGGAGCTGCAAAGCATGTACTTGATGGAATCACATCCATATCAGAGATGAACAAGATCGTACACAGTACGGTGACTGTTGCCGAAGGTGTGGATATGGGAGAACTTTAAAAGATATATAATAATCGAAATTATTTATATATATGAAATTATTAATGCAAAAGGGAAAGGAAGGGACAAAGATATGTTAGACATGAAGGAATTGCTTGCCTTCTCTGTAGAAGCTAAAGCGTCAGATGTTCATATAGCTGTAGGCATACCGCCGAAGCTCAGGATCAATGGTAAACTTACGGAGGTTGAAGTTCCACCTCTTTCACCATCAGATGCAGCAGAAGCTATAGCTTCTACCATGAAGGACAGACACAAAGCGATACTCCAGGACAGAGGAGAGGTCGATTTCTCATTCGACTCACCTGAGACTGGACGTTTCCGTGTAAACGTATTCATGGACAGGGGAAATATGGCAGCCGCATACAGACGAGTTGAGACACAGATACCAAGACCTGATCAGCTCGGAATTCCAAGGGAGGTTGTTGAACTTTACAAGAGAAAAAGAGGACTTGTACTTGTAACAGGACCTACAGGATCAGGAAAGTCAACTACACTTGCTTCTATTATTAATAAAGCAAATGAAAACCTGACTGATCACATCATCACACTTGAGGATCCTATAGAGTACATTCACCACCACAATAAGGCGATAGTAAACCAGAGAGAGGTTGGTATGGATACCCTCAGCTATGCAAATGCTCTTAGAGCTGCACTTCGAGAGGATCCGGATATCATCCTCGTAGGAGAGATGCGAGATCTTGAGACAATCTCCACAGCTATCACCGCTGCCGAGACAGGACATCTGGTATTCTCGACACTGCATACAATAGGAGCGGCAAGTACGATCGACCGTATCATCGATATCTTCCCTACAAACCAGCAGCAGCAGGTAAGAGTACAGCTTGCAATGGTACTTGAGGGAGTTATATCACAGTCACTGCTTCCTATAGCAAGTGGTAATGGCCGAGTGGCAGCATTCGAGGTTATGCTTGCTTCACCAGCTATCCGAAGCCTTATCCGAGAAGCTAAGACTCACCAGATCCAGTCCACTATTCAGACAAGCCGTGCACTCGGAATGATAACAATGGATGATGCGCTTTATGAGTTATATGCATCAGGCACAGTTACAAGAGAGATGGCCATGACATACGCTCAGGATCAGCAGTACCTGAGAAAGAAGATGAATGGTCAGTAAGATATGGTATAATGTATTGCAACATTGCAATATGTAGAATTATTGACAAAGCACATTGTGCACTTATTCCAAAAGTAAATGCACCAATAATTAAATGTTGATAAAGTTTACATAGTATAGTAAGATATTTTACATATAATTTATGTTGCAATATTATGCTTTTAAAGTGTAAATGCAGGAAAGTTAAGAATATTAAGATTGGGTCGGAGGAGAGACAATGGCAGTATTTAATTACAAGGTTGTTGACAGAGATGGTAAGAATAAAAAAGGTACCATCGAGGCCCCAAACAGAGACGGTGCGGAGAAGAAGCTCAAGTCGGAAGGCTATTCCATCATGAGCCTCACAGAGCAGAGCAGTCCATTGGGGAACATCGGATTTAAGAAAAAAGTTAAATCCAGAGATTTGGGTGTATTCTGTAAGCAGTTCTCAGCGGTTATCAAAGCCGGTGTTACGATCATATCGGCACTTGAGCTGATGGGAGATCAGATTGAGAACAAGACTCTTAGAAAAGCTATAGCAGATGCACGTACATACGTTGAAAAGGGTGGAACACTTGCAGATGCATTCAGAGTTAATCCTGATGTATTCCCACCTATCATGATCAACATGGTTGCCGCAGGTGAGATGTCAGGTAACCTGGAGATCTGTCTTGACAGACTTGTAGAACATTTCGAGAAGGATAACGCACTTACATCCAAGATCAA
>JAEDGW010000173.1 GCA_016297325.1 Coprococcus sp. | reverse complement strand
CAGGCACAGCTTGACGCTGAGGCGGCTTTTGAACAGGAGAAGCAGCACACACAGGATCTGGAGCAGACTGTCAATGAGATGCAGTTTTCAATGTCTGACCTGCAGTGGCAGATAGATTCGCTGAATGAACAGCTGCAGCAGCTTTCCGATCTGCAGGCCAGAACCGAAGAGGAGCGCAATTCCTATATGCAGCAGTTATCCGAGGAGCAGAAAGCTCATCAGGAGACAAAGAATGTGGCAGAGAGGGAAGCCACTGAGGCCCGGGCGGCATTTGAGGCAGCTCAGGCTGAGGCACAGACTGCCATGGAGACATTTGAGGCAGAGAAGAAATCAGAGATAGAACAGCTTCAGAATGAGAAGCAGGCATCTATAGAGAAGGCCGAGGCAGAAAAGAAAGCTGCAATAGAGCTTGCGGAACAAGAGAAGATGGCATCTATAGAGAAGGCTGAGGCAGAAAAGAAAGCCGCTATAGAGATTGCCGAACAGGAGATGCAGGCGGAGATAGCTGCGGCTAAGAAAAATGCGGCGGAAGAGATGGCAAAGACCAGGGCTGCTGCAGATAGCCAGATAGCTGAGATGATGAAGAATGCAGAGTCCGAGATTGCAGCCGCTAAGGCTCAGGCGGAAGCAGCAAGACAGAGTATGGCAGAGGCAGAAGCGCTTGCCGAAAAGTATCAGGCAGAGGCTGAAGCTTCAGAGGAGAGAGCCAAGGCAGCAGAGGCGTCCAGGGATGCTTCGCTTCAGGAGGCACAGACTCTGGTTGTAGCTACGAAGGATGAGGCGGAATCATCTATCATGTCTATGAAGAAAGAACTTGCAGATACAGTCGCGCGTACTCAGAGAGAGGCGGCCGAGCATGCCGCACAGGCTGAAAGAGAAGCAGCCGAACGGATAACACAGGCTGAGAATGATGCAGCGGAGAAGATAGCGCAGGCGCAGAAAGAGGCGACTGAACATGCCGCACAGGCTGAAAGAGAAGCAGCCGAACGGATAATACAGGCAGAGAATGATGCAGCAGAGAAGATTGCACAGGCGCAGAATGATGCAGCCGAACAGATAGCGCAGGCGCAGAAGGAAGCCGAGGAGGCTGCAAAGCGTGAGCAGCGCGCTCTGGCCAGGGCAGAGGCAAATAGTCTCAGTCATTATATAAGGCGTTCGCTTGAGGAGCGCAGGGAGCGAAAGAAATAGATATTTATAAATTGGATGGGATAAGCTTATATGATTAAAAAGATATTATATGCAATTATAAATATACTTTCAGTGGTCATCATAATAGCGGCAGTGTTTGTACTTCTCATAGTGGTGATGACCAAGCCGGGAAAAACTCCCAATATAGCCGGATATATGGCACTCCGTGTTACTACTGGAAGCATGGCTCCGACATATGATGTGGATTCATTGATCATAGTGAAAGAGACGGATCCTGCATCTATACGGGAGAATGATGTCATATCATTTTATTCATCAGATCCCGCACTTTCAGGTGCGGTAAATACACACAGAGTGGTTTCTGTCAGCCAGGATGGAGACAATTATCGTTTTGTGACCAAAGGTGACGCAAACAACGTGGTAGATCGTTATGATGTTGATTCCAGAGATCTGCTTGGGAAAGTAGTGTGGTCATCACTGCTGCTCGGCAAGATAGTAAGATTGGTATCCAATCCGCTGATATTTGTTCCGATTATTCTGGTGCCGCTTGCCATTATCCTTATAACGAATCTTGTAAAGACTATATCCTATGCAAGGAAGATCGCAAAGGACGAGGAGGAAGCTGCAGTCAGAGAGGCAATCCAGTATATACGTGAGAAGAACAAGAATGCGTCAGAGGATGGCAGTGAGGACGAAAAATAATTTAAATCAAACAAGACAGGTGTCGTATAAGTGACACCTGTCTTGTTTGTTGAGATATATTGCTGTTTTATAATGTAAGCATTAGTTTATTTGTAACTTATTTTGCAAGTTTGTTTTGGAAACTCGAAATGCATAAAGAGCTGACGATCAGCATGTTCTGAAAACTTATATTAGTGACTTAATTATGTGGGTACAATTATAAAGTGCCAATATTTGTCTCTTTTTGAAAGAAAAAAGAAAAAAGCACACAAGTTTTCAAAGTCTTGTGTGCTTTTGTCGATATTTGCAAAGAAAAGTGAAAATTTTGTACTCTAATTTTGAAAAACAGCGAAAAAAGTGAAAATGTTCCATTCTTTGCGAGTAAAAACAGATCCAAAAGAGGAAATTACAGCGAGTTCACCCTTCCCATGAAAAGTATCATGCCTGTGCTCTGGTCTTCAATTACGTATACAAATGGCTTGTCCACAACAAAGTTGTAGGTTTCTTCGGTTGGCATCATGGCGGTTTCCTTGATCATGATGTCAGTCTCGGCAGCGGCCTTTGTTCCGTTTTCGTCCACTATCACCTTAGCTCTGTGGTTCACGGATGATACGGCGATTCCGTCAGCAATCTTGGAGAAGTCGGCGCTGTCTGAATATGCCGACTGGATTCCCATGTTTTTCAAAATGTCGTCAAGGCCGTCGATGCTCTGTTCGTCTGTAAATTTCGGAAGCTGGAGAGCGTCAATTTCCACATTGCGTCCGTCATCCAGAGAGTCGATGAGCTTCTGCTTTTCTTCGTTGCTGAGTTTGTCAAAGAGCTCGTTTATGTCTCCGTCATCGGCGGTTGGCATGAACACTTTCATGACAATGCTGTCACCATCGTAAGGAAGTGTGATTCCCTTGATCTCCCCATTGTCGATATATGTGAAGTGTTCACCGTAGAGGTGCATCATGTCAACGACACTTTCCTTGTCGGTGCCGTAGAACTTGCCCTGAAATGTGTTATCCTCGGTAAATGGTGTGTCCCATTTTCCTTCAAAATAAACCGCATTTATGAGCATCATGACAGTACCGCCGGGAACTTCCTTCAGTATCTCAGGTATCATTTTGTTAGTGTTTGTGCTCACCCAGTTGTTTACACTTTGAACAACCTTGTCCGGCTGTCCGACAAAGTCTGCCTCGTATACCTCACCTGAATAGTAGTTTTTGGCTGGTGTAAGGAAGTCCTTTTCTATATTGGATGACCATGTTGTATCCTTGTTCATCCATATGGAATTTGCGGTATTTACAAATGTGTTCTGTGACCAGTCCTTTGACAGATAAGCCTTCATCTCGTCATTCCATTCATCAAGGTTTGTTATGCCGAGTGTGTCTTCAAGCTCTTCCTTGGTTATGCCGCCAGCCCCCACATCCAACATGGATAGTGCGCTTGCGATGCTGTAAGGCGAGTAGAATATGTTCTTGTCAGATGGAAGGGCAGAATACATATTCATGGAGAATTCATTGATTCCGTCCTTTAGCTGGTCAAATGATGTTACATCAGTTTTGGCTGAAGTCACAGTGATATTGCCTGTGAGTGATGTGACAGACGAATCGGTTCTGGTATGTTCAGGGTTATTATTTGGTGTATGTCTGCCGCATGCTGCCAGTCCGGCACACATGCAGGCACTGAGTAGTAATGCTGTTAATTTTTTTCTCATATGATATTCCTCCTTTTGAACGTCAGTCCGCTGGAAAACACATTTGGCGGAGCTGATCTTACATGTCATGTAATGCTTATCAGGTTGAACCTGATGGTTTATTGTAACTTTTGTCTGAATGATTCTCAATATATATACGTGCGGTAAATAATTTTTTATGGTAATTATTTAGAAAATAAAAGTTTTAGTGTTGATAGATTATCAGACGATATTGTGTCATTTTAAAACTGAAAAATTGTTTTTGGAAATTTAGGATTCCATTCTATGAATCCATTAAAAATATTATAGATAAAATTCGACAAGAAGACAATTAAAAAAGCAGAATATACATTTGTTTCCAAAACGAAATCAGAATATGTTTAAATATAGTAGAGCTTATATGATTGCAGGATTATGTAAGCCGCATAATGCGGGAAGGAGAAACAAAAGATGAGAAAAAAATATTATGCAGTTATAGGAATGCTTACACTCGGTATGGCACTTACCGGTTGTGGTTCCGGAAATGAGGATAAGACAGGGCAGACAGGCAGCTCAAGTCAGACACAGAGTGCCGACCAGGAAGCGGTGCAGGATGGCGATCAGGCAGAGAACAACGATCAGGCAGAAGATGAGAAAAGTTTTGAGTACGAAGT
>JAEDGW010000172.1 GCA_016297325.1 Coprococcus sp. | reverse complement strand
TCAAGCTGTGCCTGGGTGACTTCCTCCACAAATACCTTGCGGACCTCGACATCAGGTATATTCGGATCGTCTACAATCTCCTCCTTAATCTCCTTTATGAACTTAGGCTTCACCGGTTCCTTTTTCTCAACCGCGATCTCGTTCATCTTACGCGGATCTGACTCAAGAAGGCTCTTGAAAACCGTATAGTTGGCGATCATGTTGATATACATCTGTAAGAGGTACTCTTCATCGAATTCCATTGCGGAATCCTGCTCCTCAATACTGAATCCAACCTCATCATAACTCTCAATAAACTGCCACAGCTTATAGCAGGCACGATAATCCGGATCTTTCATCATAAGATTTGTACGCTGGATAGGGCTGTGAACCTTGGCACATCCATTCATGATCTCACAGAAAGAACTCTGTCTCAGAACCCTTGACATACGGCGAACACGATCGATTCTTTTGAAGACTCCCATGTTATCAGTGTCGTTTTCCACAAGACTCTGCTTGTTCTTGACCGTCATCTCCACCTTGTATGATATCTGCTCGTAGGCGTCATCCACCTTGCTCTCCATGCTCATGACATTGCAGGTCTCATCCCCTGTCGCCCAGAAGATCACGTCTGTACGTTTATCTACGAAAGCAAAAAGTCTCTGTATAAGGTGATATACAAATCTGTTCTCATAGAGATCATAACTCTCCTCAGTTGTGACGTTGAGAATCTTGGTAGGCTGCATCTCACCCGCCGCATTTGTAGCTATAAACTGGGTGTTCTGACTGAGATGGCGCACGCTGTCTGCGCTGATCTTCTTTGCCAAGGCAACAGGAACTACCTCCTCCTTTGTTGCAATAAACCTTCTTGGCTTGTCAACAATCTTGAAGATTGACTCGATGCCCTCCTCAACTATGTTAAGCCATGTCTCATCAACAACCTTGTGAAGAACCCTGTTCACCTGATGGAGCTTATTGTCTCCGGCCTGTATCATCTCAAACATATACTGGAAATATCTGTCTTCAGCAAGAGCCTCCTCCACGCTTCCGGTATACTTCTCATACAGATTTGAAATTGTCAGATCATCCTCGGAATACTCAGACTCCTCGTCATCCCATCCATCACCGGCATTTTCCCATTCATCCGGGCTCGGCACTCCGTCTCCACCGAGATCATCCCACACGTCCGGGCTCGGCACTCCGTCTCCACCGAGGTCATCCCACGCGTCTGGGCTCTGCACTCCGTCATAACCGGCATTGTCCCACGCGTCCGGGCTTGGCACTCCGTCCGCAACGGGGTCTGACCCCATCCCGAAATCCTCCGGCATCGGTACCCCATCCATGGGGTCTGACCCTTCCGTCCTAAGGCTTTCGTCCGATTCAGCTACCCCAGTTAAGCCATCCACTCCACCTGAGTCAACCACTCCATCCGGGACAAACTCTTCAGTTGTATTATCATTAATATCTGGTCTATCTGCCATACATTTTCTCCTGCCTCATATATAAACAAATTAATCTTACTACCATTATTAATACAGATTCTGGATTCTTCTCAGGTAGTCCTTACTGTCATTCATGCCATCTGTTCCAAAAATCTTCTCGATGTAGCTGATAAGACCTGTGATCTCATCACGCACAAAGCTTACATTCAAACTCTCAAACTTCTTCAGAACAGTTCTGGCAACTATGTAATCCATCGCGTCAAGCTCCGTTCCGCCACAGGCCACATACACAGGAATGAAATCGTACATATGCTTCACAATACGGTTACCAAATGACAGCTTGAAACGTGTCTGTAAATATTTGTCGAGTTTCTGGATATTCTCCATCATCTCGTTGCTGATAGGATGTTCCACCTTTGCCTTCTGGAACAGATAAAGCAGATGTTCCGTCGTGATCTCGCACGCAGGCTGAGGATCGCACTCAAATGCGTCCGCCCTCTCATTCAGCTCGATTGGCATTGCACGGTCGTAAACCTTATCGGTGATGGTAAATGTCGAATCATCGTTGTTGGCTGTACCGATGAACCATGTTCCATCGGTGACGTGGATCTTACCGGCATCAAGCTTGATCGGATCTCCATCCCAGGCCGTAGGTACAAGATCAAGAACCCACTCATCCTTGCTCGGCATCTCAAGAACTGAAAGCATCTCAGCAAAATAATACTCGATACGGGCAAGGTTCATCTCGTCTAGAACGATCATAGTCGGCTCCTGTCTGTAATTCGCCTCGTAGAGTGCTCTCAGAAACTCAGTCTCGTTGAAACGCTTGGAGAACTCATTAAAATAACCAAGAAGTTCAGTACGGTCACGGAATGACGGCTGAACCGACACGATGGTCGCCGGGTTGTTCATATAACGGCTGAATGAGTACGGAAGACTCGTCTTACCTGTACCAGATATACCTTCCAGAATAAGAAGCTTACTTGCCGCCATACCAGCCACAAATCTTCTGATGATCTCAGGTGTATAGTAAAGGTGAAGCTGGCTTGCCGCAAACAGACGATAATTCTCCACAAACACCTCAAGGGATATGTTATTGTCAAATGCCGGTTCAACGTAATTCTCATATTTCTCATCAACCAACTGCAGTTTCGGGAATCTATGCACAACATCCGGCTTATCCTCCAGAACAGCCTTGAGAGTACCTCCTGCTATAACTGCTCCAGGCACCGCACCGACCTTTCCGCCTGCAACTGCCATAGAAGCCGCAGCTTCTCCTGAGGCATTTGTCACATTGCCAACTGTAGGAATGGCATCATCCACAAGGGCAGATGCGCCCATATAAGGAATACGCTCCGTGCCGCCCATGGCATTGACCTTGAGCGCAAGGATGCTGTTCTTTTCATCCATGAGATCGAGAACCTGCTTGTTCAGTCTTCCAATCTCCTTGTAAAGCTCCGAATTGTCCATATCATCATTCTTAAGCTGATGTTTCAGGATAATATTTTTCACGATAAGCACTATTATCAGTACCGGAATAGCTATGACAATCAACATGAGAAGCACCGACAATATCTTGCCCACCACATTGAGTGTTCCTATGTATGTCCTGAATATAAGAAAATAATCTGCCCATCCGGTTATAAACAATCTCAGCAGAGATGCCAGCACCTGTGCTATGTTGTACACGATCTGCGACAGCAGTTCAAATGCAAACTTTAAAAATTCACTCACTAAACTTATTCCTCCTAATTCTCAGAATTTGCAGAACCATCTGACATGCCATCAGCAGCTCCATTTTCTGAATTGCCAGCTGAAGCATTTGCCGCCTGGGCTTTGGCCAGCTCTTCTGCTGCCTTACGTTTCATCTCCTCAGCCTCCGCGCGAAGCCTCTCAGCCTCTGCAAGCTTTGCCTCTGCATCACTCTCAGCAGCTCCGTCTTCTCCGCCAGAAGCTCTAACCTTGAGTCTTGCCTCCTCTGCCGCCTGTGCATTCTCCACCGCAATGGCTCTCTTCAGTCTGATATTGATCATGATGAGGTTGTATACCTGATAGATGAAGAATATCAACATAGGTATTACGATAACGATAAGAAATCCCACACTGCTTGACAGGAAATCCATCACCTTGCCGACCTTTGCCCAGTGACCCACGTATTTGCCGACTATATCTCCATCTGAAATGATGTGCTGGTCGGCTGCGGCATTGTTGTCACCCCGGGTAGTGTAGCTTCTCGCACCGCCCTCCGTCTCATCGATCTTCTCAATACGGTGGGTGTTCAGCGCATACTGGTTCTCAATAAGCGTGTGGAAACATACGATATCTCCGACCTCAAGCTTGGCCGTGTCGCATTTCTTCACAAATATCAGATCGCCCTTCTCAAATGTCGGCGACATGGAATCCGACTGTACCGTCATCGGCGTATATCCAAGTATGCTTGACACATTCTGACTATCCTTTGTTGCCATCGTCGTAAATGCATATAGAGCTGCGATCAAAATAATCGCCCAAAGTAATACACTCACTATAACTGTTGCTGCTTTTTTCATGTTTTTCTCTCCCTATCCTATTTGGTATCGCCACACTCCTACGAGTGTGGCATGTCGTCGGCCCGCATGAGAGTTATTCGCTTCGCTCATAAGCGCGCCTCCTATTGGTATCGCCACACTCCTACGAGTGTGGCATGTCGTCGGCCCACATGAGAGTTATTCGCTTCGCTCATAAGCGCGCCTCCTATTGGTATCGCCACACT
>JAEDGW010000171.1 GCA_016297325.1 Coprococcus sp. | reverse complement strand
GAAGCCCCTTCTCCTTTGCCTTGCTGATGACATGATATCGAAGAACGAAAAGTCATACTGTCCCTCCGTCACCACCATATGATCTGTGATGACATACACACCTCAATAAATATTCATCAATATCGTATGTCAGGCATCAGCAAATCGTTATCCAAGCGCGATCATTCTGTTGATGCAGCGGGAAGCTCCCTCCATCACCTCATCAGAAAGGACTATCTCTTCGCCACCTGTACCCTTTAATACATTCAATATATCAACCAGTGTAGTAAGTTTCATATTATGGCACATCAGCTTTGAAGATATTGGATAGAACATTTTGTCAGGGCACTCATACTGAAGATGCTCCACAATACTGTGCTCTGTACCGATGATAAATTCTTTTTTCTCTGACTTTCTGGCATATGCCATGATTCCTGTGGTTGAACCTACATAATCAGCTTCTGCTACTACATCCGGCCTGCACTCAGGATGGACAAGAAGTTCCGCATGTGGATGTAACTCTTTTGCCTTCAAAGCATCATCTAGGGTAACCGCAAGATGTCTAGGACATCCGCCGTTAAAAAACACAAATTCCTTTTCCGGCATCTGCTTTTGAACATAGTTCCCAAGATTCGGATCTGGAATAAAAAGAATCTTGTCATTATCAAGCTTGCTGCAAATCTGCACTGCAGATGAGGATGTCACACATACATCACAGGCAGTTTTCAATTCAGATGTCGTATTTATATAGGCGACACACGCATATCCCGGATACTTCTTCTTCATCTCCTCCAGCGTTTCAAGGTTCATCTGTTCAGCCATCGGACATCCGGCTTCAGGATTAGGCAGATACACATTCTTATCAGGGGACAGTATCTTACATGTCTCCGCCATAAAACGCACACCACACATTATTATATTTTTGCGGGAATCCTTGCTCGCCTCAACGCTAAGTCCATATGAATCTCCCATATAATCTGCAACTTCAAGAATCTCATGTCCCTGATAAGCATGTGCCAGTATGCAGAAATCTTTCTCTTTCTTCAGTCTGATTATCTCATCCTGTATCTCTTTTATCGTCATTTTATTCTCTCCAAATCATTTTGTATTATTTCTCCCACTCCTGCCACGGAACAAGGAAGCCTGTCTCATCAAGTTTCTGCTCTATGGTGTCCAGGATCTCTTCACTTGGAGCCTCTATCAGATGGTAATGATATCCGTTAGTAGCATTTCCAAGCAGGGACGACTGGCTGTTTTCCAATTTTTTCATAAATTTTGCCACGTCGTATCTGGAAGCAATATTCATCTTTGCAGTAACACGATTGTACACCGTATGACTTATACTTACATTCTTTACAACACCGCCATAATCAACTATGATCGTGAGTTCTTCCTCAGTCCTGTCATAACCGTGTTTTACTTTAAACTCTCTCTGACATTTTGATTCATTCTTGTATATATAACCCCTGTTAGTTGCAATTATGCCATCATCAGCCGCCCTGATCACTGCAATATCCTGCACTATTATCTGTCTGCTGACTTCAAATTCTGACGCAAGCTTATTTGCCGGAACAGGAACATCTGAATTCTTCACAATGTCAAGTATCCTTTCCCTTCTCTCTTTTGCCTTCACCTTATTCCTCCGCCTGAAGATTTTTCATTGATATATCCATTATAGGTGAGCTGTGGGTAAGCGCACCGCTTGATATATAATCCACTCCCAATGATATCAGTCTCTCTATGTTCTCTTTTGTAACATTGCCTGAACATTCTGTCTCCGCACGTCCATCGATCAAATCGATCGCAGCTCTCATCTGATCCGTTGTCATATTGTCAAGCATAATGATATCGGCTCCCGCTTCAACAGCCTCTTTTACCTGATCCAGTGTCTCAACTTCAACCTCTATCTTGCGGACAAATGGTGCATACTCCTTTGCCATTCTCACTGCATTGGTTATACTTCCCGCAGCGCCTATATGATTATCCTTAAGCAATACTCCATCTGACAAATTGTATCTGTGATTGCTTCCTCCGCCGACTCTGACTGCATACTTCTCAAATATACGGCAATTAGGTGTGGTCTTTCTGGTATCCAGCAGAGTAGTCCTGCTTCCTTTAAGAAGTTCTGCAACCTCATGGGTATATGTAGCTATACCACTCATACGCTGGAGATAATTAAGCGCAACCCTCTCGCCAGAGAGGAGAACCCTGATATCACCAGTCACAATTCCCATAAGCTGGCCAGCCTTCACCTCATCGCCATCTTTGCAGAAGAACTCAACCTCAGTGCTGTCATCTAAGAGTGTAAATACTCTTGCATATACATCAAGTCCTGCAATGATTCCATCCTGCTTGCATATCAGGTCTACTTTTCCTTTCTGGGCCTTTGGCATCACCGCATTTGTAGATACATCCTCACTTGTGATATCCTCCTGTAAAGCCATCATTATAAGCTTGTCCGCATTCAATTTCATTGTTATCTGATTCATTCTCAGCCTCTTCTTTCCGTTTCTGTCAAAACTATATTCTTATATTCTCTAAACAAACCATCTATATCTTCATATTCAGACAGATCTATATTCTCTTCTCCGCAGCCTCTGTGCTCTCTGCTGAACATGATATCATCTGCCGCCCTCTGTGCAAAAACCAGCGACTCAAGCAATGAATTGCTTGCCAGTCTGTTTCTGCCATGCACTCCATTACATCCGGCTTCTCCTACCGCGTACAATCCTTCCATGGATGTTCTTCCGGCGAGATCTGCCTTCACTCCGCCCATGTGGTAATGCTGCGCCGGCACAACCGGTATCGGTTCAATAAGCACATCATATCCCTCATCCTTACACTGCTTGTATATATGTGGAAAATGCTGCAAGATCACATCTCTTCCAAGCGGTCTCAGATCTTCCCACACATGCTCCGTTCCATCTATCTCCATCTGTTTCCATATTGCACGGCTGACTACATCACGAGGCTGCAATTCATCTGTAAACCTTTCTCCCGCCTTGTTAAGAAGCCATGCTCCCTCTCCTCTCACAGATTCTGATATCAGAAACCTTCTTCCCTTATTCCGGCTAAACAGTGTTGTCGGGTGGATCTGCACATAATTCAGATTCTCTACCTCTACACCATGTTTTAAGGCAATTGCTATGGCATCACCTGTTATATGGGCAAAATTCGTTGAGTTCTTATATATACCTCCGATTCCACCACACGCCAATACAACGTTGTTGGATCTAAGTATGCTTATATTCTTCGCCTCATCAGCTATAACCACTCCACCACAGGCATTGTCATTGCAGATGATGTCGAGCATAGTCGTATACTCATATATCTCGATATTGGATTTCTTCTTTGCACATTCCAGCAAAGTGGATGTAATCTCTTTGCCGGTAATATCCTCGTGGAACAATATTCTGGGCTGGCTATGAGCTCCCTCCTTGGTGAAGGCAAGCTTTCCGCTCTCATCTCTCTCAAATCTGACTCCAAGCCTTATCAATTCTCTGATAACAAGATTCGATGATCTGATCATAAGATCGACTGTCTTTTCATTGTTCTCATAATGGCCGGCTCTCATGGTGTCTTCAAAATAATCTTTGTAGTCTTCCTCACCCCGCAGCATACATATGCCGCCCTGGGCCAAAAAAGAGTCGGACTCATCAGCCCGTCTTTTTGTGATAATACAGACCTTTTTTGTCTCTGGGAAATTCAACGCACAGAACAAGCCTGCAGCGCCAGTTCCCACAATAATAACATCATATACAGTGTTCATCATTTCTCCTCTTCAAGTAGGCATCATATTATTCTTTATAACCTGACTTGCATATAAACATATCATATGTAAACACATATGTAAAGATATATGTAATGTTATATGTAAACTTTTGATGTAAAGTTTTGAATTAATGTAAGTTCATGTAAACCGTAAGTCCATATAAATTTTATATAAAAGAATAAATATTTCATATAGAGTAACTACTCTAGGAGTATTTGCTATGTCATCCAATTTATTTCATAAAAAACTGCACCAACATGACTATTTTCAATCGTGTTGATGCAGTTTCCATATATAAATTCTTCCGTCATCTTGTCTGTATACCGTCTCTACTTTAAGACTTTCTTTATCTGTTTCTCTGTGGCAATCGGGTAGATATCATCCATATGCTTCACTATCCTCTCCCACGATTCCTCAGGGCTCTCACCATATG
>JAEDGW010000051.1 GCA_016297325.1 Coprococcus sp. | reverse complement strand
GTGCCGTGAGGGTGCCTGGGCTGAGCTAACTGCTGAGGTAACGTCTATGGTGACGCTTCGAAGGAAGACCGCATGGATTTTTTTATTGCAAAATTTATTAAAAATTTAAAAAAATATAGCAAAACATTACAAAAGATGTTATCATCAAGTATGATACTTCTACGAGAGGGCAAATTTCGTAGAATAGTGATTTCCAAGGGGCGAAAACTTATATGAATTACGCTGAAGTAATTGATTTTGTAAAGGAACAGACCGCAGTGAATGGCCGGCCGCCTAACTATCCGTTCAGAAGCAGATTTGAGCACACTATGAGAGTATATAGATGGGCCATAAAGCTTCAGTCGAAATTGGGCGGAGACCTCGATATTATAGTGCTTGCTGCACTTCTCCACGATGTTGGCTGGGATGGAGTGAGACCACATGGCGAGGTTGGCGCTGAGATAGCGGTTAATTATTTGGACAGCCTGGGGGTTGATCCGGTGAAGATAGCCAAGATCGGTGAGATAATCATGATTCATGAGGAGAAGGATACCGACGCTGATCTGTCGCTGGAGTGCAGGATTGTTATGGATGCTGACCTTCTAGATGAGGTTGGCGCTATCAGTGTGCTCTGGGATTCTATGGCCACCGCTATAGAAGATGAGGCAAGTTATAAGAGAGCATATTACAGGATCAAGAATTTCTACAAGATTAATAAACCAAAGATAAAGAGATGCAAGACGGAGGCTGGACGTATGGAGTACAGCAAACGCATGCAGCTTCTGGAAGATTTCATCTTCCAATTGGAGAAAGAGTTATTTTAATTTATGACTTATTGGGTAAGGATAGGAGAGATAAATTATGAAGACATTTCTTAAAATATTGATTGCAATTGTAGTTGTAGCAGCACTTTGTGGTGGTGTATATCTGGTTCTTCCAGAGACAGCACAGATTTTTGTAAAAGGATATTTCCAGTACAAGACAGATGATGTCGCAAAGGAGAAGATCGACAGCCTGAAGAAGAACGAGATCAAGTATGCAGAGGTTCAGAAGTCAGGTGTTGAGAGAACTGTCAACACAGGAGTTACATATGGAGATGCCCTCACAAAGAAGGCTAAGACTTCTGTATGGTACTATGAGGAGTCAACGAATGGCGGCTTCACTATCACATATTACGGCACAAAGGTCAGCATGGATCTTGCAAAGTTTGGATCTGACGGAACATATATTGACAAGACTCTGAAGATCGTATTTGCATTCCCTGCAGAGGGCAAGAGCACAGTTACTATATATATAGGCGATCAGGTATGTGATGACACTACAAAGTCAGCAGCACTTCAGGCTCTTGCATATTAAGCTTTCTTATATAATAGAACATGGAAATGATACAGGATCTATATAGTATCCATCTGAAGATATAAGATTATAAAGTAAAAACGGGATCATCCGAAAGGATGATCCCGTTTTTGCATGTATCAGATGCTTAGTATATCAGAACTCGGTGTATCAGAGCTCAGTGTATCAGATGCTCAGTGTATCAGATACTTGATGAATCAGACGTTCATCAGTCGTTGCTGTTCACAAGCTCTTCGATCATGTTGATGATGATGCCGGTGGAATCTGCCAGATTGCTGGACTCCATGGCCTGAATATATTTGTCCTTGTTGTTATATACTTCATGTATAGCTTTGAACAGGGATTCAGTATTCAGTTCTTCCTCTTCAATGACATAACTGTAGCCGCTCTTCTCAAATGACTGGGCATTCAATATCTGATCTCCTCTGGAAGCTGCCTTTGAAAGTGGAATCAGGATGTTCGGCTTTCTGAGAGCGAGAAGCTCACATATAGCATTTGCACCGGCTCTGGAAATGATGATGTCACAGAGAGCGAGCATACTTGCAAGTTCTTTCTTGACATACTCAAACTGTACATAACCGGCTTTTCCCTTGAGGCTTTCATCGAGATTGTCTTTTCCGCAGAGGTGGATGACATTGAATGTCTCCAGAAGCTTGTCAAGATTGTCTCTTATGGCGTTGTTGATTATCACGCTTCCTGAGCTTCCGCCTACTATCAGAAGAACAGGCTTGTTGTCTGTGAATCCACAGTAGTTATAGGCGAATGCTGAATCGCCGCTAAAGAGTTCTTCTCTTATAGGAGTACCGGTGACAACCGCTTTGCCCTCCGGGAACAGATCTTTTGTCTCAGGGAAGTTACAGCATACCTTTGTCGCCTTTGGAAGTGCGAGCTTGTTTGCAAGTCCCGGTGTCATATCTGACTCATGGATGATGACAGGAATGCCTGCGGAGTGTGCTGCAAATACTACAGGAACAGTGACAAAACCCCCTTTTGAAAATACTATGTCAGGGTGAAGCTCCTTCATGAGTTTCTTGGCCTCAGATATACCCTTCAGAACCTTGAACGGATCTGAGAAGTTTTTCATGGAGAAGTATCTCCTGAGCTTGCCTGATGATATTCCGTGGTATGGGATTCCCATGTCCTCTATAAGCTTTTTCTCCATTCCATCGTAGGATCCGATGTACTGGATGTCATAACCGTGTTTCTTAAGTTCAGGCATCAGTGCCATGTTAGGGGTGACATGTCCTGCTGTACCGCCACCGGTCAGTATAATTCTCTTCATAATGATTGTTAATCCTCCTGATTCTATGCTGTAGCCAGATACTGTTTCAGAGCCTGAGCAAGCTGATCCGGACAGGATGTAGGTTTGAATCCGCAGGTTGTACCCTCGAGTCTTGCTATGACGTCCTCAGGTTTCATGCCCTCAACAAGAGCTCCTATACCTTTGAGATTACCGTTGCATCCTCCGGTGAATTTTACATCGTGAAGCCTGCCGTCTACAACATCAAAAGAAATCTCAACTGAGCAGGTCCCTCTAGTCTTATAAACCATAACTATACCTCTTTTCTTATTGTACTTTATCAATCATTTTAATATTCGCATGCTATGTGCAGCACGCTTAGATTTCATCTGAGGCTTAGTATATCATAACTGAAAAACTTGTAAAACCCAAATATTTGTCGAGCGAAAATAATTGTACGGCGGCAAATGGTGCTCATATAATACTACCATCCGGACCGGCCAAACGGATAAGATAGGCAATTGTGACAAAAATAATCGAATGTGTTGAAGAGAGGTAAAACTATGTTTGAAATTTTATTTAGTCAGAATGTGTGCGTGTATGTGATCGTTATGTGTGGACTGCTGGGAGCTGTGGGACGAGCTGTCATGGGTGGATATCTCAAAAGCCTGATAAAGGGAAGCGACAGAATGGGGCACACAAAGAAGAAAGCATTGCTGGAGATAAGGAAAAGGTATGAAGATATAGCGTCGCTGGATGTGGATATACGGGATGTGTCCTCATTTGTGGACAAGTACATAGACAGATTGAAGATAGGAGTTGTTCCGATAAATGTATGGAATGGATTTGTAAAAAATCTCGGAGTGATTGCTGCTGGGACAGGCATATTTGCAGCGGTATATCAGTATTATGTAGTAGGCAATAATGGCGAGGCTGTCAAGATGACGCTATGTTCGCTGGCGGCGTGCCTTGTGCTCTATATGGCGGGAAACCAGTGGGATCCGTCGTGGTATATGATGACTCTCAGGGATAATGTGAGAAATTATCTGGGCAACAGTCTGTCCAACAGACTGAAAAAAGAAGACAGAAAACAGGTGGCTGCGACGGTTCAAGAGGTGGCGGAACACAGCGGAGATGCAGTGCCGGTAAAGAAGAGTGAGAGAAAAAAGAAAGGTGACAAGACAGCGGACAAAGGATCCTATGATGAGCTTCTGGATAAGATGATGCAGAAGATACTTGCGGATGGATAGGTGAGTAAATAAATTCAGGACGGTAGATGTTGAAAAAGATATGTATGACGGTGGGGCTTTATGCCCTGTGTGTGATCGCGGTGCTCCTTGGAGGCTGTTCAATATATGAAAAGGAGGATCTGGCGAAGATGACGGCTACACCTGGCGATGCCTGCAGAGATGGTGAAGACCCACAGAAAGGGAAAGGTGATAAGGGAGAAAGATCTGAGGATACGCAGACTGATGATGAGAAGAAAAATGCGGATGCCAATGGGGGGGATACGACAGAGGATATGACAAAGCTGAGGGATTACAGTAAGCTTCCCACAAAGAAATATTCATGGTACATAGTCAGAAACAAGGAACACGGTGCAAGTGGCTGCGATAGCAGTTTTCCGCTTGAACAGTACGATGCGTATTATATAGACAGGGAAAGTTCGGATAAAGGTGACAAGGTTATGTATCTGACATTTGACTGTGGGTATGAGAATGGATACACAGATCAGATGCTGGATGTGCTGAAAAAGCATGATGCAAAAGGGTGCTTTTTCGTGACCATGACATACATAAGGGACAATCCTGATATAGTGAAGAGAATGAAGGAAGAGGGGCATCAGGTAGGAAATCACACTGTTCATCATCCGTGCATGCCGGAGAAGAGTGTGGAGGAACAGAAAAATGAGCTGAAAGAGTGCTCCGATTTTATGGAGAAGGAGACGGGATATCCGATGGATAAGTATTTCAGACCGCCGTGCGGTGAATACAGTGAACAGGTTCTGCAGCTGGCTAAGGATATGGGGTACAAGACCATCTTCTGGAGTATGGCTTACCTTGATTATGATGTGAACAACCAGCCGGGCGCAGACTATGTCATTGAACATTTTGCAAAATACTATCATCCCGGAGCAATTCCGCTCATCCACAATGTATCGTCGTCAAATGCCCAGGCACTTGATACTGTTCTCACGAACCTGGAGAAGGAGGGATATGAATTCAGGTCTTTGGATGAGATGAATTATGAATGATATAGTAGAAAATAAAATAGAAAATAAAAGCTCCCTGTGTGGATCGTAAAGATCTGCACGGGGAGTTTTTGTGTGTAAACGGTTTTCTGAAAAAAATATGAATTTGTATGTATTTATATGGAAGAGCCTGTGGTCAGAAACTGAACTGGCAGTGCGATCTGGGTGATATAGGCGTCTTTGTTTGCACCGTGGGTTGGAGGCCCCTCCATGAATGTATTGCGGAAATAACCGCATGTTGTAAGATTGTTTTCCTTTGCATAGTCCAGTAGTTTATCCTGGACAGTGTGGAAGTTCTCGTAAGGACCACGATAGTATATGCATATAGCATTAATCTGGGGAAGTGTTTTTACATGTTCGTCAGAGATACCGGGATCCACAGCGACGGGAACCACGTATCTTCCATCGGATGCCCTTCCGATAGAAACCTCTGTACACATTTTGCCAACGGAGTTCAGCTTATATTTTTTTGTCGCCTCGATGAAGGTCTGGCGCAGACCATCGGTCTTTTCTGCCAGGTCAGAGCCTTTGAATTCCCTGCAGAATGCCGTGAATGATGGCAGAGTGATGTGGAGGATCTCAGAGCCTGCTGTCTGGGATTGCCGGAGCTGGAGCTGGACTATGCACAGATCGAGCTGGGAGCGGAGCGAAGTCATACGCTCAATGACATCCTCGAGTTTTTCAGTATTGCCAAAATATCGGCTGATCTCCGACAGTGATAATCCAAGTCCCTGAAGTGTTTTTATGATTCTTATGTGTACGATGTTGTCGGCCGAGTAGTAGCGGAATCCGCTGCTCTCACTTTTGTATGCGGGCGTCAGAAGCCCCAGATCTTCGTAGTTTAGCAGCATTCTTCTTGTCACCCCAAGCTGTTTGGTGACTTCGCCAATTTGAAACAGATCCTTATTTGCAGGATTCATACAGATCTCTCCCCTTTCCTTGAACATCAACCCATTAAAAGCCATATCTAGCGGGAGTTGACGTACTCCAAAAAACTTCACAAAACAATTTGTGAAAATTGCATAATAGCTATTGACTCGTACATCAGTGTACGAATTATAATTATCATAAATATTTCGGGGAAAAGAGTCAATAATTATCGAAAGATAATCATTTTTTTGTGCGAAATCCTTGGAATAAGTGGCTTTTTTATTAGAAGGGGGCTTTTGAAACTGCCCTAAAAAGAAAGAGAGGTAAAATATGAGAGGACGAACAGCAGTAAAAAAACTGGCTGCCAGAAGTGTGGCACTTCTGATGGCTATGTTCATGACTCTGACATGTATTCTGGTCATGCCAGGTGGATCGACCGCATATGCGGCGGCGATGAATAACTTGAAGATAAGCAGTTTTACCATGAGCAGTGATGGATATCTGACACAGGTTGGATGGTCATGGACATCTGGCAGCGGCTATGCATCTGCACCATGTAAGCTTGCTATCCAGGAGACAAAGTTCACATCCAGCCAGCTTACTGACCAGGGAAGTTATGACAGCGCACATAATTATAGAAGCTGGGCAAGTGCTTCTACACCTGCTGACTGCGGATTTGCGGGATGGATCACAGAGTCGGCGTTTACACGTAGTTCCAGCGCTTCAAGAACGGACACTGTATCAGGAGATGGAATAAAGCTTGATTCAGATAAGACGTATTATCTGTATGTCTGGACTTTATATGGTTCTGTATATCCCGACATATATGTCGGAAGTATAGATATGACAACTGGTATCGTTGAGGATGCCAGTGGTAACACTCTTGAGACCGAGAAGCCGGGCGTAAACAGATGGCTCACTGCTCCATCTATAACAGGATGGACATACGGTGATGAGGCTGAGCAGCCAGTATATAAGTCAAGATATGGAACAGCAACTGTTACATATTATATGAAGGATGGTTCATCCGCTGATAAGAAGGTGGAGACTCCTGTCAAGGCCGGCGATTATACCGCTGTGTTTGAAGTTGCTGAGACAGACGATTATAACGGCCTTTCAAAGTCCGTGGATTTCACAATAGAGAAGAAAACTGTTCAGCTTGTGTGGTCGAACACAACCCTGAAATATACAGGAAATAAACAGATACCTGATGTTAAGGTTGACAGCAGCAGTCTTGTAGGATCTGACGTGTGTGGCGTGACAGTCACAGGTGCAGCGGTGGATGTAGGAACATACACAGCCACAGCTACAGCACTTGACAATAAGAACTATCAGCTTCCTGCGAACAATACAACCACATTCACGATCGAGGATGATGGCCCTGTCACATTTATGAATGACGGATATCCATATGGAAAGGATATGGGATCATCAACCATAACATTAGTTGCTGACACTCTCGGCTCTCCAGCATCATATCAGTGGCAGAGCTCAGACAGCAAGAGAGGAACATTTGAGGATATAGAAGGAGCAACAGGAAAGACATACACATTCACACCGGTTCATGGCAGATGGTATAGATGTGTTGTGGATGGCATTGTCAGCAGGCCTGTCAAAGCAGTTAAGCCTGGCTCTGACAGTGTGAAATGGACAAAGCCATATAGCAGCTGGTACATAAGCAATGGAACCATGGCATACATGATTGGTTCAGACTACAAATTTGATGTGGTTGGTCATTACAGCAAAAATGGTACGGATTACATGATGGGTACAAGCTACTCAAAATATTGGACAGTTTACGGCAGCAGTGATGCGGAGCCATCAGCAGGCAATTCATCATCTGCAAGTCTTGATGCGTTCAGGGTAGCATTTGACCCTACAGATCCTTACAATATGCTTTTTGATATAGACATGGCGAGTGGACAGAAAGCATTTGCCATCAGCAGTGATACAATGATCGGTAACAGCAGCACAAGCGGCAGTTACTCAGACGAAGCCGCTCTTATGGCTTCAGTACAGAACGGCGTGGTACAGCAGGTATCCCTGGTCGGCGCAGCAACGGCAGCGGAGATCGTGGATGACAATCCTTCATTTGTTCTGAAGCCTGTGACACCAGCAAATTATTTTTGGATCGGATATTATGGTTCAAGACAGACATATGCATATAACACATCAACATCATCACAGATAAAGAAGTATGCGGAGATCGGCGGACAGAAAGCTGCAACCCTGGTTGAGGGCGTAGATTCCGGAATCACAATGTCATGGACAAATGTTCCAAGCGGCGGACATGTATACTTCAACTTCGGTGTAGGCCGAGTGATCGATATAGGTGTTGTAAGCGGACAGGTAGATTACACCGCTGAGAACATATGGGATCTCGGAGAGGACACTGAGTATCAGGTGACAGCAGACGGCGAGACATATGATATTACAAGTAACATGGACGGCAAGATTCCACTTGCTGGAACAGATGAGAACGGCAAGAGCTATGACTTTATAGGCAAGAACATAACTATTGCAAAGAAGGACAGCGAAGATACACCGGCGGTTATGGATATCGCAGCAAGACCTGATACACCGGGTGCTCCTTCAGAGCTGCTTGACAAGACAGGACTTACACCTGCTGATATAGAGCAGATACAGAGCACAGGCAGTCTTGATGGCATAGAGATCGTAGATGTGACACCAACATCGATAAAGATAAATCCTGTTGACGGACAGCAGTACCAGTATTCTGTTGACGGACACAACTGGACAACACTTACAAATACGAATATAGCAGGCAACTATGTAATATCAGGAATCACAGAGGGACAGACCGTACAGATCCGTACAAGGATCACTGCAAAGAGTACAAAACCTGCATCACTCTGGTCTGAATCAAAGACGGTAAAGACCGCTTCAAAGCTTGATGTAACTACAGAAGGCTGGGAAGGTGTATATGATGGACAGCAGCACAGCGCATCTGTTACTCCGGCAGCAGGCGTAAGCGGTGCGGTAGTTTTATATTCTGCTTCTCCAGATGAAGCGTTCTCAAGCGAAATGCCTGTATTCAAGAATGCAGGAGAGCACACTGTATATTATCTTGCATACGCAGACGGATACGCTCCTTCATATGGAACTGAGACAGTACAGATCGATAAGAAGGTTATCACAGCAGAAAAGGTGCTTGTTGAAGGTGATTATACTATTAAGGGAATCCAGTTCTCAGGACTTCTTGATGACGATGAGCTGGTATATGAGGATGATTACATTGTAGTATTCTGGGGCACAACACCTGGAATAGAGAGGGTTGTATCCACATACAGATTTGCACTTAGAGATACAACAAATACAGCAAATTATACACTTGAGACTAAGTCACTGGATATGGTACATATCCACAACTGGACATATGAGCTCAGAGAAGGACGAAATGACAGGATAATCGCATACTGCAGCGAGACTGAGTTCCCGGTACACTGCGCATATCAGGGCAGAGACGAGGCTGTTGCCTGCACTATATCTGCTGAGAGTAGAAAGTACGACGGAACAGTATATGCATATGCAGTTGTCAAGAACTGGATAACAGAAAAGACCGGCGTGGAGGCTGTGATCTCATACGAGGGAACAGGTGACACGGTTTATCCTTCAAGTAATACCGCTCCGACAAATGCAGGTACTTACAAAGCAGTTGTAAAGATAGCTGATGTAGAAGCATTTGCAGAGTTTGAGATCCAGAAACTTGACCAGACAGTTGAGTTTAACATGAGCGACTACACATATGGCGATGACATAGACGTGCCGGCCGTATCCGGTGCACAGGAAGATCCTGTGATCGAGTATTATTACACAACTGAGAACCAGAATACAGAGGGCACACTGTGGGAGAACTCCACATCCGCAGAGCCTGGCACATATTATATGTACGCAAAGGTGAATGCAACTGACAACTACAACGAATATGTGACAGAGCCTGTGGCATTCACTGTATCAGCAAGAAGCACTTCTTCAGAGATAAGCGCAGCTGATGTTGTAAAGACATACGATGGAAATGCCTACGGAATAACATTGACAGGAGACATTCCTGAGAATGCAGTTGTCACATATGGTACTTCAGATGATGCATGTGATGAGACCGAGAGTCCAAAGTACAGTCAGGCATCAGATGAGCCTTACACAGTATATTATAAGGTTGCAGCCAGAGGATATAATACTGTGACAGGACATGCGACAATCACTATCAACAAGAGATCGCTTGCAATATCTGGTATCAAGGCTGAGTCAAAGGTTTATGATGGAAGTGATGCAGCAGCTCTCGATTACTCAGACGTCATCTTCGACGGCATAGTAAGCGGAGAGAAGCTTGAGATCACAGCCACAGGAACATTTGCAGATGCAGATGCCGGCACAGACAAGACTGTCAGCATTACAGATGTAAAGATTTCTGGAAAGACAGCAGCAAACTATGTGATCGCAGATGGTGACATCCAGAGCACAGCCAAGGCTGACATAACAAAGGCGGGAACAACGCTCACTGTAGCCAAGGTGGCAGCAAAGACATATGGAGGAGCACCGTTCGCACTCACAGTTAAGTGCAGCAGAACTGACAAGAAGACATTTACAAGCAGCAACACAAAGGTTATCAAGGTAGACAGCACAGGAAAGGTGACAATAGTTGGTGCGGGAACCGCTACTGTGACAGTTTCAGTTGCAGCAAATACAAACTATAAGGCAGCAACAGCCAAGGTAGCTATCACAGTAAACAAGAAGGCCATCAGAGTAACTGCAAATGATGCATCAAAGTACGAGGGCAAGGCTGATCCTAAGCTCACATATACAGCAGCAGGTCTTGTGGGAACAGACAAGCTCACAGGAATCATAATCAAGAGAGCTACAGGTGAGAAGTCAGGAACATACACGATCACAGTAAGCCAGAAGGCTGGATCAAATCCTAACTACAAGATCACATTTGCGATAGGAAGACTTGTCATCAAGAAAGCACCTTGGGTTGAGCCAAGCGGATCAGAACTTTACAGAATGAACCTTCCATTCTTCGTGATGAAGGGCAAGGGTATCAGCGGTAAGGTAAAACAGTCATGGCAGAAGGTAGCAGGTGCTGCAGGTTATGACGTATACTGGTCATACTGCAACGGCAAGAACAACTACAACAAGCTTGCAAGCGCAGGAAAGGCACTTACATACACAGACAAGAACCTCAACAACAAGAGAGAGTACAAATACTTCACAGTTGCGTACAAGATGGTCGGCGGCAAGAAGGTATACATCGGCAAGACAAACGTAATACACGTATCAATGCCGAATGCCACATGCACAAATGCTGTATCAGTCACTGTAAACAAGAAGTCAGTCGTACTTGCCAAGGGCAAGACATTCAAGATCACATATACACAGAAGCTGGAAGATGCAAAGAAGAAACCTCTTAACCATCTGATCAGCACAGAGAAGTATCGCACCAGCAATGCAAAGGTTGCAACTATCTCAAGAACAGGTGTGATCACAGCCAAGGCAAAGGGTACATGTACTGTATATGTAATGGCAGACAACGGTGTAAATGCAACTATCAAGGTAACGGTAAAATAGTGATATAACTGTATAATCACAGCTTTAAAACATAACAGATGATCCTCCGCAAGGCTATGTGCGGCACATGGCCTGCGGAGGATTTTTTAATATTATGGTTGATTATGGAATACCTATTTGCTAAAATTGATTCAATGTGAAAAAATTAATACAAGTAAGGAGAGAAAACAAATGGCACAGACAGTAAGTTTCGATTTTAAGAATGCAAAAGCCATGGCTACAGACGCTGATATAGCAGCGATCAAGGATCAGGTTGTAGCTGCAAAGGCAACACTTGTAAACAAGACCGGTGAGGGAAATGATTTCCTTGGATGGATCGATCTTCCAGTAGACTATGACAAGGAAGAGTTTGCAAGGATCAAGAAGGCAGCAGCCAAGATCCAGGCAGATTCAGACGTGCTCGTAGTAATCGGTATCGGTGGTTCTTACCTGGGTGCAAGAGCAGCCATCGAAGCTTTAAGACACAGCTTTTATAATTCAGTTGACAAGTCAATCCGCAAGACTCCTGAGATCTACTATGCAGGATCAAACATCAGCAGCACATACATGGCTCATCTGCTTCAGGTGATCGGCGACAGAGATTTCTCTATCAACATCATCTCAAAGTCAGGTACAACAACAGAGCCTGGTATCGCTTCAAGAATCTTCAAGAAGAAGCTTGTTGAGAAGTATGGCAAGGAGGGCGCAGCAAAGAGAATCTACGCCACAACAGACAAGGCAAAGGGAGCTCTTAAGACACTTGCAACAGAGGAAGGCTATGAGACATTTGTAGTTCCTGATGATGTAGGAGGACGTTTCTCAGTTCTCACAGCAGTTGGTCTTCTGCCAATAGCAGTAAGCGGTGCTGATATAGATAAGCTTATGGAAGGTGCAGCTTCAGCAAGAAAGGATTGTCTTGCACAGGACTTCGACGATTCAGACGCTATGAAGTATGCAGCAGTAAGAAATGTACTGTACAACAAGGGTAAGTCAATAGAGATCCTTGCTAACTTTGAGCCAGCACTTCACTACGTATCAGAGTGGTGGAAGCAGCTCTATGGCGAGAGCGAGGGTAAGGATGGCAAGGGACTCTTCCCAACAGCTACAGACTTTACAACAGACCTTCACTCACTTGGACAGTTCATCCAGCAGGGTTCACAGAATCACTTTGAGACAGTTATCAATGTTGTAAATCCAACATGTGAGATCGTCATGGAGGCTGAGGACTCAGACCTTGACGGACTTAACTATCTTGCAGGCAAGACAGTTGATTTCGCAAACAAGAGTGCTATGAACGGAACTATCCTTGCACATGCAGATGGTGGAATACCTATCATCCAGATCAACATCGACAAGATCGATGAGTTCACTCTCGGTGAGCTGTTCTACACATTTGAGTTTGCATGTGGTGTAAGTGGATATACACTCGGTGTAAACCCATTCAACCAGCCAGGTGTTGAGAGCTACAAGAAGAACATGTTCGCTCTTCTCGGCAAGCCTGGAAATGAGGAGCTTGGCAAGGAGCTTCTTGCAAGGATCAACGGCTAATCAATACAAAGCCGGGGAAACCTGCAGATGTGTGCATAGTGTATGCAATATGTGATATAGAATATAAACACGTAATATAAATAAGATACAGGTGTATACGCAGATGGTGGAGCCGGGATAGGCTTTTGCTCTGAGAAGCGTATCACCTGTATTTTTTTGCAATTCTATATTTCTTGTAATCGGATTCGCACAATGTTATACTTATGAAGTGTATAGGCTCAAAGGGAGCGAGACAATTACTTTGTTGATGGAAGGATAAGAAGGGCAGTGACATATGAACGAGATGAGAGATGTAGAGGGGCTGTACAACCGATATAGACAGGTTCCATTGTATCTGATAGGAATGTTCTGTCTGATGACAGTATTTATGTACTTTGCAGGTATAGGCGCAGGTGTTATAGCCACTGTGTTTACGATCATATACAGTACGATATCCATCATAGTTTTCCTGCGGATGAATTCCCTATCCAAAGACCGTTATGTGGAGTTTGCCATGGAGCATGGCAAGATGCAGAAGGAACTGATAAAGGAGTTTCCGGTGCCTTATGCGCTCCTTGACGAGGATGGAAAGGTAGTGTGGGTGAACGATGAATTTTCCGGCATTACGGAGACCAGCAAGAGAAAGCTTATGAAGCTGAACATAGTTCAGGTATTTGAGGAAGTTACAGAGGAGAGCCTTCCGTATCAGGAGGATGTAACCGAGGGCGAGATCGCATTCAATGGCCGCCAGTACAGGTATGAGATACGCAGGGTGCAGGTGAATAAGGTTGAGCCTGATCTGGAGGAGATCGATGCTGCTTCCGAGAAGAGTGGCGTCGAAGATGGTGCAAAGGCAGATGATGGCAGCAAGAGCGTGTCAGCCCGCAATGCGAGACATCACGGCAAGACGGATACCTTCCTTGCTTTTTACATGTTTGATATCACTGTTGTCAATCAGCTCACTCAGGAGAACCATGACCAGAAGCTGGTTGCAGGTCTCATATATATAGACAATTATGACGAGATATTTGAATCTCTCGAGGCGGTAAGGCATTCTCTTCTGGTTGCCCTCGTTGACAGAAAGATCAACAAATATATGGCGAATGTGGATGCGATAGTCAAGAATCTTGAGAAGGACAAGTACATGTTCGTTATGCCGCAGAAGTATCTTGACCAGCTCAAGGAGAACAAATTCGCCCTGCTTGATGAGGTCAAGGCGATCAACATAGGAAATGATCTTCCGCTTACCTTAAGTATAAGTCTGGGTACGGATTACAAGAGTTTTATAGAGAACTTTGAGGCTGCGAGATCGGCCATGGAGCTTGCCCTTGGTCGAGGCGGTGATCAGGCCGTTATCAAGTCAGCTGACAGGATCACTTATTTTGGCGGTAAGAGCCAGGGAACTGAGAAATCCACAAGGGTCAAGGCAAGGGTTAAGACTCTTGCGTTCAAGGAGCTTCTTGAGACCAAGGAGAAGGTTATCATCATGGCGCACAAGAATCCGGATATGGATGCATTTGGCTCCGGTATCGGTATATACAAGATGGTAACTGCCATGGGTAAGAAAGCGCATATTGTTGTGAATGAAGTCTCATCGGCGATCAGTCCGATATATGGCAACTTTACTACGAGCAATATCTATCCGGCGGATATGATCATCAACAACGATCAGGCACTTGGGCTTGTGGATGATGACACGGTTGTCGTGGTTACTGATGTGAATAACCCTACACTTACCGAGTGTGAGGAATTGCTTTCCTATGCGAAGAGCATAGTTGTGTTTGACCACCACAGACAGACCAGGGACGTCATTGCGAATGCTACACTTTCGTATATAGAGCCATTTGCGTCATCAGCGTGTGAGATGATCGCAGAGATGCTGCAGTACATGGACGAGAAGATCAAGCTCAGGCCGACTGAGGCGGATGCCATGTATGCAGGAATTTTGATAGATACAGATAATTTCCTGAGCAAGACAGGCGTGAGAACATTTGAGGCTGCCGCATTCCTCAAGAGAAGCGGTGCCGATGTCATGCGTGTCAGAAAGATGTTCAGAACAGATATTGAGACATACAGGCAGAAGGCTGCCGGAGTCAGTCATGCGGAGATGGTACTTGATTCATTTGCGATATCCATCATCACACCGGAGAAGGGACCTGAGTCGCCTCTGGTACTGACCGCAAAGATTGCAAATGAGATGCTTGACATAGCAGGCGTCAGGGCGTCATTTGTCATAGCCCAGATGGGATCTGATGTGAAGATAAGTGCGAGAGCCATAGATGATGTCAATGTACAGATAATCATGGAGCGCATGGGCGGTGGCGGCCATGCGAATATCGCAGCGGCTCAGTTTGCGAATGCAAAGGCTGAGGATATAAAGGAGGAGCTTGTAGAGCTTCTCAATGAGATGTACAAGGAAGGAGATATATAGGATTATGAAGGTTATATTATTACAGGATGTAAAGAGCCTTGGCAAGAAAGGCGCAATGGTCGAAGTTAATGAGGGATATGCAAGGAATTTCATCATTCCAAAGAAGTTTGGTGTTGAGGCTACCCCTAAGAATATCAACGACTTCAAGCTGAAGAAGGCACATGAGGAGAAGGTGGCTGCAGAGAATCTGGCAGAGGCAAAGACGCTGGCAGCAGAGCTTGAGAAGTCATCTGTAACTGTGAAGATCAAGGTCGGCGAGGGCGGAAGATCATTTGGCTCTGTGTCCACAAAGGAGATCTCAGATGCGCTTAAGAGCCAGCTTGGTAAGGATATAGACAAGAAGAAGATAGTTATGAAGGATTCCATCAAGGCGGTTGGAAGCTTTACAGTCAAGATCAAGCTTCATCCGGAGGTTCAGGCAGAACTCAGCGTAAAGGTTGAGGAGGCTTAACTGCCATGGAAGACGCATACGTAAAGAGGAAACTTCCATACAATCTTGATGCTGAGAAGTCAGTCATCGGTTCCATGCTCATGGACAGAGATGCCATAGTGGATGCGGCGGATATGCTGGTGAGTGACGATTTCTTCAACAGGCAGTACGGAATACTGTTCGAGAACATGGTGGAGCTCTTCAAGGAAGGCAAGGCCGTGGATCTCATCACGCTCAAGAATAAGCTTGAGGAGAACAATGTACCTGATGAGGTCATAAGCTCCAAGGTTATCGCAGAGATTCTGGATACTGTGCCGACGTCTGTGAATGCGAAGCACTATGCGCAGATCGTTGCGGACAAATCTGTCCTGCGAAAGACCATCAAGTTGTGTGAGACTGTTGAGAAAGACTGTTATCTTGACTCAGAGGGAGTTGAGGTGCTTCTGGAACGCGCTGAGAGTGGTGTGTTCAACATCATCAAGGAGCGGAATGGGGCAAATGATTTCGTGCCGATAGACAAGGTCGTCATGAATGTCATAGATCAGATAGAGGCGGCATCGAGGAAGAACACCAGAGTAACCGGTATACCTACTGGATTCATAGATCTGGACAATATGCTTACCGGTCTTCATGGATCGGAGTTCATACTTGTTGCGGCGCGACCCGCCATGGGTAAGACAGCATTTGTTCTGAACATTGCCCATCACGTGGCGGTCAGGAAGAAGATTCCTACTGTCATATTCAACCTGGAGATGGACAAGGAACAGCTCGTAACCCGTATGATAGCCATGGATGCGCTGGTTGATTCGCAGAAGGTACAGACAGGTCAGCTTGCGGAGGATGACTGGGATCAGGTGCTTGCAAGTTCTGAGAGCATTGCGGCATCACCTTTGTTCATAGAAGATACATCAGCCCTGACCATATCTGAGCTGAGATCAAAATGTAGAAAACTGAAGAACAAGAACGGACTTGGCCTGATAATCATCGACTATCTGCAGCTGATGAGTACTACGGGAAGAGTGGAGTCGAGACAGCAGTTCGTATCTGATATGTCGAGATCGCTGAAGATGCTTGCCAGAGAGCTGGATGTTCCTGTCATAGCACTTTCACAGCTGAACCGAGATGTTGACCGAAGACCGGATCACAGGCCTGTGCTTGCGGATCTCCGTGAGTCGGGATCTATAGAGCAGGATGCCGATGTGGTTATGTTCATATACAGAGATGATTATTACAATCCGGATACAGACAAGAAGGGTATCTCGGAGATCATCATAGCAAAACAGAGAAAAGGTGCCACCGGATCTGTGGATCTGGTATGGCTGCAGGAATACACAAAGTTTGCCAACAAAGAGCACTAAATATATTATGTTTTATAAGGAGAATTTAAGATGGTAGTTGAACCAAGAGTTAAAGATTTTATTTGTACAACAGCTCATCCTGTCGGATGCGCACAGAATGTAAAGAACCAGATCGAGTATGTAAAGTCAAAGGGTGCAATTAAGAGCGAGAACGCACCTAAGAAGGTTCTGGTTATTGGAGCATCAACAGGTTATGGACTTGCTTCACGTATTGCAGTGGCATTTGGCTATGGTGCAGATACCCTCGGAGTTATGTTCGAGAAGGAGTCAAATGGACGCCGTACAGCAACAGCAGGTTTCTACAACAACAGAGCATTTGAGGAGGAGGCTCACAAGGCCGGACTCTATGCGAAGTCTATAAATGGCGATGCGTTCTCAGTGGAGATCAAGGATCAGGTGATCGAGACGATCAAGGCAGACATGGGCAAGATCGACATGATCGTATACAGTCTTGCAGCACCTAGAAGAACTACTCCAGATGGAACAAAGTATACATCAGTTCTCAAGACAGTTGGCGAGGAGTATACAAACAAGACACTTGTACTCAAGGACAACACTATCACAGATGCACATATCACAGCGGCAAATGAGGACGAGATCAATGCAACTATCAAGGTCATGGGTGGTGAGGACTGGATCGACTGGATGCAGGCGCTCTCTGATGCAGGAGTTCTGGCAGACAACGTGATCACAGTTGCATATTCATACATAGGACCAAAGATCACATTTCCGATCTACGCAGAGGGATCTATCGGACAGGCAAAGAAAGATCTGTACAAGTCAGCAGATGTTATAAATGAGAAGTTCCCTAACATAAAGGCAAAGATCGCCATCAACAAGGCTCTGGTAACTCAGTCAAGTGCGGCTATTCCTATCGTTCCTCTGTATATCACACTTCTCTACAAAGTTATGAAGGAGAAGGGACTTCATGAGGGCTGTATAGAGCAGATGCAGAGACTGTTCATGGACAAGATATTGGATGACACCCAGGTTGATGACAATGGATTTATCCGTATGGACGACTGGGAGATGAGAGATGATGTTCAGGCAGTTGTTGCAGAGCACTGGGATACAGTAAACAATGACAACGTAAAGGATATCGCAGACATCGATGGATACTGGGAGGACTTCTACAACATGTTCGGTTTCAAGATCGA
>JAEDGW010000050.1 GCA_016297325.1 Coprococcus sp. | reverse complement strand
AACTCCAATCAACAAATATGAGATGAATGCGTATAACGTTCCATTTGCGGGAAATACAAGCACGTGCAAGGAAGTATTTGTCAAGGGGGACAGAATACTTGAATACTCGATAGATGGGGATATCACTTTTGCACAGATAACACAGAAACCTGTATTCAGGGACGAGCTTGTTGAATATATATTCAGCATCAGCAAACAGCTTGTTTCTATTATACAGAATGGACTTAAGCCTGATAAGATCGTATGGGATGCCAATTCTATGTTCGTCAGATTTGTGGATTTTTCGGTACAGCTTCTGTATCTTCCATTGGAGTGTAATTTTGAGAAGAGAAATATCGGAGAGTTTCTGAAAGAACTGTTATCATCACTTATATATGCGCACACACCAGCTATAGAGTGTGCGAATCAGATAGTTGATTACTTCAACGACCACAGAGAATTTGATGCGTTCCATTTCAATGAGTTCGTGTCGGAGCTGAGGTCTACAAGCCAGCTTCTCATAATTCAGGGTGAGAATGGCAGAAGTGAGGTTCTTACCACCGATACGAATAACAAAGAGATGGCTATACACAAGGCGGAAGAGGCAGCAAAGAGAGCTGAGGAAGCCCGTATAAATGCTGAGAATGAAGTGAAGAGACAGATAGAGGAAGCCAAGTATCAGGCCGGTATAGCGAGAGAGGCAGAAGAGACCAGAATGAAGGCGGAAGCTGCCAGGGTTGAGGCTGAGATATGGAGACAGAGAGTAACTGCGGAAGCCAGGGACTACGAGCAGACTGCAATACTCACAGCGGAGGACGACTCATTGTATCAGAGCGCTGAGGAGGAGAGACTCAGGGCTGAGAAGGTATCTTCACAGTATGCGGATGAGATAAGACGTGCGAGAGAGCGTGAGATGCAGGCAGAGGAGGCCAGATTGCAGGCTGAATTTGCGGCAAGAAAGAACGCTGAGGAGGCAAAGCGCCAGGCAGATCTTGCAAAGCGTCAGGTCGAGGAGGCCAAGAGACTCAGCGAGCAGGTCGATGAAGAGCCACCTACAACGCTGTTCAGCAACAGAACCATCGTCGGAGGCAGCAAGCCAACCATCACAAGAAAGAGTACAGGCGAGACAGTTCAGATAAATAAGCAGGTATTCTGTATAGGTAAGGCTGATCAGGGCGTGGACTTCAAGATAACAGGCAACAAGTCTATAAGTAGAAGACATGCATATATAACAAGTATAAATGGTGTGAACTATCTGAGAGATAACAATTCTACTAATCATACATATCTGAATGGTACACAGGTTTACAGCAATATGGATGTGATAATTCCAGATAATAGTGTGGTAAGGTTATCAAATGAAGATTTTATATTTAAAAGTAACTCATAAAATAATAAACTGATCCATAGAAATGGAGGGAAAGATATGTATTGTGATAATTGTGGATGTGAGATGAGAGATGACATCAGGGTGTGCCCTGTATGTGGAAAACAATTTCCATTGATCAATTATGAACAGAATAGTGATGAAGACAGTACGACGGTGCTCACAAGTGCGAATGCAGACAATGACAGCACAACTGTACTGACAGGCTCTGGTATGGAGAATCAGCCACTTACACCTGCAGGCCAGCCTGTCCCTATGCATCAGGCTCCTTCGGAGCATCCTATGCCGGGTGGAATGCCGCCACAGGGCATGATGCCACAACAGAACGGAATGCCAAATGGAATGCCGCCACAAAATGGAATGTCAGGTCCGGGTGGAATGCCGCCACAGAACGGAATTCCGCAGCCGGGTATGAGAAATATGCCTCCTGTGGGTGATGATGTAATGATAAAGAAAAAGGGCGAAAAGAAGCCTATGGGAAAAGGTGCTAAGATCGCTCTTATCACAATTCCTATAGTTATAGTCTTAGCCATAGGTGTGTTTGCATTTTTATTCGTGCCAAAGTTCAAGAAGTACAACGATGCAAGCGATATGATATCACAGGGCAAGATCGAAGAGGCGGTTACTCTCTACAAGGATCTGGGCAATTTCAAGGATTCTTATAATCTGGCAAATGGTGATGCATATTATCAGTATGCAGAGTCACTTGAGAAAGAGGGCAAGAACCTTGAAGCTGCAGAATACTATAACAAAGCTGCCAAGAGCAAGCAGGCTGCAGAAAAGGATGGCAAGCAGAGTGGAAAGGCTTCTGAGGTAAAGAGCCAGGACGCATTTGACAAGGCAAATCAGTGTTATTACAGCGCAGGAATGGATCAGATGAATGCAGCATCATATGATGCCGCCATAGACGCATTCAAGAATGCAGGATCATACAAGGATGCCTCAGACAAGGTTATCGAGTGTACATATAAGAAGGCTCAGTCACTGATAACTGCTAAGGATTACGATGGAGCTATAGAGCTTCTGACAACCATCGAGGATTACGAGGACTCAGCAACTCTCCTTGCAAAGTGTTACTATGACAAGGGATCAGAGCTTCTCAAGGATGGAAAGTATGACGATGCTTACGATATGTTCACAAAGTCAGAGTATGACGACTATGCTGATAAGGCAAGCGAGTGTACATACCAGAAGGCAACCGAGTATTACAAGAACAAAGACTATGAGAACGCTATAAAGAGTTATAACAAGGTTGATGCAGGATATAAGGACTGTGTAAAAGAGAAGGATAAGTGTTATATAGCTCTGGCTGCACAGGCAGTAAAGGACAAGGACTACAAGAAGGCTGTTGAATACTATGAAAACGTAGAGAAGACAGATGTTTCAAATAAGATCGTCAATGCAAAGCTGGCTTATATAAAGGCGAACAAGAATGCGTCAAATGAGCTCACAATGCAGTATCTCGGAGAACTCAGATATTCAGGAAGTCCTACAGCCCAGAAGATATACACGGAGCTTGTAAAGTGGGATATCCAGTCATTTGTCAACAGTTCAGAGAGTGATCTGGATGACAGATCAGACAGCATAAAGGGTGGAAATGGCAATGATATATATATCCACACAGCATTTGCATTCTCTGGAAGTGATTCAATGAATATATCAGGATATGTAGTATATTCTGATGGAAACAAGTCAGATTCAATATCTTTCTCAGACCCTGTTGTTGACGGATGGTCAACATGGGTGAAGATACTTGGTGATAGTGCTCCTAAGGGAGTTACATACCTTTATATAAAGAATGAAGATACAAAGAATATTATAGAGGTATATCCATTTACTATAAAGTAAGGTGATTATATGATAACCAGACCAGAGCTTCTTGCACTGGAGTTCTATAAGTCAAGACCATTTAAAGGGAGCGACAAAGGTATCAGATATATGATACAGAAGGATACTGTGGAGATACCCTCCGAAACTGAGGGACAGGAGGGTGATTCCGCAGAGGAGAGCAAGCCTGAGACGAAGACGGTTCTGACGGCATACATATGGCCGGAACCATTTTGTTTTGAGGTTACACCGGATGAGAAGAAGGGTTCAAAGCAATTTGAGTTTTCAGAGGAAGGATTGTGTGACGCAATCTCCTGGTTAAATGAGAGTCATGACGAATATGCATACAAAAAACAATAAGAAAATCTTAAAAAGAATAATTGAAATAATAGCAGCGGTCATAATCCTGGCGGCTGTGGTTGTTGCAATTATTCTTTTTCATCTGATGAGAAAGCCACAGGTGAAACTTGTGGAGGCCATGTCAAATACTATAAAAACTTCAGAGAATTCTGGAATGAACCAGAAGTATGGAACATATGCCATGGGCAGCAGTATGCTGAGTGGCAATCAGAATTTCCTGTTTGAGGATTCTGCGGAGGATGATGTGAAGATATCTCTGAACAGAGATGTTGATAACAGGAAGTTTCTTCTGGAGACAGGGATAAACGATCAGAGTTTCAAACTGTTTGCAAATCAGAGATCGTCCTACATATATATAGGTGACATGGCAATAAGGATACAATATGCGGATAATCTCATAACAAATATGAGCAATTCCCAGATTGTATCGATACTTGGCATAGACAATGAGACAGTGTACGCATTTGGAAAGGCTTATGCGGACTGTATGAATTTTGTGACTGGCAATTACATGGATCAGAAGAATGATAAGACGAGATCCGGTATAATTGCAAAGACTGCGAAATATTTTCTGCAGATGGACAGCCGCCATGAAGGCGAGGAGACTATAGATGCCGGAGATAGACAGCAGAAATGTGATATCTATTCTCTGGACTTTGATGTGAATGATTTTAACAGCTATCTTGATGATTGTTTTGGAACCCATGATGTGAATCTGGATGAGGTGTACAAATCTCTGGATGATTATATGCCGGAGATAGATGCCATTGACAATACGGCGGATTTGGTACATGATATAAAGCAATTTGTGAATGAGATCATGAATGGTGAGAATATAAGGATATATTTTGCCATAAATGATGACGGTGAGCTTGTGAGACTGTATACGAACGATATATCCGACCAGAAGGTGGATGTGTCACTCGACTTCTTCGGCAGTGATTACATAGCTGAGAGATACAGATTGTCGATAAGTGATGCAGATGGCAAATCATTTGTATTTGAAAAAAATGATATAAACGAGGATAATACAGTAGGAACATCCTATAAGGTGACTATAGATACAGGCGGTGTGCTCCGTGACATGGAGGCCGGACTTGATATAGTATTCGCAGATGACACCGCAAATCTCGATATAGAGATAGGAGATATGAGCATAAAAAAGACGGCGGATGTCAGCTCATATGAGAAGGGCAGATGCATGGATCTTGAGTGGAATAGCGATTCTACAGGAAAGATCCACATAGGATGTGACACAATAGATATAGAAAAACCCTACTATAGAGATAGTATAGATTTATTTGAGACGGATATCATAAGTGCCTATAAATTTATCAAGGAGATAAGTAATGAGTGATGCAGTGACAGTGGATAACTCCACAGACAAACAGAAAAGCAGATATACTTCCGGAACCATATACAAGATGATAATTGCCATCACGTTCCTGCTTGCATTTGGTCTTATCATGATATTCAGTGCGTCAAGCTATGGAACTGCCATGAGCAATTTCAAGAGCCAGTTGATATTTGTCGTGGGAGGCGCCGCAGCGATGTGGGGACTTGCCTACCTTCCGTATGGATTTTACAAGAAACTTGCATGGCCTTGTTATATCCTGTCAGCCATCCTGATATTATTGCTGGTGACACCTCTCGGAGTAAATGTTAATGGTGCCACAAGATGGATACAGATTCCGGGAATACCGTTTAGAATACAGATAGCAGATATCGTAAAGACTCTGCTGATCGTATTTATCGCATCATACATAAGCAGCAAATGGAGAGAGATGCACAAGTGGCAGACTATACTGATGCTGTGGGTTCTGGTTGGCGCCCAGGCGGCAGCCCTGCTTTTCATATCCACAAACCTCAGTTCATGCATAGTAGTTCTTGGAATATGCTATTGTTCAACTCTGATATCAAGCAAAAACTGGAAATTCCATCTGATATTTTTGCTGGTTGCAGTAGTTGTTGCGGTGGTGTATGTCAGAATGTCCATCAGGGATCTTCCGACTGAGGAGGAGCTCGAGCAGATGGAAGACTTCCGTGCGGGAAGAATTCTTGGCTGGCTTTACACAGAAAAGTATGAAAAGAGCGTGGGATATCAGGTTATCCAGTCTCTGTATGCCATAGGAAGCGGTTCATTCCTCGGCAAAGGTCTTGGAAATGGAACACAGAAGCTTTCAGCCATACCAGAGGCCCAGAACGATATGATATTTGCCATTGTGTGCGAGGAGCTTGGAGTTGTTGGAGCAGTTCTTTTGTTCCTGCTTTATGGCTACCTGTTATATCAGATGTATGTTATAGTAAAGGAGTCTTCAAATGTTTTTGGCAGTATGATCGTCATAGGAGTGATGATACATCTTGTCTGCCAGATAGTTATAAATGTAAGTGTAGCTACAAATTTATTCCCAAACACAGGTGTTACGCTTCCGTTCATAAGTTCAGGAGGATCTGCCCTTCTGATGACCATGGTGGAATGTGGAATGTGTATCGGAATAAGAAGGCAGCAGACCAGGAGAGTCTATCAGAAACATTTGAATGATATGTAAAACCTAATTAAGAGGGAGAAGGATTATGTTTAATTTTAAAAAGATTGCGTTGGTGACAGCCGCGGCTCTTTTGATGTCGAATAATGTCGCAGGAGTGAGTGTTGGCGGGGATTCAAATAGTGGAAGATCATACACAGTATATGCTGCAGAGAGTTCGTCTGATGACTATGCGGGTCAGGAAGATTATGCAACACCTGCGGCTAGTAAGAATGGCTGGTATCATGTTGGAAATAAGTGGTATTACTACAAGAACAATGTGAAGCTCAGAAACCGTTTCATCACACTCAATGTGAAGAATTCCAAAGGCAAATATGTCAAGAAGACGTATTATCTGAAGGCTGACGGATCAAGGGCTTCAGGACTTACATATATAAATGGCAAGCTGTATTATTTCAGCAAGACAAGCAATGCCATGGCCAAAGGACTTACTCTGGTGAACGGCAATCAGAAGATGTACTTTGCGACAAATGGTGCAGCTGTCACAAACAAGATCGTAAAAGCCGGCAAGTATTATTACTATTTTGCAAGCTCAGGAAGAGCGGTTAGAAGCAGTTTCATAAATTACAAGGGCAGAACCTATTATGCAGCACCTGGTGGTACAATCGTGAGAAATCTTGTATTCCGTGTTGGAAGCGACAGATATTACGCAGCGTCGTCAGGTGTTATCCAGAAGAATATGCTGAAGACGATGAACGGAAGAACATACTACTTTGGCAGCAACAGCAAGGCTGTAAAGGGTATCCGTAAGATTGGCAAATTCTACTACTACTTTGGTTCTGACGGTGCAATGAAGAAGTCTGTATGGGTCAATGCGAATGGAGCCAGATACTATTTCTCACAGAAGGGCTATGCATATGTAGGCCTTCACAAGGTAGGTAGCTATAACTACTATTTCAATGCAAATGGCCAGATGATGAAGAACTGCTGGAAGACAGTGCAGGGCAAGACATATTATTTCGGCTCAGATGGAAAGGCATATACCGGAGTCCATAAGGTGAATGGCAGCCGTTATTATTACAATTTCTCTAATGGCGGATATCTGACAGGCGGTGTAAAGAAGGTAAACGGCATAGCTTACAGATTTGGTTCAGATGGAAAGCCATACACAGGCTGGTACACCACAGACCACGGCAATAAGATGTATTACAGAAGCAACGGTGTGGCATACACCGGTCCTGCAAAGATAGACGGTAAGCTGTATCTGTTCACTGAGTACGGCGCACTTATCACATCAAGCGGATGGAGAACAGTAGGCAAATATACATATTATCTGAAAAATGGCGGAACTCCTGTCACAGGATATACCAATCTCGGCGGCAATTACTACTACTTCGGTGAGAAGGGTGTAATGTATCAGAAGAGATGGGCATACGCAAATGGATACAAGTTCTACTTTGGAAAAGATGGACAGAGACTCATCGATGTGGATGCGGTACTCGGCAAGCAGGATTCATATGAGATAAAGGTAAACAAGACTCTGAATGTTGTTACTGCATATGCAAAGGATGGCGACAACGGATACATCATTCCTGTAAAAGCATTTGTATGTTCAGGAGGAGATTCAACACCGGTTGGAACATTCTACACTCCTATGAAGGGCAGATGGTGGACACTCATGGGCCCTTGCTACGGACAGTGGGATACACTGATCACAGGTGATATACTGTTCCATTCAGTATACTATGGATCACAGGATCCTACCACACTCTCTGTAAGTGCTTACAACCAGCTCGGAACTACATGTTCTCATGGATGTATAAGACTTAAGGCGGGAGATGCAAAGTGGATATATGATAACTGTGAACTTGGAACAAAGGTAACTATATTTGAAAGCAATGAAGAAGGCCCATTCCCTAAGCCTTCATCAGTACAGCTCGACTACAGCCATACATGGGATCCTACAGATCCTACCATGGCATATAAGTGTAAGGAGCTGGGATGTCATCAGGGAATAGCCTGGTAATTGGAGCAGAATATGAAGCGTATATCTGATATGGGTATGAAGAAAATTATATGTATATTGATAGCCATCTGTATGCTGGCAATCCTGCCGGGATGCGGAGATGCGTCAGATGATGAGAAAAGTACACAGACTGCGGTGAAGAGCGGAGAGGTGTCATCTCCTGACGACCTGACACAGATAGGTGTATATCTTGATATAGACCATAGCTGTGGGGGCATAACGGACGTAAAGTACAAGATTTCAGGAGATATAGGAATAGTCAGTTTCAGATATAATGGAGTCAAGGCCGAACTCAGGGGTTCATACAAATATGAATCCTACACTCTGGCGGGAGTCGACAACACCAGCAATGGTGACATGATATACACGGATGTTCATGGATGCCATGCGACATTTTACACGTTGAATCCGGGAAGGATTGCATTCTGGAATGATGGAACTATCAATTATTCCCTGTATGTGTATGTGACGGCGACGGATGAAGTTCTCAGGGATATATTGTCACACATCACATTTGAGAACAGATATCTGGAGAGAGCGGATGTCCAGGATCAGATAGATACAGGCAGCCAGGAATTTGCGGACAGGATCGTAAAAGTGTTTAATGACAAGGATCTGGATGCTCTGAAGGATATGGTCTATTATCCTCAGGAACTTGGTGAAGGCCAGTCGGTGGCAAATGAGAATGAACTCATGGCACTTGATCCGGATCACATATTCACAGATATCCTTCTGAAGGCGCTTAATTCTGACAAGGATAAGGATCAGCTCAGACTTTCTGAAGACGGATCAGAATACATCATAGGAACCAATTACAAGAATGTTCATTTCAAATGGATGGATGATGGACATTTTCTCATAACAAAGATAAATAACTGATCGCATATAACGATCATAAAGACGAAGAATAAAAACTATTCAGGAAACCTTTCGGAAAGCATGACAGCTCCGGAAGGTTTTTTTGACGAATAATACTGTTTTCTGCAAAAACTTGAATGACGATATTCGTTGAGACTGGCTGTTAATATCCTTAAAATTATATCTGGAAAGGCAAGTTTGCTATTTAACGACTAAAATTTGCTGGTGTTCAAGGAATAAGGAGGATATACAGATGGCAGAAAAGGTTTACAGCATAAGTGAGGCGGCAGCTATGGTCGAGGTCGAGACCCATGTTCTTCGTTACTGGGAGGAAGAGCTTGATATCGAGATACATAGAAACGAGATGGGGCACAGATGCTACAGCGAGCGTGATATTAAGATACTTCAGAGGGTGAAAACACTGAAGGATCGAGGCATACAATTAAAGGCCATAAAGGATATAGCTCATAAAATGTATGACATTCTGGACGGAGAGGCTGAGGACAGTTCTGTAGAGGATGTAGAAAAAGCTGATACCACTGATGTGATAAAAGAGAGTGGACTGCTGGATGTGAAAAAGATAGATACGATACGTGTGAGCTGTGACGATGATAAGGAAAATACGAGGATCGTTGACTTCAAGATGGCCCAGTTTCAGAATCTGATGGACAAGATAGTCAGCAACTCCATAAAGGACAATCTGAAGGTCATAACCCAGTCAGTTTCAGCCGCGGTGACGGATGATGTGATGAAGCAGATGGATGTGATCATCAGGGAGAAGGAGGAGCAGGAGGAGGCAAGATACAGAAAACTGGACTCAACTCTCCGTGAATATCAGCAGGCAAGACAGGAGATAGCTGCATCTGAGGTGAGCGGCAAAAAGCGTGGCCTGTTCAGAAAAAAGAACAGATAGAGCGCTTCACAGTTTATAAAAACTTCATACACTGGCCGGGTGGTTTCATGTTATAGTAGACGTGGGAGTTGAGAATATGAATATCACGAAAAAAGTAAAAGTTGCAATTATAATTATATGGCTTTCAGCATTTGTATCCATGATCATAGGAACCATGATCATAGGCAGATATTTTATAACAGGAACCTACGGCAAGGATCACTCACTTCAGTGGCTGTACTCGGCAAGTGATCCGGTGAATGATGTATACAAAGCGATATCCGCTCAACGTGAACAGGTTATCAACAAGGTCAAGAGCGACCCTGGGTATTATCTGGATGAGGCAAATGCACAGGCTCTGAATACCAAGGCAATGGCAAACAATACGAATGTTGTTGTCAAGGTTGATGAGGAGTATTTGTATGTGGGTGTGGACAATTTCTCTGATGCGCTGAAGAAACAGCTTCAGAAGAATGACACAAGTGCGAATATAAATGCCATAGAGTCTGATGATTCACAGGATATGGATGACGAGGATGAGAGCAGCGGAATACGGGTTCAGGAATACCTTATGACCCAGCCATCCCTGTATCTGTGTAATCAGATCACATATGTATGCGATGGACAGGATGTGGACATATATATGCTTACATATTATGGCAGATATATGGACAGGTTCAGAGAAACTATATTTGGTTATACTATATTGATGGTCATAATCATGGTTATCCTCAGCGGAGTCGTTGCTTTCCTTGTATATCAGCAGTTTGTAAACCCTCTGGTAAAACTGAAGGAAGCTGCGGAGCGCATGGGATCAGGCAATCTTGATGAGAAGATCGATATTGGAACTAACCGTGAGGATGAGGTTGGTGAGCTGTGCGAGTCATTTGAGAATATGAGGCAGAAACTCAGCGATTTCACAAAGGCCAAGATGCGGTATGAGGAGGAGAACAGGCAGCTCATAAGCAATATATCCCACGATCTCAGAACCCCTATAACGACTATCAAGGGTTATGTCGAGGGAATCATGGATGGTGTTGCGGACACTCCGGAGAAGCGTGACAGATATCTGAAGATGATATACAGCAAGGCGAACGAGATGGACAGCCTGATAAATGAGCTTTCACTGTACACCAACATCAACAATAATGCGATCCCGTATGAGTTCCACAGGGTGTCCGTGAAGGATTATTTCAATGACTGTATGGAGGAAGTCCATGCCACACTGATGTCGAAGAACATGACGCTCACATATAAGAATTACTGTGATGATGATGTGATGGTCATAGTTGATCCGGATCAGCTTAAGAGAGTTATAAACAACATCGTGACGAACTCCATAAAGTACATGGATAAAGAGTATGGACAGATAGATATCAACGTATATGACAATGATGCTGAGGTGAAGATCGCCATAAGTGACAATGGCCGTGGAATAGATTCAGAGAGCCTGCCACATATATTTGACAGAATGTACAGGGCTGACAGTGCCAGACAGTCGAGGGGCGGAAGCGGCCTGGGACTTGCTATCTGCAAGAAGATAGTTGAGGAACACGGCGGCAATATATACGCCACAAGTCAGGTTGGCAAGGGAACTACTATGGTATTTACCCTTAAGAAATATATTCCTAAGATAGCTGAGAATGAGATTTCCGATGAGGACGAATCAGTCAGTGAAGGTTCCCAGAAGAAGGAAAATTACAGAAAAGATGGACAGAAGAAGAATACAATACAGATAAAGAACCCGTTGAAGAAAAGGAGAGATACAGATGAGCAGGATATTGATAATTGAGGATGAACTGAGTATAGCAGAACTTGAGAGAGACTATCTCGAACTCAATGATTTCGAGGTTGAGATAGAGACGAACGGACTCAAGGGCCTGGAAAAGGCTTTGAAGGAGGAGTACAGTCTGATACTTCTTGATCTCATGCTTCCTGAGGTCGATGGCTTCGAGATTTGCAAGCAGATCAGGGAGAAGAAGGATATTCCTATCATTATGGTCACAGCGAAGAAGAACGATATAGACAAGATCAGAGGCCTTGGCCTGGGTGTTGATGATTATGTGACAAAACCATTCAGCCCTAGTGAGCTGGTGGCAAGAGTAAAGGCTCACATATCAAGATATGAGAGACTTGTCGGATCTACAGCACTCAAGAATGATGTCATCGAGATCAGAGGCCTGAAGATAGACAAGACAGACAGACGAGTATATGTGGACAATGAAGAGAAGGTATTTACAAATAAAGAGTTCGACATTCTGTGTTTCCTTGCAAGTAACCCAAACAAGGTATTTTCCAAGGATGAACTGTTCAGCAAGATATGGAATATGGACAGTATAGGCGATATCGCCACAGTTACGGTTCATATCAAGAAGATCAGAGAGAAGATTGAGTTTGACACATCCAACCCACAGTACATCGAGACGGTGTGGGGAGTTGGCTATAGATTTAGGATGTAGGCGAATTTGCAAATATACGTTATGTTATGGCGGGCGAACCATAATTAAAGTTTTGTATATTGGTATATTGCAAATTTCCTATTTAGAATATGGAATATAAGGAAAAAGGTGAGGAGATACATATGAAGATAGAGACATTATATGAGGATAATGATATAGTTGTGGCGGTGAAGCCTTGTGGGGTGCCGACTCAGCCGGATAAGACCAATTCTGAGAGTATGGTGAGTATGCTGAAGCTTCGGATATATGAGCGTGAGAATAGAAAAGAGGAGCCATATCTTGTCCCAATCCATAGGCTGGACAGGCCTGTTGGCGGTGTGATGGTATTTGCAAAGACACCTGAGGCGGCAGCAATTCTCTCAAAGCAGAGTGAGGACGGTTCCATGATGAAGTATTATCAGGCAATCCTAACCGGTGAACTTCCGAACGACCAGGGTGTACTCAAGGATTATCTCCTTCACGACACGAAGGATAATGTGACAAAGATTGTGGATAAGGATACTCCAGGGGCAAAGTATTCGGAGCTTGAGTATGAGGTTCTGGATGTCATGGACACCGATGAGGGCGTACTCTCATATATTCTGGTAGAGCTCATAACTGGCAGACATCACCAGATCAGAGCACAGTTTGCAAAGAGAAAGTGCGGAATATGGGGCGATACGAAGTACAACCTGAAGTTCCAGAAGACAAAGAAGAAATACAAAGAGATCGGACTCCATGCTTCAAGACTTGAATTCGATCACCCGACCACAGGGGAACATATGGTGTTCAAGCATGAGCCGGAGGGCGGAGCATTTGCGATATTGGATCTGGATGAGTTCTAAGGAGGATAGATGTTGATTATGAATGATTTGGTAAAACATTTGATAAAGGAATGGGATCCTGATTTCACAAAGGTAACTCCAGAAGAGGCAAAAATAATCGACAAAAGTGATAGAGAAATGAAGTCAGGAGAATATTATTCAGAGAAAGAGGTTTGGTAAATATAATTTGCCAGCTAACAGGGCGGATGCCGACACGTTTCGTGTTGACATCCGCCCTGAAATTTTGTAAATTAAAGAGTGTATGCAATTAAGTGGTTCAGACAAAAATGAATGATAATGACAATTCTAATATGATGAGTTGCGGCTAATGGATTGCAGCAGCAGATATAGAATGCCAGGCAATTGCCTAATATAGTTAAAAATAAGGAGATATAAGATCATGGCAAACGATAAGAAGATGGTTGAAGCTATTACTTCCATGGATGAAGATTTTGCACAGTGGTATACTGACGTTGTCCTCAAGGCAGGACTTATCGCATATACCAACGTAAAGGGATGTATGGCTATCAAGCCTGCAGGATATGCAATCTGGGAGCTTATACAGAAGCAGCTTGATGAGAGATTTAAGGCAACAGGTGTGGAGAATGTGTATATGCCTATGCTGATTCCAGAGAGCCTTCTTGAGAAGGAGAAGGATCACGTTGAGGGATTTGCACCGGAGGTAGCATGGGTTACTTACGGTGGACTCAATCCTCTTACAGAGCGTATGTGTGTGAGACCTACATCAGAGACTCTGTTCTGTGATTTCTACAAGAATGATATCCAGTCATATCGTGATCTGCCAAGAGTATATAACCAGTGGTGTTCAGTTATGCGTTGGGAGAAGGAGACAAGACCATTCCTTCGTTCAAGAGAGTTCCTGTGGCAGGAGGGACACACAGCTCATGCAACAGCTGAGGAGGCTGAGGCAAGAACTATACAGATGCTGAATCTGTACGCAGACTTCTGTGAGGATGTACTGGCTATGCCTGTTATACGTGGACAGAAGACAGAGAAGGAGAAGTTCGCCGGAGCAGAGGCAACTTACACAATAGAGGCACTTATGCATGATGGCAAGGCACTTCAGTCAGGAACAAGCCACAACTTCGGAGATGGATTTGCCAAGGCATTTGGAATACAGTTTACAGACAAGGACAACAAGCTCAAGTATGTTCATCAGACATCATGGGGTATGACAACAAGACTTATCGGAGCCATCATCATGGTTCACGGAGACAATTCAGGTCTTGTGCTTCCTCCAAAGGTTGCTCCAACTCAGGTCATGATCATCCCTATCATGCAGAAGAAGGCAGGAGTGCTTGAGAAGGCAGCAGAGCTCCGTGAGAAGCTTGGAGCTTTCAGAGTAAAGGTTGATGACAGCGACAAGAGCCCAGGATGGAAGTTCTCAGAGCAGGAGATGAGAGGTATCCCTATCAGAGTTGAGATCGGACCAAAGGATATCGAGGCAAATCAGGCAGTTCTGGTACGCCGTGATACAAGAGAGAAGATCACAGTATCACTTGACGAGATAGATACAAAGGTTGGAGAGCTTCTTGAGACTATTCAGAAGGATATGTTCGAGAGAGCAAAGGCTCACAGAGATTCACATACACATGCAGCTCTTAATTGGGATGAGTTCAAGAACATCATCGACAACGAGCAGGGCTTTGTAAAGGCTATGTGGTGTGGCGAGACAGCTTGTGAGGAGGCTATAAAGGACGAGACAGGAGCTTCTACAAGATGTATGCCATTTGCACAGGAGCATCTGTCAGATGTATGTGTACATTGCGGCAAGCCAGCCAAGAAGATGGTATACTTCGGAAGAGCATACTAGGATAAAGATAAATAATAAGTGATAATAATAACTCCTTCAGCGACATGCTGGGGGAGTTATTATATTTTATAACACGTAATACTCAACAAAGCTGTGGTTGTATTATGGTATAATTATGGTACAATAAATTAACAAATATGGTGTATAGCTTACTGATTAGTATATAGAAGGAGTGAATTGATATGCCGCAGATTATACCAATAAAGGAATTAAAAAATACTTCCGAAATATCTGAAATGTGCCATGGTTCGGATGAACCTATATATGTGACGAAGAATGGTTATGGAGACATGGTGATCATGAGTATGGAGCTGTATGAGCAGACAATAGGAAAATATGAGACAAAGATGCGGAGAGAAGACATATGAGAATAGACATTCCAGAGGGAGCAAACAACGTAATAGAGACTCTTGAGGCGGCGGGCTATGAGGCCTATATAGTCGGCGGCTGTGTGAGAGACAGCATACTTGGAAGAGTTCCGGGGGACTGGGATATCACCACATCTGCCAGACCGGAACAGGTGAAGGAGCTATTCAGGAGAACTGTGGATACCGGCATAGAACATGGAACGGTCACTGTCATGATGGGAAAAGAGGGCTACGAGGTCACGACCTACAGGATAGACGGTGAGTACAGCGATCACAGAAGACCTGACCAGGTGGAGTTCACAGCAAGCCTTGAGGAGGATCTGAAGAGGAGAGACTTCACGATAAATGCCATGGCGTACAGCCACAGCAAGGGTATCATAGATATGTTTGGCGGTGTGCAGGATCTGAACGACAAGGTCATAAGGGCTGTCGGTGTGGCAAGGGACAGATTTGACGAGGATGCACTGAGGATACTCAGAGCCATAAGGTTTGCCGGACAGCTTGGATTTGATATAGAGAGAGATACGAGGAAAGCCATGATCATTCAGGCACAGTATCTGAAGGATATAAGTGCTGAGAGGATCAGGGTGGAGCTTACAAAGCTGCTCATATCAGATCACCCGGACAAGCTGCTTGAGGCGTATGTCACAGGTATAACCTCATATATTCTCCCTGAATTTGACAGGATGATGGAGCAGCCACAGAACAACCAGTACCACAGGTACAATGTGGGAGTGCATTCCATCGAGGCTGTGAAGAATATAAGGGCGGATGTCACCATGAGATGGGCGGCTCTGCTGCACGATATAGGAAAACCGTCCACGCATACTGTGGATGAAAATGGAATAGACCACTTCTACGACCATCAGATCGCGGGCGTTCCACTGGCACAGGAAGTCTTGAAGAGATTGAAGTTTGACAACAACACTATCAAGGATGTGTGTAAGCTGGTCAGATGGCATGATTTTGGTATGGGATGCGTTCCAAAGAAGAATACCATCAGAAAGCTTCTCGGCGAGGTGGGAAAGGAATTCTTCCCATATATAATCGAGATCAAGAAGGCCGACATGGCGGCTCAGAGCGATTATAAGCTGGAGGAGAGGCAGAGCCAGCTTGCAGCTCTTGAGAAGAGATATGAAGAGATCGTGGCGGATGATGACTGCGTAAGGATCAAGGATCTCAAGGTAAATGGCGGAGATCTCATAAAGCTTGGAGTAAAACCGGGACCGCATATGGGAGATATACTTCAGAATCTGCTTGATATGGTCATAGAAGACCCCGAAAAGAACGACAGGGAATATCTTCTGGAACAGGTAAAGAATATGTCATAAAAACACCTAATAAAATTAGGCAACTTAAGAATGAATATCAACCTCCTCTCATACAATTATTTAGCAGGCTAAAAGATAATTGTAGGAGGGGGTTTTTGTTTGGCTGAAAAGATGGGTGAAGTATACGAAGCGTATGATATGCAGATCGAGAGCATTGGCAGGGGGCGGGGTGCGATCATACTCCGCACGGACAAGGGGATCAGACAGATCGCTTCACTGAGTGGGACTGATGAGAGGCTGCAGCAGGAGAAAGACTTTAAGGACAAGATGTATGAGAAGGGTTTCTGCTACATAGACCGTGTTGTCCCAAACGTGGAGGATGAGCTTGTCACGTGTGACAGATACGGGAATCCATACGTGTGCAGGGAATATTTTGAGGGAAGGGAGTGCAGCTCCTCAAACATAAGAGATCTGGAGAAGGCTGTGCTCAATCTGGCATTGCTCCACAAGGCCGGAAGAGAACTGTACATAGAGGAAGGTTCAAGACCCCTCCTCAAAATGCCCGGCAATCTGGACAGGAAGGTCCGGGAGCTCCGCAGGATAAGGAATTTTATAAGGGACAGGAACAAGAAAAATGATTTTGAACTTCTATACATAAAGTCATTTGACTACTTTTACGAACAGGCTGAGAAGTGTCTGGAGCTGTACTGCCGGCATTTCAAATGTGATGAGAGATGGATCGGCTATTGCCACGGTTCGTACAATTATCACAGTGTCATGTTCTGTGACGGATATATCGCAACAACGAATTTTGACAGGTTCCATGTCGGGTATCAGCTCATGGATCTCTATCAGTTTCTGAGGAAAACGATGGAGAAAAACAAGTATGATATAGATGTGGCCAGAGACATTCTGAGTGCTTACAGTCAGATGATGCATCTGAGCCAGGAAGATTATGAATTTATATACCTTATGTACAGTTTTCCGGAGAAATTCTGGAAGATAAGCAACAGGTATATGAACACCAGAAAGAGCTATATATCACCTGTTCTTGTAGAAAAATTGCAAAAAGTTATCGAAGATGACCAAGAAAAGCTCAAAATTTTGAGTGAAATTTCCGATGCCTATGGACTTCACAAGCTGACAAATTAAGAGTATAATGTTGGGGCGTGGATAATAGTTTGGTTAGACGCGTGATACTGAATTGTGATGTATTTTGCAGATGGTTTGTGTGTGTTTTCCATTTGTAAGATGCTCTATGGGTAACATAAAGCAATAGATTTCACAGGAGGCAAAATGATGAGTGATTATAACTACAAGGACGTGTATGAGCAGTGGGTGAACAATCCTTTATTTGGTCAGGAAACAAAGGATGAGCTCTTAGCGATCAAGGACGACGAGAAAGAGATAGAAGAGAGATTCTATTGTGATCTTGTATTTGGAACAGCCGGACTTCGAGGAATTATCGGAGCAGGTACTAACAGAATGAACATATATGTAGTTCGTAAGGCCACACAGGGTCTTGCAAATTATATAATAAAGGCAGGAAAGCAGGATAAGGGCGTTGCTATAGCATACGACTCAAGAAGAATGTCACCAGAGTTTTCTATGGAGGCAGCTCTGTGTCTGGCAGCAAACGGAATAAAGGCTTACAGATTTGAGTCACTCAGACCAACTCCTGAGCTTTCATTTGCAGTAAGATATC
>JAEDGW010000049.1 GCA_016297325.1 Coprococcus sp. | reverse complement strand
ATCAGCATATGTGGTAAATGGTGAGGACACATTGTGGTTTGAAACATCAGATCCTGATGTAAAGACCGCAGCAGATCTTAAAGGAAAGAGAATCGCTCTGACAAAGGGAACGATGCAGGAATATATATGGGCAAAAGAACTTGAGATGGGAGGACTCACAGAGAATGATGTCGAACTGGAATATTTCAGTTCCGGTGGTGAAGTTGTGACAGCGTATGTATCAGGTCAGGCCGATGCGGTGCAGGGTGAAAAAAACTTTGAGACAGAATATGAGATCAGATTTACGCAGGATGATTACGATCATATACAGGATATATCTAACTGGTGCGCAGATAATGGCATAACAGATCAGGTAGAGATCAAAGATTTTATGAATATTGACGCTGTTAAGGAATTTGTTCCTGACAAGGTGACATATTCAGATAAGTAAAATCACAGCCGCAGGATTGCTTTCCAGCAATTCTGCGGCTGGTGTTTTTATATTCGGTATGCAATCTATTATAATCCGTATAATTTTGATTGAAATATTACAGCATCGAGTATCCGTAGCTGTTGACAATGGCCTCGATCTTCTTGCCGGCCTTGCACATAGGACATTCATCAACGGAATATGACTCATAGTCGTCGATGTCCTTCTTGCTGAACAGTGAGTGGACTTCATGTCCTGCGACTGTATCTGTTGCTGAGAAGATTGCTGATATTCCGGAGATCGTTCCGCCGTAATATTCGATACACTCAATACTCTGCTTGATAGTCTTTCCGGTTGTCGCTGATGCGAGGAGAAGAAGGATATTCTTGTCCTTGATCATAGGCTGAAGGTTATCGCGGAATATGAGCTGGCCTGAAGAATGAACCTCAGGTGTCATGATGTATATGGTCTGATGCTGGTTCATTGATACGATACCGTTCTCTGTGAGGGCATTTGCAAGATAAGCGCCGATGACCTCGGTTCCGTCCATGCATACGATGGTGTCGACGATGGTGGTTGCAACATACTCTGTGGCCATTGACTTGGCTGCTGCGAGAGCCATCTTTCTTCTGCTCTTAAGTGTGGTCATGTCGATGTATCTGTTGATGTGTGAATGGTTTGTTGCAAAATGTCCCTGTACGACTTTGATGTCCAATGCGTTGTTGTAAGATGATGTGATCTTTGTAGTCATGTTTTCCATAGTCAATCTCCTTTAATAAATTTTTATTCTGTAAGCTGCGCTTGTTAAGTCATCTTTATAAGGTCCGACATCATACGATCTCAAGTATGGTGTTGACCAGAAGATCGTCCTGTTTTGGATTCATAAAACAGAAACGGATGTAGCTGTTGTCAAGTCCTTTTATGTCTGTGCAGTTTCTGACGTAAAGCCCCTTGACGAGACAGTGTTCAACAACATCTCCTGCAGAAACCTTTTTGTTCAGCAGCTTCACCAGGATAAAGTTGGCAGAAGGTCTGTACAGTTTGATGGATTTGTGAGTTGTCAGGGCTGAATACACAAGGCTGCGCTCTGTGTGTATGAGTTCTCTGGACTGGTTGATGTAGTCTTCGTCAGAGAACATGGCAATTCCGGCAGCCTCGGCTGGTTTGCTTATGGCAAATGGAAGCCCTGTTATCTCAAGAGTTTTCTTCAGTACAGGATTCGATGTGATCATGTATGCAAGCCTGATGCCGGGAACTGAGAAGAACTTGGTGGTATTCCTAAGAACTACAACATTCTCATATCTGGCTGCAAGCGGGATAGCTGTATTCTCGTCTATATTCTGGACAAAATCCATATATTCCTCATCTACAACCATAGTTATGTTGTTCGCATCGCAGATCTTGGCGATGAACTTGAGTGACTCGGTGTCCAGTATCTGTGAAGTTGTTCCGTTTGGATTGGATATGAATATGATGTCGATGTCCTCGGACAGGCCGGAAATAAAGTTGGCAACATCCATGTTGAAATCGTCCTCTTCCGGTGCTGAGTAATAAGTGATGCTGCAGCCGTTCATCGACAAGAGCTTCTCATAGTTCTGTGATCCCGGAGTGACGAGTATGGCCTTTTTAGGCGATGTGAATTCACACAGGATCTTGACAAATTCATATGAACTGCCGCCTATGATGATATTGTCAATATCTGCCCCCGAGTAGGCTGAAACAGCTTCTTTTAATTTCTTCAATGTGTGATCCGGATAGACCGATAACTGACTCATGCTGTCAGTCACTGCTTTGACGACTGATCCGGGAATGCCCAGCGGATTCATGTTGAGATCTGCCCGAACAGTCTCAACCTGGCTGATGAGATTCTCGGTCGTAAGATTGATAACCCCTTTTTTCATAAAAAAACCTCTTTTTTAGTTGAATGCAGTTGTTTTAAGTTATTTTTCTATATATATTGTTTAAAAAAGAACAATATTTTGCTATAATCTAAATATATGTCTTTCAGTCAATTATACTGATTGAGGGCAGAAATTACAACTGTTATGAGTAAAAATTGACAAAAACAACACAGCCGAAGGCAGTGGAAGAGATTGGGTGACGGCCGTATAAGCAGGGCCGATACAGCAGATACAGGAGACCATAGGATGAAGGGAATAGTTGAACAGTATGCGCGTGGTGAGTTTAAGGTTGACAGACCTTTAGTTGCCATATCAGTCAGCAAGATAGAATTGAATATAGAGGCAGGAACAGTTTACGATGGTGAATTTACAGTAAACTCGTCAAATGACTGTCCGGTCAAGCTGATGGTGTATGACAGTCGCTATATACTGGATTTCAAGAGCCATACATTTGTTGGAAAAACGAATAAAGTCAGTTATTCATTTGATGCCCGTGGACTTGAGCAGGGAAAGTCGTTCAAGGGGCATATCAATATCATCACGGACGGCGGGGAATTCCTTATCCCATACCACATATCTATAGTGGCACCGTATATTCAGGTTGAAGACAGGAAATTGGAAGATCTGTTCCAGTTTGCCTCATACGCTGAGGAGAACTGGGAGGATGCCATACGCATATTTGGCAGTGAGGACTTCGTGCGCACATTTATCGGCAGGGATGAGACGCTGCAGAGAGTGTACGACACCCTGGGATTGTCTCTCTCCATAGGGCAGGCCATGGAAGAGTTTCTTGTATATACTCACAAGAAGAGATCGCTCACGTTGTCAGTTGCACAGAACGATCTTCTGGTGGAGATGCCGTCTGAACTGGTACGTGCGTCGGTTACTATAACAAAGAATACGTGGGGATATACCAATACGAAGATAGCATCTGACTGTGATTTCCTCATACCTGAGACAAGTGTCCTCAAATGGGACAGCTTCGATGGCAACACATTTGAGCTCACTTTCCTGATAGATCCACAGAAGATCCATGACGGCGAGTCGGCGGGATATATCTATATATGGAATACATATCAGAATATGAGGATCAGGGTCAGCATCAGGAAGCCTGAGGTAGTCAAGATGACACCGAAGAGCAGGCAGACCAGATTTACGATAAAGAGAGCCGAGGAGACGCTCGTAAGGGCATACATCGATTTCAGAACAGACAAGATCGACCTGAACAAATATATAGCGGAGACCAGGTCAGCACTTAACACGCTGATAAAATACAGACCGGAATATGGTATGTACAGACTGGGACTTCTGCATATGCAGATACTTGAGGGCCATACAGAATTTGTGGAGCAGGAATTCCTCAGGATAGATGCTGATGCCAACTTCACAAGTATGGAGGATATGGAGAAGTGCTATCTGAGCTACCTCAAATCCCTCCTGCGCAGGGAGAAATTCCTCATAGATAAGACCGCAAGGATGGTCAGGGAGAAGTTTGAGACGAGCAAAAAGGATCGTTTATTCTATTTCTGGATCCTCCTTTTTGTGGATGTGAATTATACAGAGGACAAATGGGTTCTCTATGACGATATACAGAAGCTTTTCAATGAGGGCGTGAACAGTCCGGTCATTTATTTTGAGATATGTGATATGTTCAATAAGCAGCCTCTCATGATGAAGAAGATAGCTCCGCTTGAGATCGCAGCGCTCCGATGGGGCATGAGAAATGAGTTTGTGTCAGAGGATGTGATCGTGGAGTTTGTAAAGACGGCCTCCAGACAGAGGAATTTCGATGAGCACGCATTCCGTATGCTGGAGCAGATATATGACAGACGTCACGACAAGACTACTCTCGATGCGATATGCGGCATTCTTATAAAGAACAAAATGTACGATCCGGAATATCACGTATATTACAGCGACGCCTCGGAGAAGGATCTCAAATATGTGGGACTGAATGAGTGCTTTATAAGAAGTATGGACAAGAGGCATTATGATGTGATACCTGAAGCTATTCTCAGATATTTCAGTTACAAGAATGTTCTCACTGACGAGGAGCTTGCGTATATATATGCCAACGTGATCATGAACAAAGAAAGTCAGAAAGCTGTGTATACCGACTTTGTGCCTGCCATAGAGAGATTTATGGAGAAGATGATTCTTCAGGGGCGTGTGAATGATGACCTCACGGTCATATATGACGAATTTCTTGACCCTGAGACTGTCAAACCGGAGTTTGCAAGCAAGCTGATAAACATTATATTCAAGAGAAAATTCGTGTGCGATAACGAGAATATCACACACATACTTGTGACCCATAGTGAGCTTGGCGGTGAAGTGAAGGTGCCGGTCGAGAACGGTGAGGCATACGTGGAGATCCTTTCTCCGTCAGCGATCATCACCATGCTGGACGAAGGCGGTGGAAGATATGTGAGCACGGTTCCATACAGGCTTGAGCGTATTGTTGATGAGAGAAGCTATCTGGAGGTATGTCATGAGTACAGCCCGAGGGATTACAGATATCTGCTCTTCCTGTACAATGACATAGATATATTTACCCACAGGGATGCAAAGGAGATCAACCTTGCAAGAGACATAGTTCTGTGTCCGGAGGTCAGCTATAAGGTCCGCCAGGAAGCTCTCACCCATATGGTGGAGTATTATCATGAGAACTTTGACGCTGATATACTTGGCAGGTATCTCTCCAAGATAGATTTGGATTATGTCGATCCTTCATATGCGTCGAGGATAAATACATACTATATCGTGCTTGATATGTATGAGAGGGCATTTGAGGGAATGTACAGATTTGGCTATGTGGATGTGGACATAGATGAGCTCATCAAGATAGCTGAATTTGGAATAGATGACAAGAGGTATGACGAGAGCAGACTGCTCATATCCATATGTGTGTATATATACAGAAGAGGATATGCCGGACAGAAGATACTCTCATATCTCATAAACAATTACAATGGTTCGCTTGAGGAGATGGCAAATCTCTTCAAATCAGTGAATTCAAACTACAGAAATATCGATATGTTGTCCGAGAACATACTTGCACAGATGATGTTTGCGGACGGTTATATAGAGTCGATCTACGATATATTTGAGGTGTACTACCGCGGAAGAAGCAGGGGAATGGTTGTAAAGGCTTTCCTCAGATACTGTGCACATCAGTATTTTATCAAGGATCAGAAGATACCTTCAAATATAATGGAGGATCTGTACAGGGAGATCAGCAGGGACAATATCAAAGATGAGATATCCCGCATGAGCCTGCTGTACTATTTCAGTAACAGAAGCGGCAGATACAGCGAGGAGCAGAGGGAATGGATCAAGACAAATGTCAAACAGTTCGTGGAGTTCGGCAAGATACTTCCGTTCTTCAGAAAATTTGAGGCATTTGTCAAACTGCCTGGTGACATGAAGTTCAAGACATATGTGATCTTCAAGGGCGAAAGAGGCAGACAGGTATGGGTTAGCTACAGCTTTGGACAGGAGAGCAGCAGTATGGCGAACTACAAATCAGAGAGGATGACAGAGATCATCCCTGGAGTATATGTGAAGGAAGTAGTGGTATTCCACGGAGAGTCCCTGATATATTCCATCGACGGGGTTGTCGGAACATCCGTTGTTGTTGAGAGCGACATACTGAAAAACGAGAATTTCCACAAAGAGGGAAACAGCAGTTTTGAACTGATCAACAGCATGCTGGTAAGCCAGGAGAAGAGAAATGACCATGAGCTGATACAGGATATGGACACATACCTGTACAACAGCCATTTCTTTGATGCAAATCTGATGTTATTGTGATTTTTCATAAGGAGGAAACAGATATGGCTGACACACAGTTGTATCTTGGTCTGGATCTTGGACCGGAATATACACAGCTTAGTTATTATAATGCCGATACACATGAGCCGGAGTCTGTGTATCACAAGGAGGCAAAGGACACTTATATGCTTCCTAACATTATGTTCTATAGTGCATATCACAAGAGAATAGGAGATACACAGGGAGAGTGCTATAAATTCATAGACCTGTCTGGATGGAGTGTTGGCGCCAAGGCTTCCGCCTATAGATTTGAAGACAACGGAACTGTGGTGGATCAGATATATGAGAAGACTCTCCGAAAGGAAAAAATCGATGTGGAGGGCAGAGAGTACAAGGCCAGTGATCTTCTGGTCAAGATGATGGTGCTCCATATAAAGCAGTTCACAGATCAGATAGGTGGATTCACGATCAAGAAGCTTACGGTTACAGTTGCAGATACTGATCCGCAGATAATACAGGCAGTCAGAGGACTCAGATCCGCTCTTAGACTTGGACATGACCAGTTCAATATAGTAAGTCATCTAGACAGCGGCCTCTGCTATATATTTGCACAGCCTGAGCCGCTCAGAAATAACAGCGTCGGTCTGTTTGATTTTGGAAGAAACGGTCTTGATTTTTACAGAATAGATATGACGAGAAAGTATCCACTCATAGTGACTGTGGAACATACGGATTATCATGACCGGATAAATATGAGACGATTTGGAAGATACCATGAGGACATGGATGAGGCATTTGCCGATGTGGTGCGTGAGAGCATGGCACAGGTATTCGTGTCGTCGGTATATCTGACGGGCGTAGGATTTGCGGAGAACTGGATGAAACAGTCAGCCACAGTCCTCTGTCGGGGCAGGAGAGTATTTGTAGGACAGAATATATATACGAAGGGTGCCTGTTACAGGTCGCTTGGCGGCATATATACAGAGTCACTCAGCAGGTATTTCATAGATACCGAGGAGACAGTCAAGACAAATATCGGAATCAATCTCATGGATGAGAAAAATACATTCTGGCCGATAGCCTACGGCGGTCTTGAGTGGTTCAACACCAGGGGCAAGATAGAAGTATTTCTGGATGCGACACGCAGGATACAGATAGTATATCAGGACATACTGACTGAAGAAGAATTGCGTGAGACAGTAGAGATCTATGGACTTCCGGCTAGACCGAACAAGACCACAAAGCTCTCGATAGAGGTGGAGTATTATGGTTCGGACAAGGGAGCCATAGTTATACGTGATCTGGGATTTGGAAGTCTGTACCCAAGTACAAATAAGATATACAGAAAAGAATTTGATATAGCTGCCATAAAGCGGAAACGTGCGCAGAAGCTTGAGGCGGAGAGACAGGCCGAGATAGTGAGGGCGGCCGAGGGCGATACGGATGAGCTGAGAAGCGATGACCCGGGTGCACCAAAGGCAGCACACAGACCTGATCTTGAGAAAAAAGATGTGGACTCAGTGAATGACGACGATCTGGTTATGGACACAGCGGAGCCTGAGAAAGAGCCGCTTGTGTTCTATGGAACGGCTTCACCGGTCCAGCCGCTTACGGATGATGTCCCTGCGGCAAATGTGATAAGTGCCGGATCAACAGACAAAGCAGATCCGGACACAGAAGAAAATACAGGTACAGATGGCGACAGTGAACATGACATATATGCTGCAGATGAGAATTTGGAAGAATCGTCAGGTGCAGATGGTGAGGCAGGTGTTTCTGTGGATGAAGGAAATGCCTTGTCAGAAGATAGGAATGATTCAGAAGCAGGATACAGAGATCCGGGCAGAGCAGATCTGAAAGATGATCTTACGGATGCAGATTCAGATGACGAGTCCGCAGGTACTTCAAGCTCAGATTTTGACGATGAAGCCTTAGATGCTTCAAGCCCAGATTTGGATGATTTGGGTGCGGAAAAGTCCGACGAGGATGCTTCTGATGAAAAAAACCCCGACGAAGAAGATTCCGACGAGGGTGATTCAGGCGACGAGGATCCCGATGAAACTCCAGCATTTACCATACCGTCATATCTGAGGGGACAGCATTTTGATCCGGGCGAATGATGCGGATTTAAAGCTCGGCATTACAAATAGATTTGCAGATGTCTGCAGGTGACATATATAAAAAGGTGATACACATATGAGTGGAATTATAATTTGTAAAACTAAAACGGCGGACAATCCGTATACATTTCTCAATACCAAGATAAGCGTGTACTCCTACGAAGAATTGTGTTACTACATTTTCAATAACATGGTTCTGGTGGGAAAGGATGACCTGGGAGACAGGCTTACAGCATGGCTGAGGGATGCTATAGACATGGGCGATCTGGCAGATAAAGTAGATATGCTGAACCAGAAGAATGTGTATATACAGGATCTGATGGTAGAGATACTTACATATGGTGAATTCTACAGCAAGGACGAGGTCAAGGATTTCATGAACGAGTGCAAGAGGATCCGTACACTCAAGCCGTATGAACTTGACAAGAAGAGAGCCGACAGCTACATGATGTACAAGCATTACATCAAGGCTGATGCCATATACGACGATATCATAGAGTACAAGGAATCCCATGACGAGTACGATGAGTTCCTGGGAAATATATACCACAACAAGGGCGTTGCTATGGCGGGCAACCTCCAGCTTGAGGAGGCAAAGAATTGTTTTATAAGGGCATTTGCACTCAACAAGAACAACGAATCCCTCATAGAATATTTCTGCGTCATGGCGGTGACTGTGGATACGGCAACACTCCAGCGTGAGATAAGGAAGAGGGGAATGCCGGCGGGCTTTTTGGATGACCTGATGAATGAGGTGGCGGACTCCAAGGAGGATGTCCATGAGATGTCCATATACAACAAAGTGCAGAAGGCCGTGTACAACAGAATGCACGGAGATATAGAGGATTATGACAGGAGAATGGATTCGATCCTCAGTGCACTTAAGGATGAATTCAGAAACCAGATAGGATGATATAGTGCTTGACGGAAAGCGGGTCTATGTTGTACTATCACAAATATAATAAAAGCAAATGCTGTGACGAAGAGGAGTAGCATGGGTAGTCAGACAGAGAGAGAGGTTTGTAGCTGTGAGACCTTTCCTGACAGATACATGTGAAGGTAGCTTCTGAGCTGCATGGCTGAAACTATAGTAGGTCATGCCGGGGCGTTCCCGTTATAGGATAAGATGAGATACAAAACAAGGTGGTAACGCGGATATTATACCCGCCCTTCTGGCCAGGTGCCCGGAGGGCGGTTTTTTTGTGTAGTGCATAAGAAACAAAAACTGCGGAGTAAACAATCCGGACCGGAGTTTTCAGACGGCAGGAAATCAGCAGCAATAGAAAGGAAGAATGAGATGAAAGAGTTAGAGAAGACATATGATCCTTCCCAGATAGAGGACAGACTCTACAGAAAGTGGGAGGAGAAGAAGTATTTCCACGCAGAGGTTGACAGGAGCAAGAAGCCATTTACCATTGTTATGCCACCTCCAAATGTAACAGGACAGCTCCACATGGGACATGCCCTGGACAATACAATGCAGGATATACTGATCAGATTCAAGAGAATGCAGGGCTACTCAGCACTGTGGCAGCCTGGTACAGACCACGCAGCCATCGCAACCGAGGTCAAGGTTACAGAGAAGCTGAAGGAGCAGGGAATAGATAAGAAAGAGATCGGCCGTGAAGAGTTCTTAAAGCATGCATGGGCATGGAAGGAAGAGTACGGCAACCGTATCGTGAGCCAGCTCAAGAAGATGGGTTCATCCGCTGACTGGGACAGAGAGAGATTCACCATGGACGAGGGATGTTCCAAGGCTGTAAAGGAAGTATTTGTAAGACTGTACGATAAGGGCTACATCTACAAGGGCTCAAGGATCATCAACTGGTGTCCAGTATGTAAGACTTCCATATCAGATGCAGAGGTTATCCATGAGGAGCAGGACGGCTTCTTCTGGCACATCAACTATCCTGTAGTTGGCGAGCCTGGAAGATTTGTCGAGATAGCAACCACAAGACCTGAGACACTTCTCGGAGATACAGCCGTTGCAGTAAATCCTGACGATGAGAGATACACAGATATAGTAGGAAAGATGCTGGAGCTGCCACTCACAGACAGACAGATCCCAGTTATCGCAGATCCATACGTTGACAAGGAGTTCGGAACAGGATGTGTAAAGATCACACCTGCACATGACCCTAACGATTTCGAGGTTGGAAAGCGTCATAATCTCGAGGAGATCAATATACTGAACGATGATGCAACCATCAACGAGCTGGGCGGCAAGTACGCAGGCATGGACCGCTACGAGGCAAGAAAGCAGATGGTGGCAGACCTTGACGCACTTGGACTTCTCGTAAAGGTAGTTCCACACAGCCACAACGTAGGAACACATGACAGATGTAAGACAACAGTAGAGCCAATGATCAAGCCTCAGTGGTTCGTCCGCATGAAGGAGATGGGCCAGGCTGCTCTTGACATCATCAAGACAGACGAGCTTTCATTTGTACCTGAGCAGTTCGACAAGACATACATCCACTGGCTTGAGAACATCCGTGACTGGTGTATATCAAGACAGCTCTGGTGGGGACACAGAATACCTGCATGGTACTGTGACGAGTGCGGTGAGACCATCGTCAGCCGTGAGACACCTACCGTATGTCCAAAATGCGGATGCACACACCTCACACAGGATGAGGATACCCTCGATACTTGGTTCTCATCGGCACTGTGGCCATTCTCAACACTTGGCTGGCCGGACAAGACACCTGAGTATGAGTATTTCTATCCTACAAGCGTGCTTGTAACCGGATACGACATCATATTCTTCTGGGTAATCCGTATGGTATTCTCAGCGCTTGAGCAGACAGGCAAGAGCCCATTCAAGCATGTGCTGATCCACGGACTTGTAAGAGATGACCAGGGACGTAAGATGAGTAAGTCCCTTGGAAATGGTATCGACCCACTTGAGGTTATAGATAAGTACGGCGCAGATGCCCTTCGTCTGACACTGATCACAGGAAATGCCCCTGGAAACGATATGCGTTTCTACTGGGAGAGAGTTGAGAATTCCAGAAACTTTGCAAATAAGATCTGGAACGCAACACGTTTCATCATGATGAACATGGAGAAGGCAGATTTCTCAAATGTGAAGCTGTCTGACCTCACAATAGCTGACCGCTGGATCCTCTCCAAGGTCAACACACTTGCAAAAGAGATGACGGACAACATGGAGAAGTTCGAGCTTGGTATCGCTGTATCCAAGGTATACGACTTCATCTGGGAGGAGTTCTGTGACTGGTATATCGAGATGGTTAAGCCTCGTCTCTACAACGATGAGGATGAGACAAAGGCAGCAGCGCTCTGGACACTTAAGACAGTTCTGATCCAGGCGCTTAAGCTTCTTCACCCATACATGCCATTTATCACAGAGGAGATCTTCTGCAATATTCAGGACGAGGAGGAGTCGATCATGATCTCCAAGTGGCCTGAGTACACAGATGAGTGGAACTTCGAGGCTGACGAGGCAGCTGTTGATACTATCAAGGCAGCAGTCCGTGCCATCAGAAACCTTCGTACAGGAATGAACGTACCACCTAGCAGAAAGGCAAAGGTCTATGTCGTATCTGCCAAGGAGGATGTGAGATATATATTTGAGTCATCAAAGAGCTTCTTTGCCACACTGGGTTATGCCAGCGAGGTACATGTACAGGCTGACAAGGCAGGAATCGATGAGAATGCAGTGTCAACACTGATCCACGATGCCGCTGTATATATCCCTCTTGAGGAACTTGTGGATATCGACAAGGAGATCGAGCGTCTTGAGAAGGAGGCTGCAAAGCTTGCCGGAGAGATCAAGCGTGCATCAGGAATGCTTGCAAATCCAAAGTTCGTAGACAAGGCCCCAGCCGCAAAGGTTGAGGAGGAGAAGGCAAAGCTTGCCAAGTACACAGAGATGTCAGAGCAGGTTGCCGAGAGACTTGCACAGCTTAAGAAGTAAATAAATGTGATTTATAGGTCCCGACAGACGGAAATGGCTTTCGCCTGCCGGGATTTCTTGATTGTTTCACAATATCGGTAAATTTGTGACCAGGGCGGTGTTCCCTTCATATCATATAAGAGAAAGAGTGTTTTTGTCTGTATGAAGGGGGTGTGAGCATGGGTTTTACGAGCATACCGATCAGAGGCATCATCCGCGAAGCTGTCGCGAGAGGCGGAATCATAGTAGACGTGAGAAGCAGGGAAGAATTTGCCTCAGGGCATATACCGATGGCGATAAATATTCCATTTGAGCAGATAGAGGAGGGCGCATATACTCTTCCCAAAAGCAAGTATCTGCTGGTATACTGTACCCATGGAGTCAGCAGTATGAAGGCGGCACTTGCCATGAGCGAGGATGGATACAAAGTGATAAATACCATCGGGGGCATTTCGCAGTATCGGGGACCGCTTACTAAACAGAGATGATATACAACATCAGCTGCCGTACAAGGCTGATGTTCAAGGAAGAAAGGTTGATAGATGAGTAGAATAGAGCTTATTGCTCCATGTCATTTCGGACTGGAGTCGGTATTAAAAAAGGAAATACTTGATCTAGGATATGAGATAGTCCAGGTTGAGGATGGAAGGATAACATTTGCCGGGGACGAGTCGGCTATCGCGAGGGCAAATGTATTTATAAGAACAGCAGAAAGGATCATGCTCAAATGTGGCAGCTTCAGGGCGGCCACATTTGACGAGCTGTTCGAGGGAACAAAGGCGATTCCGTGGGAAAAGTATCTCACCAGAGATGCAAAATTCTGGGTATCAAAGGCGACATCAAATAAGAGTGCGCTTTTTAGTCCTTCGGACATACAGTCCATAGTGAAGAAAGCTATGGTTGAGAGAATGAAGAAGACATACAGGGTTTCGTGGTTCACCGAGGATGGAGCCAGCTACCCTGTCAGAGTGTTTATATTTAAGGATATTGTCACTATAGCTTTAGACACATCTGGCGTGTCGCTTCACAAGAGAGGTTACAGGAAGCTTGTGGGCAAGGCTCCGATATCAGAGACTCTTGCCTCTGCCCTCATCATGCTCACGCCGTGGAACAGGGACAGAGTTCTTGTGGACCCGTTCTGTGGCAGTGGAACATTTCCTATAGAGGCTGCCATGATCGGTGCTCATATCGCCCCGGGAATGGACAGGGATTTCACGGCGCAGGAATGGACAAAGATCTGTGACAAAAAACTGTGGTACAATGCAGTTGATGAGGCCCATGATCTGATAGATCACGATGTGAAGATGAATATCCAGGGGTATGATCTGGATTCAGATATGGTGAAGTGCGCCATGGAGAACGCCAGGGCGGCAGGAGTGGAGCAGCACATCCATTTCCAGCAGAGAGACGTGAAGGACCTGAGAAATCCTAAAAAGTACGGATTTATCATCACGAATCCACCGTATGGAGAGCGACTTGAGGAGAAGGAGGCGCTTCCGGAACTCTACAGGACCATCGGAGAGAGCTACAGGAATCTTGATGACTGGTCAATGTTCCTGATAACATCATATACGGACGCTGAGAAATACATTGGAAGAAAAGCAGACAAAAACAGAAAGATATACAACGGAATGATAAAATCATATTTTTATCAGTTTATGGGACCTAAGCCACCTAAAAGAAGGAGAGAAGACAGTTGAAAAAGCTGATATATGTAGTTCTTATATTGGCCATAGGGGCACTGGCATATTATGGAACAAAAGAGCCTGCGGGCAGATTGGAGAAGAGCGAGGACGAACAGAATGCGGCGTCTGCATTTGCGGGAAAGCTGGCTGAGAATTATAACACGGACGGCCTGACGCTGAAGGTGAACGGCAGTGATGTGAAGGATGAGGAATACATGCCTTACATCAGTTCGGACCTCCATGTGATGCTTCCTGTAAAGACATTTGTGGACAAGCTTGGCTGCACAGTGGATGAATATGCAAATGGCAGCATCATTATCAAGAAAAATGAGGGCGTTGTGCGCCTTGTGACCGGGGGGACTGATGCGACCCTTGACGGAAATGATGTGAAGCTTGGAACGGCGCCTGTGAAGAAGGACGATGAGGTGTATATTCCTATAGAATATATAAGTGATACGCTTGATTATACCTGTGAGTACAGCTACGAGACGGGAAGGGTTTCTCTTCAGAAGACAGGTGAGGATATCACGCTTCCTGCATCGTATGACATGAGGAAGGAAAACAGAGTGACCGAGGTGAGGGATCAGGGAGATTCCGGCACATGCTGGGCATTTGCATCGCTTGCCGCACTTGAGACGACACTCATGCCGGATGAAAAACTGCAGTTTTCTGTGGATAACATGACCATGAACAATGGATTTGGCATAGAGCAGTTCGAGGGTGGACAGTACAGGATGAGTATAGCCTACCTTGCATCTTGGAAGGGACCGGTTCTTGAGAAGGACGATCCTTATGGAGACGATGAGACCAATGCAGATCTCAAGGCGGTGAAGCATCTGCAGGAGGCTCAGATCATAGAAGACAAAGACCTTGATGCGGTCAAGGAAGCTGTGTACACAAAGGGCGGCGTGGAGACTGCCATTTACAGTGATATGCAGGATGCGGACAGCGATTCCGAGTATTACAACAGGGATCACAGCTCATACTATTATGACGGCACAGAGGGCATCAACCATGACGTGGTCATAGTCGGATGGGACGACAACTACAGCAGGAACAACTTCAACAAGACACCGGAGAAGGACGGCGCGTTCATATGTAAGAATAGCTGGGGCACTGAATTTGGCGAGGATGGATATTTCTATATATCATATTATGATGCCCATATATGTGAGACCAGCGTGGTGTACACGAAGCTGGAGCCTGCGGACAATTACGACAAGATATATCAGGCGGACAAGCTGGGCTGGGTCGGAGTTCTCGGATTCGACAGTGAGGATGCATATTTTGCAAATGTGTATACGGCGGGCAAGGGAGAGGAGCTCTCCGCAGTGTCATTTTACGCCACGGGTGCAAAGACCACATACGAGGTGTATGTGACCACGGATTTTGAGAGTGAGGGCGACCTTGCAAACAGAAAACTTGTGGCATCCGGGGAGATGGAATATGCCGGATACTACACGGTGAATCTGGATGAGGCGGTAAAGCTTACAGACAGCAGCAAATTTGCGGTTATTGTACATATAACAACACCTGACACAAAGTACCCGATAGCTATAGAGTATGATGCGGATTCACTGACGGACAGCTTTGATATCAAAGATGGCGAGGGATACTTAAGTCTGTATGGCAACCAGTGGTACAGTGCGGAGAAGGACAGAAAATGTAATGTGTGCCTGAAGGCATTTACCAGGACTGCCAAATAAAACAAAAAAAGAAGCGATACTTATTTATATAAAATTATAAAGTTGATAACAGGAGACGAGGGCTGAACGTGGATAAAGCAATGTATTTGTGGATAACATTTCAAATTTTGCGGAAAACTTTTCAGCCTTAGAGGGAAAGGAGTCGTATATATGGATAAGCTTATATTTGCAACAGGCAATGAGGGCAAGATGAAAGAGGTCCGCATGATACTTGCGGATCTTGGGTATGAGATACAGTCCATGAAAGAGGCTGGCATCGACGTCGATATAGTTGAGGACGGAAAGACATTTGAGGAGAATGCGCTGATAAAGGCCAGGGCGATAAGCAAGGCCAGCGGATGTCTGGTCCTGGCCGATGATTCAGGACTTGAGGTGGATTACATGGACAAGGCACCGGGAATATACAGTGCCAGATTCCTTGGGGAGGACACATCATACCGCATAAAGAATCAGTACATCATAGACAAGCTTGCCGGAGTTCCTGATCCTGAGAGAACAGCCCGGTTTGTATGCGTTATAGCGGCAGTATTCCCTGATGGAAGCGAGTATACTGAGCGTGGAACCATAGAGGGGATCATCGGTTACGAGGAGCGCGGCGAGAATGGATTTGGATATGATCCTATATTCTTCCTGCCGGAGAGAGGCAAGACCACAGCGGAGCTTGACCCGGAGGAGAAGAATGAGATAAGCCACAGGGGTAAGGCACTCAGACTGATGAAGGATGTCATAAGAAGAGTACAGAATGCATAATTGAAGTCTGGAAGCGCCACGGGTGCTTCCGCCGATTCATCATAAGGAGGGAATAAAGATGAGGGTTTTGATAATAAGTGATACGCATGGAAAGAGTGACTGTCTGACACGGATAAATGACATAGTGGGACATGTGGATATGCTGATCCACCTCGGCGATGTGGAGGGGGATGAGAAACTTGTCCACGATCTGTTCGACTGTGAGATACACATGGTGCGTGGAAACTGTGATTACAATGAGGCTCTGCCTATATTTGAGGAAGTAACTATAGGAGAGAAAAAGGCGTTCATAACCCATGGACACAAATATGGGGTCAGTCTCGGCACAAAGTATTTTGAGACTCTGATAGATGAAAATGGTTATGATTTTGTGATGTATGGACATACACACAGAAGAGACCTGACAAGTTATAAGGATTCTTATATAGTAAATCCTGGAAGTCTGGCGTTGCCGAGGGATAACGATGTCGGAACATACATGATACTGGATTTTGATCAGCACGGAACGCCGTTTTTTGCTCAAAATGAACTGCCAAAGGCAGAGCCGAAGCCGGTACAGTCCGAGGAAGCAGAGGCAGATGAGTTATTTGAGCCATATGGTAAGAAAAAGAAAAAGAGCTTCTGGGAGAGTTTTTGGGGATAGGATACCAGAATATAAAATAGGACAAGGATTGGAAAGAGCATGAAAAAACATGACATAGTTGAAGGTGTGATCGACACATACGAATTCCCGAACAAGGGAAGTTTTCATATGGATGACAGAAAGATAACTGTCAAAGGTGCGATAAAGGGACAGAAGGTGTCCTGCCGTATCACGAAACTTAAGAAGGGAAAGGCCGATGGAAGACTTCTGGAGGTTCTGGAGAAGTCGGAGCTGGAGGATGGCGCCCCGGTGTGTTCGCACTTTGGAGCATGCGGCGGCTGCAGTTATCAGACTCTCAGCTATGAGAATCAGCTTGCGGTGAAGGAAGAACTTGTAAAGGGATTGTTGGACGGAGTTATCGACGCCTGTGCCCATCCTTATGAATGGCAGGGGATAATCGCATCACCTGTCACACAGGGATACAGGAATAAGATGGAGTTCTCATTTGGCGACGAGTACAAGGATGGCCCGCTTGCGCTGGGGCTTCACAAGAAGAACAGCACCTATGATATCGTGCAGATAGAGGACTGTTATATAGTGAACGATGATCTGAACAAGATTGTGAAATACACAGTTGAATTCTGCAAGGAAGCCGGACTTCCATATTACAGAAAGATGCAGCATGAGGGACTCTTGAGGCATCTCGTCATCAGACGTTCCGCCACAAATGGAGATCTGCTGGTGAATCTGGTGACAACCACACAGAATCTGGAGACTCTTGATCTTGATGTATATGTGAAGGGATTGCTGGAGCTGCCACTTGAGGGAAAGATCGCAGGAATACTCCACACGGAAAATGATTCCATGGCGGATGCCGTCATAAGTGACAGGACGAACCTGCTTTACGGAACAGAATATATATATGAGACGGTTCTGGGACTGCAGTTCAAGATATCGCCGTTCTCATTCTTCCAGACAAATACAAAGAGTGCGGAGAGACTCTATGACAAGGCCCGCTCCTATGTGGGTGACACAAAGGATGCGGTCATATTTGACCTCTACAGCGGAACCGGAACCATAGCACAGCTTCTGGCACCGGTTGCAAAGAAAGTGATAGGTGTGGAGATCGTGGAGGAGGCTGTTGAGGCTGCTCGCATGAATGCTGAACTGAACGGCCTTGACAACTGTGAGTTCATCGCCGGAGATGTGCTCAAGGTGATAGATGATATCGAGGAGAAGCCAGACTTCATAGTCCTTGACCCACCCCGCGATGGAATCAATCCTAAGGCTCTGATGAAGATCATCAACTACGGCGTGAAGGAGCTTGTCTACATAAGCTGCAAGCCGACCTCGCTTGCCAGGGATCTGGTGACGCTTCAGGAGAATGGATATTTCGTGACCAAGGCTTGCGCTGTTGATCAGTTTCCGGGCACCGTCCA